>JBAZTI010000021.1:2539-17875 GCA_041662045.1 Candidatus Micrarchaeia archaeon | reverse complement strand
CCGCAAACGGGGAAAGCGGGTCTGCTTAAGGTGTTCCACAATGCCTGACATGGTCAAAATCGAAGAGGATCTGCTGAAATTCTGGAATGAAAACGGCATCTACCGCAAGCTTCGCGAGAAAACCGCCCAGGGCAAGCAGTTCTATTTCTGCGACGGGCCGCCTTATGTGACGGGGCAAATCCACCCCGGCACCGCGTGGAACAAATGCATCAAGGACTCCATCATCCGCCAGCGCCGCCTTTGCGGCTTCAACGTGCGGGACGTCCCGGGCTTTGACACCCACGGCCTTCCAATCGAGGTCAAGGTGGAAAAGGAGCTTGGCATCTCCAACAAGAAGGACATAGAGGGCAAAATCGGGGTCGCAAAATTCATCTCCGAGTGCAAGCGGTTCGCAAGCGGCTTCATCTCGCTCAATTCCTCCCAGTTCGCGCGCTGCGGGGTGTGGATGGACTGGGACCACCCCTATGTCACTTTCAAGAACGATTACGTGGAGGCATCCTGGCGCACCATCGCCGCCGCGGAGCAGAAGAAGCTCATCGCCGAGGGCGTGTACGTTGTGCCGCATTGCGGCAGGTGCGAAACCACGCTTGCCAACTACGAGCTTGAGTACGGCGAGCAGGCAGACCCGTCCATCTACGTCAAGTTCAAGTCCCTCTCGGCGCCCAACGAGTACTTCATCATCTGGACCACCACCCCCTGGACGCTTGTCGCGAACATGGCGATAATGGCGCACCCAATCTACACCTATGTGAAGGCAAAGGTGGGCGATGAGACGTGGATTGTGGCAAAGGAGCGCCTCGACCATGTGATGTCGCTGGCAGGAAAGTCGGCCATAGTGTCCGGCGAGCTGTCGGGCAAGAAGCTTGAAAAGCTCAAGTACGAGCACCCGCTGCAGGGGAAGATTGGCAAGAAGTGCGAGCGCTTTGTGGTGCTTTCGGACGAGTATGTCACGCTTGACGACGGCACCGGCCTTGTGCACTGCGCCCCAGGGCACGGGCCTGAGGACTTTGTGATAGGCAAGCGCTTCGGCATCGAGATTTTCTCGCCCATAGACTCCACGGGCAAGTTCACAAAGGAGGGAGGGAGCTACGCAGGCATGCCGGCGCGCGAGGCGTCTGCCAGGGTGATTGAGGACCTGGCGGCAGGCGGCTCGCTCATCCACGAGGGCAGGCTGGCGCACCGCTACCCCCACTGCTGGCGCTGCAAGACGCCCCTCATCTTCATAGCCACCAACCAGTGGTTCATCTCGATTTCCAAGCTCAAGGAAAGGATGCTTTCCGAGATAGGGAGCTGCGAGTGGCAGCCCCCGTTCGCAAAGACGCGCTTTTCCGACTTTGTCGCCACCGCGCCTGACTGGTGCATAAGCAGGCAGCGCTACTGGGGCATCCCGCTTCCCATCTGGAAATGCGGCTCCTGCAGCCACCTGAAGGTGGTAGGCTCCAATGACGAGCTTCCCAAGGTGGAGGAGCTCCACCGCCCCTACATAGACCGTGTCAAGCTCAAGTGCGAGAAGTGCGGGTCAGCCTCGCACCGCGTGCCGGACATACTGGACGTGTGGTTTGACTCGGGGAACGCCATCTGGGCGTCTCTTTCGCCTTCTGAGCGCACGAGGCTCCAAAAGGCGGATTTCATCGTGGAGGGCAAGGACCAGACGCGAGGGTGGTTCTACTCCCTTCTTGGCTCGGGCGTGGTGCTGAACAACGAAATACCCTACAAGACGCTCCTCATGCACGGCTTTTTCGTGGACGAGAAAGGCGAGAAGATGTCCAAGTCTGTTGGCAACTTCGTGCCGCTGGAGGAGGTGCTTGACAAGTACGGCGCGGACGCGTTCCGCCTCTGGGCGCTTTCGAACACGGTCTGGGACGACCTGCGCTTCAACTGGGACGAGATAAAGGAGGCGCACCGCGCAATAGGCACGGTTTACAACCTGGGCATCTTCCTTTCCCGCTTCTGCGCCTCAGATGCCAAGCCGCCAGTGCCCGACGACTCCCTCCTGCGCGCCGAGGACAGGTGGCTGCTTTCGCGGCTCTGCGCAGCCACCGAGGAAAGCACTGCCGCGCTTGACACGTACCGCCCCCACATTGCCGCCAAGGCGGTGCGCGCCTTCCTCATCGAGGATGTCAGCAGGATGTACATGAAGCTTGCGAAAAAGCGGATTGACGAGGAAGGCGCATCCTGCCCGGCTGCCGCGGTCCTTTACCATGCAATATTCGACTCGCTCCGCCTGCTCACCCCGTTCTCGCCATTCATATCCGAGCACATATACCGCTCTTTCTACATGCGCCACGAGGGCAAGGCCTCCATCAGCCTGCATCCCTGGCCGTCTGCGGACAAGAAGCGCCGCGACGCGCTTTTGGAGAGGCACTTCTCGCTGGCAATGGAAATCTCCACGGCGTGCGCAAGCGCGCGGCAGAAGGCCGTGCTGCCCCTGCGCTGGCCCCTTGAGGAGGCGCGCATAGTCTCCGAGTCCACCGAGGTTCTCTCGGCGGTGGAGCACCTCTCCGAGATAATAGAGGCGCTTTCGAACGTGCGGAGCGTGAAAAACGCCAAGCAGCCCAAGACGGCGGTCGAAGTGGCCGTGAACAAGTCAAAGGTGGGCGCGGCGTTCAAGCGGGAATCCGCCTCTGCGCTTGAGGCCATAGGGCAGCTCCCCCCGGCCGAGATAGCCGCATGGCTCTCCGGCCCTGACAAGCCCTTCAAGGCAGGCAAGTTCGAGCTGTCCCGGGAGATGGTGGGCATAAAGGAAAGCGCCGAGGGCTTTGCAATCGCGCCTTTCGAGGGCGGCAAGGTATTTTTGAAGACCGAGATGAAAAAGGAGCTTTATGAGGAGGCCATGGTCCGCGAGGTGGCGCGCAGGGTGCAGATAATGCGCAAGGAGAAGAAGCTTGTCGAGTCGGACAGCATAGCCTTGCACCTGCACACGCCCGACAAGGAGCTTGCCGCAATCGTGCGCAGGCACTCAGAGGAAATCGCGCGCCAGGTGAATGCTTCTTCAGTGGGCTTCACTATCCCCCCGCACGCAGCGAAGAAGGAGTGGGAGATAGGCGAGGCCGAGCTCGCGGTTGCCATTGAGAAAAAGTAAGGGATAATCAGCTACTTAAGTGGTGCCTCCTCCGCCGCATGGCAATGAAGTGGATTTGCATTTGCTCTCAGCAGCGCACCAAGTCTGGCCAGCGGGGCACGTGGGCGGGCCGCCCCCTCCGCCGCCTCCGCTGCAGGTTATGGTGCCCCCGTAGACGGCCCCCAGTATGCTTGGCGCCACCACTGTTATCAGCACTGCCATCATTGCGCCTGTGAGCGCGGCTGTCGCCCACACGTTCGCGCGCGCACGCGTCTCGGCGCCCATCATCTGGCCAACCGCATAAATCACGGCTGCAAGCAGCGTCATGAGCATGGCGGCAACAGGGAGCAGCGAGCTTAAGCCGACGCACAGCTCGTTCAGGGCGCTTCTCAGGGCGCTGACCCCGCTTGCAGGATGGAGGACGGGAAGCGCAATCATCACGAAAAAAAGCAACACTGCAAATCTCATGGAGGGAAAGACGGAAGCAATCCTTTTAATCCTGCACGCTGTAATCGTGGCATGCAAGGCACCATCCCGCTCCAGCAGCAGGCCAGCGCAGACTTCGTGGGCGCCTATGAAAAGGCGATGCAGGAAGTCATCGCGGGCTGCGGCAGCCGCAAGGCTGCGAATGCCATGGTGGGCGAGCTTAAGGCACATTACGAGAGGACCTCCGAGGCGCTTTTGAGGGCCGAGGGCAACGTTCCGAAGCAGGATGCCCTGCTGCGGCTTGCAAAGGCTGACGCCGACCAGATAATCGAGAAATACGCCCCAAGCACAGGCACGCATTTCCACGAGCTTGTCATCTCCTACTCATTCGGGGCAATCATGCTTTCCATCCCTGTGATCGCCGCCGCCTCGCTCCTTACCGCCGCGACAGGCATCATAGCCGCGGGAAGCGCCTACTTCATAAGCGCCAAGATACTCTCCAACTGGAAGGCCATGGCGGCAAAGAGGCGCATATCCAACCTCTCAGGCGTGGTGGGGC
The DNA here is from genome assembly GCA_041662045.1 of Candidatus Micrarchaeia archaeon. GTDB lineage: Archaea > Micrarchaeota > Micrarchaeia > Anstonellales > Anstonellaceae > UBA10161. The sequence goes on along the minus strand of JBAZTI010000021.1, from coordinate 13,829 downwards.
CCAAGCACATCAAGGCGCTGCCGAGCATGGTGCGCTCCCTGAAGAAGCCCTGACTTGCGCCAAAGCGCGCCCTCCTGCGCGCGCCAAAAGCAGGTTTATATTCGTTTTCCCTTATATCGAGGAGAGAATGAAACGGTGATTGATTGATTTGCGAAAGGTGCAGCTCACAGCAATACATGCTTGAAAAGTGCAACTCCTGCGGAAGGATGGTCTGCGAGTCATGCGAGAAGAGCGCCAAGCGCGTGAAAAAAGTGGCGCGCCACGTGATTTGCAAGGACTGCTGGGGCGACATGGGCAAGCGCGCGAAGTTCAAGGCGCTCTGAGCGCACAGTCTGCTTTTTTAACCCTGCCTGCCTACTGCTTTCGGTGTTGCTACGGGCAGGATAACCTCTGTTTTCGCGCGTGAGATACTGGACTCCAGGGGGAACCCCACGGTCCAGGCAGAGGTGCGCACAGGCAGGGGGGTTGGCAGGGCGTCATCCCCCTCGGGCGCCTCCACCGGGGTGCACGAGGCCCTGGAGCTTCGCGACGGAGGCAGGAAGTACGGGGGCAAGGGCGTCTCGAAGGCAGTGAAAAACGTAAATACGAAGATAGCAAATGCCCTTCGTGGCACGGATGCCTCTGACCAGCAGGGGATAGACTCCCTTCTTTGCAGGCTTGACGGGACAAAAAACAAGTCGCGCCTGGGGGCAAACGCCACCACTGCGGTTTCACTTGCGTGCGCGCAGTGCGCGGCAAGCGAGCAGGGGGCAGGGCTTTACCGGCTGCTTGGGAAAAAGCCCATCGTCCCGTCTCCCATGCTCAACGTGCTGAACGGCGGCAAGCACGCGGGCAACGGCGTCTCCATCCAGGAGTTCATGGTCTTCCCGCTCCACTTTCCGTCATTTTCCGAAGCGTTGCGGGCGGGCTCGGAAATTTACCATTCCCTGCGCGGCATAATCTCGAAGAAATACGGGTCTGCTGCAACCGGAGTGGGGGACGAGGGGGGGTTTGCCCCTCCCTGCCGCTCCACAGGAGAGGCGCTTTCCCTGCTTGAGCAGGCAATAGGGGAATGCGGCTACGGGAAAAAGGTGCTGCTCGCCATGGACGCGGCAGCATCCTCGTTTTACGATGCAAAAAGCGGGCGCTACAGCGTGGACGGGAAAAGGCTTCTGCCTTGCGAGCTGTCCGACCTTTACGCCTCGCTTGCCAAAAGCTACCCGATAATCAGCCTGGAGGACCCGTTCTGCGAGGAGGCGTTCTCGGACTTTGCAGCCCTGCGCAGGCGCCTGTCCGGCAGGGTGCAGCTCGTGGCGGACGACCTTACCGTGACGAATGTCGGGCGGCTCTCGCAGGCAATCGGGTGCGGCTCGCTTTCCTCCCTTCTTCTCAAGGTGAACCAGGTGGGCACGCTCTCAGAGGCGCTTTCCGCAGCCGCGCTTTGCAGGAAAAGCGGGCTGGGGGTGGTGGTCTCCCACCGCTCGGGCGAAACAGAGGACGCGTCCATCGCCGACATCGCAGCCGGGATTGGCTGCGGGCAGATAAAGTCTGGCGCCCCCTGCCGCGCTGAGAGGACTGCGAAGTACAACCGCCTGCTGCAGATAGAGGAGGAGCTGCCCTCAGGAAGCTTTGCGCGCGCATCGGGCATCGTATTATAGGTTTTCTGGGAGAGGGGTTTCCATGCTGCTGTGGTCGAACGAAAGGGAGCAGTTTTCCCGCATTTCGCTCCTGTTCACGATTTCGTTCTCCCTCCTTCTCATGATAGGCACTCTTTGCATGGTGTTCGCAAGCTTCAACCTCGGGGTCATCCTCTTCGCCCTGGGCGTGGTGCTGGTGGGCGGGAACGAATACATAGTCTTTCGGCGCCTAAGGACAAGGGAATACACCGCTGCGCTTCGCACGCCCTCCAAGTCCATCGAGGACCTCATGAACTTCGCCATACTCGCCTACATTCTCCCCTCCACGTCCGCCATCTTCCTTTACTTCTTCGCGGACATGAGCACGCAGGTGCTCGTGGTGGTGTTCGCAGGCTTCATACTGACGTCCATCAAGATAGTCTCGCGCTCGCTGCAGTTCTACTTCGCCAAGTAGCGGCGCCTGCCAGGGGAAAGCAAAAAGGAAGCTACTTCCTGTACTTCCTCTTCACGCCATACTCCGGATGCTCGGAGACGTCCTTCAGCTGGTTGGCAAGGAATTCCGCCATCTTGTCGCTGTCCTCCTTGCCGACGAGCACGTTCGAGCGCCAGCTCCACTGCGCAGCCAAAGTTGCCCTGTCCCCGTCCCTGCCTATTTCATAGCCAGAGGTCGCCACCAGCAGGTACGGCCTGCCGGCCATCTCCTTCAGGAATTCCTTGTCAAGCTTCTCCAGGAGCACGGCAAGCTTGTTGTCGCCGGAGATTTCGTCCTTCTTCTCGTCCTTTTTCCTGTTGTCTGCCATGAAAACCATCTCCTTTATCCGCATGCATATTCGGGCAAAAATTAATTAAACTGCGGCAACTTCCCCGCTTCTTCCACCAGCCGCTTCAACAGCGATAAAAAAGAAGCGCCTCGGGCAGGACTTGAACCTGCGACCTATGGATAGCTGCCGCGCATGCGCGCGATAACAGTCCATCGCTCTACCGACTGAGCTACCGAGGCATCGTCAAATCTCCAGAGGGATTTGGCGAACTGCCCATTTTGCTCTGGCAAAATGTACATCAACATCGAGATGCGCCCGATGTCTGATGCGTTTTGCTCCAGCAAAACGCACATGCCACTGGCCGGATTTGAACCAGCAACACATCGGTGTCGAAACCGCCCGCATGCGCGCGGGGCAGTGCTTCAGCCGATTGCTCTCCCAGGTTGAGCTACAGTGGCGCGTAGTCGGAGATTTGATGAAAAACGTTAATAAAGCATCCTCAGGCGTCAGGCTCCCCTTTTCATGGCTGCATATGCAATCCCGGCAAGCGCCAAATACCCTGCATACGCAACAGCCTGCTCCAGCGAGGGCGCGGTGTCATAGCCCACCAGCGACTTCAGCATCGCCCCCACCGCCCCCTTCTCGTGCATGGCCGGGTAGGTCCCGTCGGCATTGGCCTGCGGGGTGATGTCATATATGTGCTCAACCGTGGTGGGAATTGCCCCTGCCTCCTGCAGCTCGTGCACGCCCTGCGAGAGCATGCCTGCAGCTAGGAAGACCAGGATTATCGCGGTTGCAAGGAAAAACCTGCCCAGCTCCAGCCTCACCATCTGGCGGAAAAACGCATAGGACAGGGCAATTGCCGCCGCCCCGCCCAAAAGCGCTGAAAGCCAGTCCAGCCCGCCCGTGCCAAGCGCAATGCCGCCCAGGAACAGCACGATTTCCACTCCTTCGCGGAAAACCGCCAGGAATGCAAACGCCAGCAGGCCCGCTTTCGCCCCGCTATCAAGCCTCTTTGATGCCCCCTGCCGGATTTCCCCTGCAAAATCCTTCTTGGAAAGCATCCACAGCACAAGCCCTGTGACAAGCAGGGCGGCAAGCACCATGGTGGCGCCTTCGAACAGCGCCTCGTTTTCCTCAAACCCGCCTGCCAGCGCCTCAAATGCGGCCGCGGCCAAAAGTGAAGCGGCTACCGCAAGCGCAATCCCGGCATAGACAAACGGCGCGTACTCCTGCCTCCTTGCCTTGTGGAGGCAGGCAAGGATTATCGCCACCACCAGGCATATCTCAAAAACCTCTCGGAACATCACGATGAACTCTGGCAGCCCCAACCAAGCACCCCGCCTATGGAAAGCCCTCCGCATTTTTAAACAGGCGTTTGCCCGCAATAGGTAGCTTCAGGCGCGTTGGCCTGAAAGGAGCTCCAGCGCCTTCCTATGCGGCGCGTCCGTCCTGACCGCGGTCGGGCAGAAGTGCGTGCGCGAGGCGGAAAAGCCATCTTTCCTTATTTTTTCAAGCGCAGCGCCCATTGGAAGGATTTTCGACCCCCTCTTTTTCGCAATTACATGCAAGTCATAGTAGCCAATGGAGGGGATGCGGCTTTCGGCAATGATGGCGCCCAGGAGCTTCTCCATCTCCTTTGCTTTCGCATACTTCCTTTCTGCATTGAGGGCAAGCATTTTTTCCACAAGCGCGCAGTCCCAAAGCGCGCCGAGGTGCATGGGGCCCCCGGTGTGCAGAAGCGCGCCGCATTCCGGGCACTCTTTCCTGTCGGGAAGCCTTTTCCCCTCGCGCCACTGGCAGGACGGGCAGTAGGAAACATAGCCGATTTTCTTCATCGCCTCGACCGACTTTTCAGCGCCGCGGGAAAGCGAGAAAAGCACCTTGACATAATGCCTGTGCGAAAGCGTGAATGCTGGCGACGCGGCAATGTTCAGGGGCGCAAATGCCCTTGCCACCGCCGCGGCGAGTATGCGGCAGGCATTCTCGTGGCAAAACTCGTTGTTCAGGGGCATGGCGGCATAATTCTTCAGGCATGCCGCATGGTGCGCGCCGCAGAGCACGGCAACATCAGTGGCGGTTGCCGAAAGCCAGCCAGCATCCTTGCCTGCAAATGAGCGGGCAGCGTCATGGAGGAACGGCTGCGGCGAGCCGAAAGGGTCGAGCTCCACAAAGTCAAATGAGTTTTTGCGGAGGAAATCGTTCGCATCTGAGCAGGCGAGCCTGCACTTCACCCTGTTCCGCGCGGCATTTTTCCTTGCGCAGGCGATTGCCGCCCTGCTTGCGTCCACAAGCGCGAGCTTGCCCACGCTCCTGTTCTCAAGCTTGTAGCGGATGCCGCGCGCGCCGCTTGCGCACATGGCGTCAACGACGTCCATTTTTCCGCCTATCGCGCCAACGGCAAGCGAAAAGACGCCCCTGCAAAGCTCCATCTCGGGATTGAAAAACACCCCCTTGCAGGCCCTGATGGATGCCTTGCCCTCATTGATTGCACTTTCCATGATGGCTATACCGAACATAGGAATAAAAAATACGCTTCCGTGCATCTTGCATGCAGGCCGAGATACGCCGTTCCATAATTTCCGGCGAGGCAGCCGCCCCGCCGTCCGCTCCCATGGCGCACCGCGCGCTTGTGCTTTCCTCCCTCACGCCCGGGCAGACCGCGGTTTCCGGCCTTCCCGCCCTTCCTGAAATCTCCTCCACAATCTCGGCCTGCCGCGCGTTCGGGGCCGACATCGTGCACGGCGAGGGCATTGCTGACGTTTTCGGGCCAGATGGGCCTGCGGCGCCTTCCGAGGTGGACTGCGGCGACTCCAACACATGCCTCAAGCTCCTCCTTCCCCTTGCCGCCTCGTTTGGCAGCGAGGTGAGGGTATCCGGCTCGCTGCTCCTGTCCCAAAAGGACCTCTCCCCGTTTTTCGCCTTCCTTGAGGCTGCGGGGGCAGAGGCTGCGTACGGCGGCTCCCTCCCTGCGGCGGTGAAGGGCCCCTTTTCGATGGAGGAGCAGGTCTACCTCGGCCAGCTGGGCCCGCAGTTCCTGTCAGGCATCCTCCTTTGCGCCCCCCTGCTTCCCCTGGGCGCGTCCATGGGCCTGGAAGGCGCGCTCCCGGGCTGGCATTACGTGAAAGACACGATGTCCCTCATGAAGGAATACGGCATCAGGTTCTACTCTGACAAGGACGGGTTCATCTCCCTCCCTGGCGGGCAGGCATACTCGCCTCCGGCTGAGATAAGGGTGCCATCCAGCCCCTACCTCTCGTCATTCCTCCTTCTCGCAGGCGCGCTTTCCGGCAAGGCAACCGTGCATGGCAGCTGCGACTGGCAGTCCCACTGCGAGGTTTTCCGCGCATTCGGGGCCGGCGTTTCCATCCGCAAGCACGAGGCTTCTGTTTCCACAGGCACGCTTTTGCCTGCGGAGATTGATGCGCCCGGGGCAGGCATGTTCCTGCCTCATGCGCTCGTGCTTGCAAGCGCGGCTGGCGGCAAGACAAGGATTTCCAACCTGCACTCCCTTCCCCGCCGCCATCTCCTGCGGGCGAAAAAGCTCTGCCATGCGCTTGGCATGATGGGCGCAAGAATAGAGCATGAAGCCGACTCGCTTGGCATAACCGGCGGGAAGCTTGCCGGGGCGAAAATAGACCCTGAAGGGGACCCTGCGCTGGCAATGGCATGCGCAGCAGCCGCAGTGTGCGCGTCCGGGCCGACCTTGATAGAGGGGGGCGAATGCGTCTCGCGCGCCTACCCGGGCTTTTTCCGCGACCTGGTCTCGATTGGCGCCATTGTCAGGTAAGGCTGCGCCGTGAAGAAACATTGGCATGGGACGCCTGCGCCTCTATGCGGATTATGCCTTTTCCCTGCCAGCCGCAGTGCCGCTGCTTGCGCTATGAAAGATATTCTTTTGCCTGCGCGGGCCTTACAGCTCGCCCACGCGGCGCTTGAGCTTGCGCTTCAGTCGCTTGCGCCTCTTCTTGAGCCATTTCCAGCGCATGCGGCCTTTCTTCTTCCATTTCCTCGGTCTTGATCCCAATAAGTCACCTGATAATCATTATGCTCTCGTCAGTGGCATCCTTTATTCTCCAATACTTATAAAAAGGCTCGCTAACGCCCTCACTCCCGCCACTTCTTCCTGTATGCGTCAATGAGGCCGTGCGCGTAGTTTATGCAGCCGAATGCAGTGACATAATCCTTCTTTTCCAGGAAATACTTCGTGTCTTCGCAGTACTGCCGCGCAAGCTCAACGACATCGCGCGTCTCGTCCGTGAGCTTCACCTCGCCCACGTTTTCGTGGAACTGGCGTATGTCAGATTCAATGCGGGATTTGTCGTCCCCAGAAGCGATTTTCCTGCCTGCCATTGCATCAGCCCCTTTCCATGTAGCGCGCGCGGCTTTCAATCTGGCGCGCCATCCTCACCACGGCCTGCCTGCCCCCTGCGGCAGCATAGGCGGAAACAAAACCCGCGCCTTTTGCCCCAAGCGCCTTTTTCATCTTAGTCGTGCGTCTGCGCCCGACTTCTGAAAAAGTCGCAAGCGCCTTTTTCATGGTAAGCACGTCCGTCCCCTTGTCCTCGGCATCCGGCGAGATGCTTCCCAGCCCGAAGTCGATGACAGCCATCCCGCCAGGCGTAAGCATGAGGTTGGCAGGCGTGAAGTCCCCGTGCACGACATCCACCGAATGCAGCGCCGCAAGGATGCGCGCGGCGCCCGTTATTTCGCGCCGCGTTATCGCCCTTCCCTCCATCTCATGGTAAAGCATTTTCCCTTTCAGGAACTTCATGCGTATGGCAAAATCAGACACTTCGTACACCACAGGGCAGAGGACGCCGGCTTTTTTCGCGCGGGCAAGCAGCCTCGCCTCCCGCCTTGTCCTCTCGCGCCTTATTTTCCCGTCAAGCGCGCCTGCCCGGTATTCCTTCCTAGGGCGGAATTTCTCGACTGCCGCATTCCCCAGCGCGCGGACGCGCCTCAATACGGCCTCTGCGCCTTTCATCTTCTTCATCGCAATCACGCAATCGACGGCAGGCTCACGAGAAAGAACGAGACCAGCACCGCGCCGAGCCACACCTTCCAGTCCCAGGCAAACACCTTGCTTCCGTCAAGCGGGAAGAACGGGATGAGGTTGAAAAGCGCAAGCCACGCATTCACCATTGCCCCTATGGAGAAAACCCTTGCAAGCTGGAGAGGCATGTCCAGGAACAGGAGCGGCAATAGGAAAAGCGCGCAAAGCGCCCAGTTTGCCGCAGGGCCTGCCAGGGATATTATCCCGTTCTCCTTTACTGAGATGGGTCGCATGGCGTATATGTAGACCGCGCCAGGGGCTATGAAGAATATCCCGGCCCCCGGGCCCCATATGAGCTGGGGCACTATCACCATTGCAAGGGCGAGCGCCAGCCCTGCCGGCCAGGCGACAAAGCGCGCCCGCGCGCCGTACTTTATGGCATAGTACTTGTGAGAAAGCTCGTGCAGCACAAAGCCAGAGCCGAGCGTTATAACCGCCGCGGCCATGTAGAACAGGAACGTGGAGGGCTCGAGCTTCAGCCCTATCTGGTAGAACGTGAACACCAGCGCGATTGCCAGCACCGACACCGCGATGTCGAATGCCTCCTGCCTGCCAATCTTCATCCTGTCCATGTTCATGAAAGCACCTTTTGCCAAAACATGGCAACTAGCGGTACATCGAATTCGTGTCGCCCTTTGCGAACTTCCTTATCTTGTCCACGTATGCCTTTGTGACAGAGGGCTTCACGATGGAGAGCGCCTCCTCGAAGTCCTTTCCCTCCACCTTGTCCACATTGGTGCCGCGCCTGATTGCCGACATGCCTGCCTCCCGGCACACATTCTCTATGTCCGCGCCTGTGTAGCCGTCGGTCGTCTTGGCGAACGCCGCGACATCCACTCCCTTTGCAAGCGGCATTGCCTTTGTGTGGAGCCTGAATATCTCGGCGCGCGTCTTCTCGTCGGGCGCGGGTATCTCTATTATCCTGTCGAACCTGCCCCCTCTCATGAGCGCAATGTCCATGAGCTCAGGCCTGTTGGTGGCTGCAATCACCACCACGTTTTTCAGGCCTGTCAGGCCGTCCATTTCGGTAAGCAGCGTGTCTACTATCCTTTCGGTGACGCGGTTGCCCTCGTCCCCTCCCCCCCTGCTCGGGGCGATGGAGTCTATCTCGTCTATGAATATTATGCAAGGCGTTGCCATGCGCGCCTTCCTGAAAGTCTCGCGCACCGCCTTTTCGCTCTCGCCAACCCACTTGGAGAGCACTTCCGGGCCCTTGATGGAAATGAAGTTCGCCTCGGTCTCGGTTGCCACTGCTTTTGCGAACATGGTTTTTCCCGTGCCTGGCAGCCCCACGAGCAATATGCCCTTCACAGGGCGTATGCCCATGCGCGTGAAGACCTCGGGGCTCTTAAGCGGCAGCTCCACCGCGTCTTTGAGCTCCTTTTTCACGTTGTCAAGCCCGCCTATGTCGCCCCACTTCACGTTGGGCCTCTCGATGAACACCTCGCGCAGCGCGGACGGGCGCACCTCGCGCAGTGCATTGAAGAAGTCCTCGCGCGTCACCCTCAGGTTGTCAAGTATCTCAGTGGGGATGAACTCCTGCTCCAGGTCAATTTTGGGCAATATCCTGCGCAGCACCTTCATTGCCGCCTCCTTGGTGAGCGCCGAGACGTCCGCGCCTGTGTAGCCGTGCGTGATGCTGGCAAGCTCGTCCACGCTCACGTCCTCCGCAAGCGGCATGGAGCGCGTGTGTATCTGGAGTATCTCCTTCCTTCCCTGCCTGTCCGGCACGCCAAGCTCCACCTCCCTGTCGAACCTTCCCGGGCGGCGAAGAGCAGGGTCTATGCTGTTGGGTCGGTTGGTGGCGCCAATCACTATGACCTGCCCCCGCGCCTTCAGTCCGTCCAGCATGGTGAGAAGCTGGCTCACCATCCTTCTCTCCACCTCGCTGGTGGCTTCCTCGCGCTTGGGCGCGATGGCATCTATTTCGTCCATGAAAATGATGGAGGGCGCATTGTCCTGCGCGTCCTTGAAAAGCTGGCGCAGGCGCTCTTCCGACTCGCCCACGAACTTGGAGACAAGCTCAGGCCCCCCTATGTGCACGAAGTTCGCCTCAGACTCTGATGCGACAGCGCGCGCAAGAAGCGTCTTGCCTGTGCCTGGCGGGCCGTATATCAGCACCCCTTTTGGCGCCTCTATGCCAAGCCGCTCGAAAAGCTCGGGGTGGCGAAGCGGAAGCTCCACCATCTCGCGAATCTTTTGCACCTCTTCTTTCAGGCCCCCTATGTCCTCATAGGTGATGGATGCAACCTGTGCCGTTTCCTTCTCAGGCGCCTCCTTGAGCACAAGCTCGGTGCCCTCGTTTATCATCACTATGCCTGCTGGCTGGACAAGGGCTGCGACAAGCGGGAATGAGGTGCCGAACACGCCGATGAAAACGGTGTCGCCCCTGTTTATGGCGCGCCCCACCATCTTCTTTTTCACGAACTGGTCAAAGCCAGGCGAGTACTTCATGGGCTGGGTAGGGGCAAGCACCACTTTCTTTGCCTCTTTCAGCTCGGCCTTTTTCAGCGTAATCTTGTCTCCCAAGCCCACCCCTGTATTCTGGCGCAGGTAGCCGTCCATCCTCACGATGTTCATCCCTTCGTCCTGCGGGTGCGCCTGCCATACCAAAGCTGCAGTGCTGCGCTTTCCCTTGAGTTCCACTATGTCCCCTGTGGAAACGTCAAGGTCCTTCCTTGCCTTGGAGTCTATGCGGATAAGCCCGCGCCCCACGTCGTTCTGGAGCGCCTCTGCAACCTTGAGCTCGATGGATTTTGCCATAGTATCTACCTTCCCTGTCCAGCGGCTAAAAGTGCCTCAAAAGCTTAAAAATGCCAGCCCAAGGGGGGCTTCACCCCCCTTAGTCCGGCACCGCCCAAACCCCCCTCAAAGTGCCTCAAAAGCTTAAAAAGGGGGGAGGTTTTAGGCGGGGTTGCCCTTAAAAACGCGCGAAAATGTGGGCAATGGATATATGAAGCGTAAGTTAGAACTCCCCCAGCGTCTTCTGCCCGACCTCGCGCTCCTTCTCGTCCTTTTCAAAAATTATTATGTGCCCGTACTCGCCGTCGTAGCCTGCCACTTTTTTCACGCGCCCCTCTTCCACCCTGCGTATTGCCTCGGCAATCCTGTCCCCTGCAGCCTTCTTCAGGCGCGCGGGGGAGGCATGAAGCACGGCAAACTCAGTGCCAAACGCCTTTATGAGCCTGAAATATTCCTCGTCCACCGCGCGGCTGGCAGGGGGCTTTCCCATTGCCTCGCCCAGTATCTCTTTTAGGGGCACCAGGCTTTCAAACGGAGGCGCGCCCTTGGGCTTGAAGCCATCCGGCCTGTCGGCAAGCTTCTCCACCCTGTTCATCACGCCAATTGTAAGGGGCTTTTTGCAGACCGGGCAGGTGCCATTGTGCTTCTTCGTCTCTTCCGGCGCAAAGGAGACATTGCACGCGCGGTGCCCGTCAAAGTGGTATTTCCCCTCTTCCGGGTAGAACTCGTAGGTGCATGCCAGCTTTCCCTTCTCCTTGTACCTTATTGCCTCGTACATTTCCTCATAGGTGAGCCTGTCCAGCTCGAAAACATTTGCCTCCCTGCCGATTTTCTCAGGCGAGTGGGAATCCGAGTTTGACAAAAGCTGCACGCGGTCCAGCTCGGACAGGCGCCAGTTCATGGCAGGGTCGGATGACAGGCCGGTTTCAATGGCGTAGATGTCGCGCGCCTTTTCCCCAAAGCACTCCTTGAGGGAGTCAAAGCCGCTCATGGAGCCGAAAACAGAGAACCACGGCGTCCAGATGTGCGCGGGTATCAGCAAGTTCTTTTCCGAAATGCCTTGCACAATGTCAAGAAGCTCAACTGCGCTTGCCCCGATGATGGGCCTGGCGTCC
>JBAZTI010000021.1:0-2529 GCA_041662045.1 Candidatus Micrarchaeia archaeon | reverse complement strand
GCGCTTGCCCAGCGCCTCGTTTATCTGCGCCACAATCTCAAGCGAGGGGGAAAGCACCACCAGGTGCACGCGCCTTCCCCTGCCTCCCTGGGTATATATGCAGGAAATCTCGGCAGAGAGGCAGAAATTCATGCCGCCGTACTGCAGGAAGCCGGAGTCTGACTCGATAGCCTTTTTCTGGAGCTCCTTGTACCAATCAGGGTGGGTGAAGTCGCCAGTTCCCACTATGTCAATGCCCTTTATCTTTGCCCACTTGCTCAGAGTCTCAAGCTCCATGCCAGGCGACGTGGCGCGCGAGTACTTGGAGTGGATGTGCAGGTCTGCTACTGCTAGCATAATCCTCCCGTGCCTTTTCCGCACGCGGGAATTATAAAAGCCGACTGCGCATCGGAAGGTGCATAGGTTTTTAAACACTTAATACCACACAAAATCAGGTGCAAAAATGGTTACCGGACAGCAGGCAATCCCGGCGAGCAAGCTTACGATGGAGCAGAAGTGCATGAGGCTGGGCAACCTTGCCAACAGCCATGAACAGCTCATACGCACATACGAGCGCGACTATTGGTCTGGAAAGCTTGTAGCCCCCGACAATCTTCACGAAAGGGCAGAGTCAATATTCAAATCTCCTCATGGCGACAAGATCAAGCCTTCGCGCTCGGGCGGCTCTGCCACAGAGGGGCAGGCAAGGGGAAGCAACCGCACGCTCATGCGCCTTCTTGGCGAAGCCACTTCACGCGCCATGCTCCTCAAAGATGACCTGGAGTTTGCTGCGAACGAGGCAAACCTGCAAATTCTGCAATCCAAGGCAATACTGGAAATGCCTGGGTTTGAGCCTGCCAAGGAATTTTCGTCAAAGCCCATATGGAACCTCGACAAGCTTCCGCAGGTAAGAAAAGTCTTCGCCAGCCTGAAGAGGGCCAAGATAATCGAAGCCACCGGCAATCCGGCGCTTCATGCAGGCACGCTCGAGCTGCTCACAAACACCATCTCTACGCTGGACAGGTGCCTCGAGGCGCTTGGCAAATACAACTCAAGCAAGGAAGAGGCAGACCGGCTCGCTTCCGAGCTTGAGCAAAAAAAGGGAGAGCGGCAACAGCGGCTCGCCATGCCCGAGGCACCAGCTTATTCTGAATCTGAAAATTACGAAACATGCCTTGGGAATGCAAGGGAAAGCGGCAGGAACATCCACAGGCTGAGGCGCATGTTCCCGGAAAAACCCTGACCTTCACAGTGCATTAAAATCATTCGCCTTCTTTATCCTCCCATGCCTACGCCCAACATCTTCCGCACCGCGCGGACGGAAAACAGGATATTCCGCGACGAGGGCGCGCTTTTGCCTGACTACCTGCCGGACGGGCTTCCAGGAAGGGAGCGCGAGGTGAAAGAGCTTGCGCACTGCCTCAAGCCTGCCTCGGAGGGAATGCAGCCTGAGCATGCGCTTTTCTTCGGGCCGCCGGGCACAGGCAAAACATCCGTGGCGCGCTTTGTCCTCAAGCAGCTGTCGGAATACTCCCAGCGCCCGCTTCCCCTTTACGTGAACTGCTGGGAATCGCCTTCCAGGTTTGCCATACTCTCTGCCATTGCTGACAAGCTTGGCGAGCCCATGCCCCGCCGGGGCATTTCATCCGACGAGATATTCGTGCGCATTGTGGAAATCGCCAAAAAAGATGGCAGGATACCTGTGGTGGTGCTGGACGAGGCTGACAGGCTGGATGCTTCCGAGGGCGGGGTGCAGGTGCTTTACGACCTGTGCCGCGCAGGCGAGCTCCATTCGCTGAAAACCGGCGTGATTGCGATAACAAACGATTCGGAATTCCACCTGCGCCTGGACGCGCGCGTGCGCTCTTCTTTCGTGCAGCATACTTTCAAGTTCGCCCCTTACGGCGTGCCTCAGATGAAGGAGATACTTGCTGCGCGCGCAAAAATTGCATTTTTCGAAGGCGCGCTTTCCGAGGACGTGGCGCCTCTTTGCGCCGCAATCGCGGTGAAAAGGAACGGGGACGCCAGGGCGGCTCTCGCATTGCTTCGCGCGGCAGGCAAGCTTGCCGAAAGGGAGGATGCGGAGAAAGTGGAAGTAAAGCACGTGCGCGCCTCACAGGAAAGCGCGCTGCTGGCGTCCACAAGCAAGGCGGAAAGGAAGATGGGCGCATTGGACGAGCTTGACCGGATAATCGTCTCCATGGTGCGCGAGGCAGGCAAACAGGGCATTGAAAGCGGCAAGCTCTACGCAGCGCTTTGCGGCACGGTGAAGGAGCGTGCGCTTCGGCAGAGGATTGACCGGCTTGAAAAGAACGGAGTGCTTGCGGCAGAGGATGTGCGGCTTGGCAAGGGGCGGAGCAGGATTATAAAGTTAAGGGCATAGATGGTATAATGTGGTGATAATATGGTTGCCAAGCAAATCAAACATATTCCAAAAGAGAAAGTTCCTGTTCCATTTGACTCAAAAAAATTGGTCGCCAAGCCTCAGAAAAGCACCGAGCTTGCAGCTACCAAAACCCATGCTTTCCAGCTTACGAAAAAAGAGGCAAG
>JBAZTI010000020.1:0-18542 GCA_041662045.1 Candidatus Micrarchaeia archaeon | reverse complement strand
AGGAGGTGCCGCAGGCAACCACAGTGGCGCCCTGCTGTCCCTTCAGGAGGGAGACGGCGCCGGAGACGTCCGAGGCGAGCGCCTCGCGTATTTTCCCGCCCTGCTCGTGTATCTCCTTGAGCATGAAGTGCGCAAATCCCTCCTTTTCCGCCATCTTCGGGGTCCAAGCCACCGCGCTTACCCTGCGGCTTGCTTTTTTGCCGCCGTTTTTTATTTCGTAGCCCTCGCGCGTGAGGCGCACCAGGTCGCCGTCCTCAAGATAGATTACGCGCCGGGTGTATTCCAGCAGCGCAGGGACGTCCGAGGCGCAGAACATCTCGCCCTTGCCAATCCCGAGGATGAGGGGCGGGCCGTTCCGTGAAAGGTAAATAGCCCCCTCGCCTTCGTGCATGCAGACAAGGGACCATGAGCCCGAAAGCTTCCCGACTGCGCGCGCAAACGCCTTGCCAAAGTCGCGCTCTTTTTTGCCCTCCTCCTCAACAAGGTGCGCAATCACCTCGGTGTCGGTTTCCGACTCGAATTTGTGCCCCTTTTTCGCAAGCGACGCGCGGAGCGCGTCGAAATTCTCGATCACGCCGTTGTGCACAAGGTATATCCTGCCGGATGAATCGGTGTGCGGGTGCGCGTTTTTCTGCGTGACGCCCCCGTGCGTTGCCCAGCGCGTGTGCCCTATGCCCATCTTCCCTTCAAGCTGGAGGAAGTTGCGCCTCGCGTGGATGTCGTCTATCCTGCCTATGTCCTTTATCGCGGAAATGCCCTTTCCGGAGACCGTGGCAATGCCTGCGGAGTCATAGCCGCGGTATTCGAGCTTGCGCAGGCCGCCGAAGATGACCTCCGAGGCTTTCCGGTATCCGATGTAGCCGATTATGCCGCACATGGAAACTACCCACCCGTCAGATTTTCTCGCCTATTGCAAACGTCCTTTTCACGGATGTTATCTTCACCCTCGCCTTCTCGCCCACGGCCCCGCCTGCGACAAAGACCACGAACCCGTCCACATGCGCAATCCCGTCGCCCTTTGCGCCCTTTGCGCCGATGGAAACCTCGTAGACCTTGCCCTCCTCCACCGGCCTGCCAATGCCCTCCATTGCCCCACCCTCAGGCTAGTCTGGCGCGCCACCTTTAATAAAAGTTCGCGTTTTGCCAAAGCGAGGGGGAAGCTGCGATACATATATATAAGTTAAGCACGATTTTTTCAGCAAGGCGACTGTAAATGGGCGATTCCGCACAAATGGGCAAGTCATGCCTTAGTGACAGCCATCAAAAGCGCGGTTTTTTCGCGCGCTTTTCACCCTTTTTTGCTTTTTTCGCAGTGCTGATGATGAACGGTGCGTTGGCGGTGTGCGGGAACCTGCTTGTGGACACCACCCTTAGCGGAGCTGAGACGGCGCCCGGGACGTGCTTCACGTTCGGCGCGGACAACATAGTGCTGGACTGCGCTGGCAACAGCGTGTCGGTGACAGGCGGCACCGCGGTCCCGGCTATAGACGTCGCCAGGCTGAACATCACCATCAGGAACTGCCAGGTGCTGGACACCAGCGCTACAAACGTCGCCATGGGGGCAATAAGGCTCACCGCAGCCGCAAACCAGACCAAAATACTCGACACGAACGTCACAAGCATAGGGCACTACGCGCTGTATGTGCTGTCCCAGAGCAACAACTTCACCAACGTCAGGACCACCACCTCGAGCCAGAACCAGTACGGCGCGTATTTCTCCTCAAGCTCGAACAACGTCTTTTCCAACGTGGTGATAAACAAGACCGCGACGGTGAATACCTACGCGCTCTACTATTACTTCGGCGACAGCAACGTGTTTGACAACGTGGTGGTGTCGTCAGACGTCACCACCAGCAACGTGGCGGTCTATGGCGCCTACCTTTACGGCGTGACCAACAGCAACATAACCGGCAGCACTTTCACCGCGAGGAACCTCCCGGCCCTTTACCTGCAGGGAGGCTCGAACTACAACACGCTGAGGAACCTGACAGTGCGCGCCTACCCCACCGCCACGGCAACCGGCATCCAGATAGACACTTCGACGAACAGCAACGTATTCGACTCGAACATCAATACCAGCGGCATAAGCCTATACGTGGTGAGCAGCGCGGGATACATCTGGATGGAGAACCTCACAATAAGCTCCAACTACTCATCCGGCATCTACATAGCCTCATCGTCAGGAACGTCGGACTACAACACCATAAACCAAGTCAATTCGAATGCGTACAGCTATCCCCTTTCGTTCTACCAGGGCAGCTCGAACAACGTGGTGGCGAACTCCACCTTCAACAGCAACAACACCAACGCATTCTATGCTTTTTCGGCGACCTCGAGCAACACATTCCTGAATAACACGTTCAGAAGCAGGCTGTCGGGTGGAGCTGCGACCGCAGTGGTTTTCACCGCCAGCAGCTCGTCCTACAACGTCTTTAGGGGCAACACGATATATTCGCCCACCTCGCACGCGCTTTACTTCACCGGGACCAGCAGCAGCAACAACATCATAGACGGAAACAACATCACCGCGCAGGCAGGCACTGGCTACGGCGTGACCTTTGCCGCCGCATCCTCGAACAGCAACAATGTCACCAGCAACAACATAAGCTCGGTGACTGGCTACGGCGTGCAGCTTTACGGGGACTACAACAACGTCATCGGCAACAACATAAGCGGCTACACGATTGCGGTCTACCTCGCCTACAGCACGTCGGCGAACGTGAGCGAGAACGTGCTTTCCACCAATTCCACCACAGGGGCAAACGCAGTGGTCTACCTGGCGTCATCGGACAGCAACACGTTTGCCAACAATACGATGAACCACACCAAGCCCATCGCCGCGGTGAACTACGGGGTGCTCCTCTCCACATCGTCCTCCAACACCTTCACGGACAATTCCATCACAACGTACGGCAACGACGGCGTGAGGATAACCACCACCTCGCTTTACAACCGCTTCCTGAACAACAGGATATACACCAACGCCACCAACTACTACGGCGCGATAATAACGACGAACTGCAACAGCAACGAGTTTAGGGACAACAACATAACCTCGTGGAACGGCTATGGCGCGGCAATCTACACCAACTCGCGGTACAACCTGTTCACAGGCGGGAACATCACCGCGGGCACGCAGGCCGGCTTTTACATCTCAAGCGCGAACAACAACAACGTCACTAACACCACGATAACCACGGGCGCGGGCGACAGGGCAGGCTCGGTGGGGATATACCTGACGGTCGCATCCGGAAACCGGCTCTCAGGCGTCAACGTCACCTCGAATGCCAGCTATGCCATCCAGCTCACCGCGGGCGTGTCTGGCAGCACATTCACCTACATCAATGCCTACTCGATACGCTCGAATGCGCTTTACCTGTACAACGACGTCACGTACAACGCCTTCAGCCACTTCAACTTCACCTCCAACCTCACGGCAATCAGCACCAACGGGAACCCCAGCCCGGTCGCATACAACAACTTCACGAACGGAAGCATCACGGCAAACCAGACAAGCGGGTATGCCGTGTACCTGTACTACGGCGCCAACAACAACGTGTTTTCCAATGTGACCATCGCCAACACAGGGCTGACCACGACGGCGGGCGGCGTCTATTTCCTGCAGGCGTCCAACAACAATGCGTTCTACAATGCCACGGTGACCGCGGCCAACGTGGCAACCTCTTACGGCGTGCTCGCACAGACGCTTTCCACCAACAACACGTTCTACAATTCGGTCATAGTGGCGGAATACCCGGGCACAGGCTATGACGTTTACGTGGGAAACGCGATCGGCACGCCTTCCACCGTCACGCTGGTCAACACCAGCTTCGACCCGTTCTCGGTGACATTCGGGGACACCGCGTCCTCGCTCACCGTGAGCTGGTACCTGCGCGCCAATGTGTCCGACCTGACCGGCGCCACCCCGGTGGAGGGCGCCAATGTCATCGTAATCGACAAGTACGGGAACCTCACCAGCAACTCCACCACGGACTCGGGCGGACTGACCGCGTGGGGGGTGGCGAGGCAGTATCGGCAGGTGAGCGGAAGCTCCACCAACTACTACCCCTACAATTTCACCGTGGCCACTGGCACTGCTGAGAAGAACCAGTCCCAATCCACGCTCACCGAATCCACCACCACCAGCATAAACATGAACGCCAGCGTGTGCGGGCTCATCTCAAGCGACTACACGCTCACCAACAACGTGTACGGCTCGGGCGGCTGCTTCCAGGCAGGCGGGTCGGGAATCACGCTGAACTGCGCAGGATACTATGTGAACTATTCGAGGAGCAGCGCAGGCTGCGGGTTTTCAGCCAACCTGATGAACGGCATCACCCTGAAGAACTGCAGGCTGGTGCAGGGAAACTACAACTCGTCCTCTTCGGGCGCGTTCTGCCTGACAGGAGGCTCGAACGCCACGCTGGCAAACTCCACCATAACGGCAAGGGGCGGCGGGAACGGGTATGACTTCCACCTTACCGACTCAAGCGCATATGCGGTGAACGCCAGCACCAACTCGAGCAACAGCTATTTCAGCGGAACCTCCAATCTTTTCAGGCAGTGGTACCTGAACTTCAACCTCACAGACCTTGCAGGCTCGCCCATGCCCATGGGGCAGATGGAAGTGAACAACACGCTTAACCAGACGGTGGCATCCGCAAACGTGACCGACGGCGTTGCGCCCATGAAGGTGCTTGCCGAGTACCTGCAGACAGGGGCAAGCGCGTTCGTGTTCTACAGCAACTTCACCATATACGGCTGGACTGGCAACACCACCAACTACACCTCCTTCAACCTGACAAGCAACCGGCAGGTAACCATGTCCCTCAACGCATCCGCCTGCGGGATCATTTCCGAGTCAACCGTTCTCAAGAACAGCCTGTACTCCTCGGGCACCTGCCTGGTGGCAGGGGCGTCGGGAATAACCATAGACTGCGCAGGGCACACCATCAACTACTCAAGGTCCGGGAACGGCTTTTACGGCCTGGACACCTCAAGCCAGAACAGCCTGACGATAAAGAACTGCAACTTCGCGATGGGCAATGCAAGCGCCACGGATTCCTACGGGGTTTTCTTCAACCAGTCAAACGGCGTGGTGCTGGCAAACTCGTCCATAGCCGGAAGGTCGGCCCTCTTCAACTATTCCTCGCAGAACGCGCAGTTCATCAACACCGCGTTCGACAACAGCTCGCTTGTGATAGGGGACGGCACCAGCAACCTCACGGTCTCCTGGTATGCCAATGTGCACGTGGTTGGGCTGGCAAACGAGGACGTCAACGGCGCAGCCGTGAACGTGACAAATTCCACTGGCACGCTTGCGGCAAACGCCACCACCAATGCGACAGGCAGGGCGGACTTCCTGCTCACGGAGTATGCGCAGAGCCAGTCCTCAAAGACCATGCTTGCGCCCTACAACTTCACAGCGACGCATCCGGCCACCTTGATGAGCGCGAGCAACTACACCGGGCTTAACGGCAGCCAGAACCTGACAATACAGGTGATATCCGCATCGATTGCGGTGCTCACCCCGAACGAGAGCCAGATTTTCTTCCAGGGGCAGACCGTGAACATCACGGTGAATGTCACGCTTGGCACAAGCTGGGTCACCAATGTGACCGTGGAGGTTGCCAACGACCTTTACAACCTCACCTACCAGGCAACCCAGGTCGGAAGCTCCTCGCTTTGGGAGTACCTCTATTCCATAGACCCTGCCCAGCCCGCAGCCACCCTCACCATAACCGCGAGGGGCTACAACGGGACGGCGAATGTCAATGCCACCAGGAACTTCATTGCCACAAGGAGCGGCGGCACCGTGAACCCGCCGGTGGTGAACTATTTCTGCCCCCTCCAGACATACGTCATCCAGAACCAGTCCACCAATGTGACTGTCACTGCCGACCTGGACACCATACTTTACTCCATGGCGCTCACCGTCACCTACCCCAACGGCAGCACAGCCACGCCATCAGCGCAATCCACGCTGGAAAGCCCGGGCTACATATACACCCGCACCTGGCTTGTGAATGCCACGCAGGTGGGCAACTATTCGCTTTATGTTGACGTGCGCGACGTGAACGACAACCGCGCCAACCAGACCAAGCGCATGCATGCCGCGCTATCGAACATGACTGCCAACCTTACTGCGACCGGCATATCCTCGCTTCACCTGAACGACGTCTGCAGCGGGTTCACCGTGGCGTCCGGCGCAAGCCTGAACGGCGTTTCTGTCCCGCCGGGCAACTACAGCATCATCGCAAGCGAGAGCAACCGCACCAATATCACATTCTACCAGTTCAACATAAGCTCGTACTCGGGCAATTTCCTCGCCTTTGCCGAGGAATCGGCATCCGGCCTGGACTCGCCCGCCAACCGGAGGAACGTCTTCCTGTTCGACGCGAACGCGAGCGGCGAGTTCTACAAGGCGGACGTGCTGGTTAACTACTCGCAGTACGCAGGCTCGCTGGTTGCGGAGAACAGCCTGGAAATCGACACCTGCGCTTCAAGGGGCAACTGCTCCTGGTCGCGCGTGAATGCCACGCTGAACACCACCTCCAAGCTGATCAACGGGACTGTGTCCAACATAAGCGGGATGCACGGCATATTCGAGCCGGCCTTCCCCACCCCGCTTCCCGACCCGGTGTATGCGGCCTACCCGAAGATCAACCTGTTCGCCCCGCACCGTGAGAACGTGCAGAACGGCACCAATGTTACGGTCTACCTGAACACCACGCTGGAGGGCAACCGCTCGGATGCGGTGGTGTTCGTCACATTCCCCTCAGGACTGAACGTTACGCTCACCAACATGAGCGTGGTGAACAGCAGCAATATCACCTCAAACCGCTCCTATTTCACATGGAACTACACCTATTCGTTCATCGCGAACGAGACAGGGACCTATTCCCTCCACGCATTCGTGAACGACACATACAGGCAGAATTCATCCGCGGCAGCCTACCTTACGGCATCCGAGGCGAATGCCTCAGTGGCGCTCACCTCCTACGGGCTTGCTTCCTCTTCCCTCCTTGACGCCGCGCTCAATGAGACCGTGCTTTCAGGCACGAATGTGCTTTCCGGGGAGATATGGCCGGGCAACTTCACATTCATCGCGGCATCGGGCAACGCGAGCCTCTCGCTTTGGAAGATGCGGGTGAACCAGAGCATGCAGGTCCTGAACTTCACCAACCTCACCAAGACGGCTGTAACCGCGCCAGCGAACAGGAGCCCGCTTTACCTGTTCGAGGCGGAAAACTTCACCCTGAGCTTCGAGAGGGCGCAAGTCGTGATAAACTACTCGGGAATGCTCGCAGACATTGTCACCGAGGCTGCGCTCGAAGTATGGACGTGCGCAAGCGCGGGAAGCTGCCCTAGCATGACCCGGATAAACGCGACGATTGACACCGAGAACAAGACCGTCAGGTTCAACAGGACCTCGATCGGGGGGGTGTACGGGCTTTACCAGGCAGCCCTCGCCACCAACACCATGATTGACGCCGCCGCGCCCGTGATAATACTGTTCGCGCCCAACATCTCCAACGCGCTTTACAATTCCAACGTCACAATTCACCTCAGGGCGCAGCTTGGCACCAACCTTTCCTCCGCCACGGTGAACCTCACCTATCCCTCAGGAGGCTGGAGCCTGCTTCCAAACGCCTCATATGCCAACGGCACCAACTACACCTACAACTTCACATACGTGTTCTACACGAACGAGACGGGCAGGTTCGCCGCAAAGGCAATGGTGATAGACGCCTACAACCAGAACGCCACGCCCGAGATAAACATATCATCCTCCACAAGCACGGGCATCGTGATAACCTCGTACGGCATGGAGAACACCAGCGTGGTGGACCCGGGCATGAACATCACCGTGCTTGCCGGGGGCAATGTGCTGGTGGGCACCCTTCCCACGGGCAACTACTCGTTCGCGGGAACCGCGGGCAACCACACTTCCACGCTCAGGAAGCTTTACGTGAGCGGGATAATGACCGCGCTGAACCACACCGCCCTTTTGCCCTCGGCGGTTTCCGCTCCGGCGAACAGGAGCGCGGTCTACCTTTTCGAGGAGAGGAACTTCAGCCTTTCGTTCGAAAGCGCGCAGGTTGAGATAAACTACACGGAATACCTGCCAAGCATAGTGAGCGAGCCGGCGCTCGAGGTTTGGGGCTGCGCGTCCGTGGGGAGCTGCACCCTTGCCAGGCTCAACGCGACAATCGACCTTGACGCCAACACCATAGCGTTCAACGACTCCTTCCTCAAGGGCGTGTACGGGCTCTACCAGGCCACGCAGGGAGGCTACACCCCCGTGAACGCGCCTGCGCCATCAATCACGCTCTTTGCGCCCAACAGGACGATTGTGGCGCGCAACACCAATGTCACTGTCCGCCTCAATGCCCAGCTTGGCGCCAACCTCTCGACGGCATCAGTCACGGTGACCAAGCCAACGTCGGGAGCCTACACGCTTGCCAACATCTCCTATTCAAACGGGAGCAACTACACATACAATTATACCTATGAGTTCTATGCGAACGAGACCGGCGCATACACTCTTGCAGCAACCGTGGCGGACCAGTACAGCCAGAATGCCACCGCGGCTTCAGCGCTCACCGCAGTCGCGTTCAACAGCGCGGTGGTCATCACGTCGTATGGGCTCAATGCCTCATCGCTTGTGG
This sequence comes from Candidatus Micrarchaeia archaeon, assembly GCA_041662045.1. Classification (GTDB taxonomy): domain Archaea; phylum Micrarchaeota; class Micrarchaeia; order Anstonellales; family Anstonellaceae; genus UBA10161. The sequence continues at coordinate 9,870 of JBAZTI010000020.1, read as the reverse complement.
ACTCGGGCGCAACCGTGCTTTCAGGCGCCAGCGTGCTTTCAGGCAGCATCCCGCTTGGCAACTACGACTTCGTGGCTGTTGCGGACAACACCACGATAACGCTTGCCCAGCTCACGGTGAGCGGGAACATGGACGTGCTCAACTACACCAACCTGTCCACTGCGGCGGTTGCTGCGCCTGCGAACAGGAGCGCGCTCTATCTTTTCCATGCCTCGAACTTCAGCGTTGCCTATGGGAGCGCGTACCTCACGATAAACTACACCGGGCTGCTGCCAGACATAGTATCCGAGGCTGCGCTTGAGATTTGGAGCTGCCCGGACATCGCAAGCTGCACCCTTGCCAGGCAGAATGCCACCGCAATAAACGCCACGCTCCACACCGCAAGCCTGAACGGCAGCGTGCTTCAGGGCGTATACGGGCTTTACCAGGCATCGCAGGAAGTCACCACAGTGGTGCCTGTGCAGACTCCGCTGCCCAGCATCACCCGCTTTGCCCCGAGCCTGGAGTACGTGCAGGCGAACGGCACCGTGACTGTTTACCTTGAGGCAGACCTGGGCATCAACCTGTCGGCGGCCAGGGTCAACCTCACCTACCCCTCGGGCATGAGCCGCATCCTTGAGAACGCCTCCTATGCGAACGGAAGCAACTACACCTACAACTACACCTATTCGTTCGTGGCAAACGAGACGGGCGCCTACGCCCTGTCTGCAAATGTCAGCGACATTTATGGCCAGGTTGCGCTTGCATACGCCAATGTGACTGCGCAATCCTCCTACCAGGAGGTGAACATCACCTCGTTCGGGACCGAGAACGTCACGCTTTACGACCCGGGGACAGGCACCCTTGCGCTCAGCGGCGCGCCCAATGCCTCGGGCAACATCACGCCAGGGAACTATACCACCGTGGCGCAGGCGCCCAACGTGACTTTCAACTTCAGCGCGCTTGAGGTGGCAGGAGGGGACGTCTGGCTCATGAACTGGAGCGCGCTTGCGGCAGGCGCAGTGTCGCCGCCCGGCAACCGCAGCGCGCTTTACCTGTTTGCCATCGAAGGGGCAGGGGCGAACTACAGCTCGGTTTCCATGAAGATAAGCTATGCCGGCTTCCTGCCCGACATAATCACTGAGTCGGCCCTTGAGGTCTGGTCATGCGGAAGCGTGGCAAACTGCACAATGGCGAACCTTGGCGCGGCAATAGACGCATCCGCGAACACCGCCACGGCGAGCCTGGCCACGTTTGCAGGCGTGTACGGGCTTTACCAGGCGTCCCAGACCATAAACACCACCATCAACAATACCGTGGTGGTGACGCAATACCAGAGCAGCTCCTACCCTGTTACAAAGGAGGTCAAAGTCAATGTCACCAAGAACGTGACGGTGGAAGTGGAGGTGCCGGTCGAAATCGTTGTCCAGAACTACACCTCGGTGCGCATACTTTCAGGCCCGTCCTCGGTGGAAATGCGCCCCCAGGAAACAGCGGTGGTTGAGATTTCCCTGTCAAACGGCATAGGCAGGGACATGGGGCTGGTGGAGCTGTCGGTGCAGGCCGAGGAAGGGGTGGAGGCAAGCCTGGACAAGAAAAGCGTGGTGCTTGCTGCAGGCGCGTCCGACAAGGCGATATTGACCCTCAAGTCCGGGAGCGGCACAGGCACGCGCAGCGTGAAGGTTTCCGCAAGCGTGCCCTTGCTCGATGTTGAGGACGGGATGGCAATCTCGGTGACAATCTCGCCCAACCTGGAAAAGGACAAGCTTGCCGCGCAGGAAAGGATAACTTTCGCCGCCAAGCTCATATCGGACAACCCCGAGTGCCTGGACCTGAAGGAGGGGCTTACCACTGCCGCCGTTTACCTTGACTCTGGCAAGTACCTGGAGGCCGACGCCAGGGCGCAGAAGGCGATATCAAGCTGCAGCGGGATAATGGCGCTGCGCGGCAAGCCCACTGTCCAGACAGAGGTGGTGCCGCAGGTTGACCTGGCGGCAAGCCTGGCAATACCGGTTGCCTTCCTGGGCGCGGCAGGGGCCGCGGCGCTCGCGATATTCATGTTCACGCGCAGGAAGGGAGGGAAGAGGGCGGAAGGGCACGGCAGGCAGCAGCCGCCGAAGCAATAGCGTTCCTGGAGGGGTTTTGATGGCAGGCGAGGCAAAAAAGGCATCCGCAGAGCAGCACCTTGACAAGAAGACAGTGGAGAGGTACTCTGAGAAGTTTGCCAAGATACGCGACGGCATGAAAAAGGCGGTGGTGGGCCAGGAGCATGCGGTGGACGCCATATTGAGGGGGCTGGTGGCAAACGGCCACGTGCTCATCGAAGGCTACCCCGGCGTGGCAAAGACGCTCATCATGATGACCATGGCGACGCTTACGGGCTGCAAGTACAAGAGGATACAGTTCACGCCCGACATGCTGCCCTCGGACATCACGGGCATAACGTCCTACTCGCCTGAAAAGGGCTTTTACACCATAAAGGGGCCGGTGTTCACCAACTTCGTGCTTGCCGACGAGATAAACCGCGCGCCTGCCAAGGTGCAGTCCGCGCTCCTGGAGGCAATGCAGGAGAAGAAGGTGACCATAGGGAGCACGACATACGACCTGGACCTGCCCTTCGTGGTGCTCGCAACGCAGAACAACATAGAGTCCCTGGGTGTATATCCCCTGCCCGCCGCGCAGCTGGACAGGTTCATGTTCAAGATAAACATGGGCTACCCCGAGCCCGCGGAGGAGAAGACCATCCTGAGGCACAACATCACCTCCGCCACGTTCGACTCGCTCGGGATTGCGCCCGTGATGTCGCCCGCGGAGATACTGGACATACAGGAAAACGTGAAAAAGATATACTGCACCGAGGAGATAGAGGAGTACATCGTGTCCGTAGTCCATGCCACGCGCGACCACAAGGGCGCTGGCATCGAGCTTGGCAGGCATGTGGAGTACGGCGGCAGCCCGCGCGCGTCCATTGCGATTTACATGGGCGCGCAGGCAAACGCCCTGATGAGGGGAAGGACTTTCGTGACTCCCCAGGACGTCAAGGACGTCTCGCACGACGTGCTGAGGCACAGGATAATACTCAACTACGAGGGCCAGGCCGAGCAGATAAGGGTGGACGACCTGATATCCGAGGTGCTTGAGAAGGTCGCAGTGCCGTAAGGCAGGCAGGGGCGGAAAGCAAGGAAGCGGTGGATTGCATGATGAGGCTGGACATCGACCCGAAGCCGAGGGTGGAATACCTCGAGCTGGTCACGCACAGGCTTGTCACCTCCAACTTCATGGGGGACTACCAGAGCGTGTTCAAGGGCAGGGGCGTGATATTCGAGTCCTACCGCGAGTACAGCAACAGCGACGACGCGTCCGAGATAGACTGGAAGGCGACCATGCGCTGCGGCAAGACCATGGTGAAGGAGTACGTCGAGGAGAGGAACCTCGAGGTGTTTTTCCTCATAGACGCGTCATATACCATGGTTTTCGGCTCGCAGAAGAAGCTCAAGCACGAATACGCCGCGGAGATGGCAGCGTCCATGGCGTTTGCAATACTGGACAGGGGCGATGCTGTGGGGCTGGGCATGTTCTCTGACCGGCTCCATGGCTTCCTTGCGCCCGAGAGGGGGCATGTGCAGTACAGGAGGATTTTGCGGGAGCTTTCCCAGCCTGCCAACTACGACGGGCCGTGCGACTTCGAAGCCGCCGTGCGCACCTGCATCCACAGGCTCAAGCCCCAGACGCTCCTTGTGCTCATAACGGACGGGGTGAACATGGACGGCGACTGGCGCGTGCCCCTCAAGGTCGCGAACAGGAAGTTCGAGGTGGTCATACTCCTGGTGCGCGACCCGCGCGACGACGAGCTTCCGCAGGGGACGGGGCAGGTGGCAGTGGAAAACCCGAGCACAGGGGAGCAGATGCTGCTTGACACGGACTCCATAAGGGAAAGGTACGCCCAGGCGTCAAGGGGCATACTGGAGCAGAACATGGCGCTTTTCAGGGACAGCGGAATAGTGGACGTGCCTGTGATGCACACAAACGAGGATTTCCCAAAGCACGTGGTGAGCTTTTTCGAGAGGCGCAAGAGGCGGCTGAGATGAAGGGGGCACATTTATGGAAGTGACTTTCGAGCATGACATCTACCTCCTCTTCCTCCTGCTCATACCGTTCCTTGCGGCGCTGCACTTCTACAGCCTGCATTATGTGCGCCAGAAGGCGATGAGGTTTGCGAACTTCGAGGCGCTTGAGAAAATCGTGCAGACAAGGCAGGTGGTGCCCAACAACTACCTGCTGCTCGCCATGAGGGCGTGCGTCCTGGTGGGCTTCACGCTCGCCGCGGCAGGGCTCACCGTCCACTACGAGGCGCCTGCATCGGCATACGACTACATCGTCGCGCTTGACACCTCAAACTCCATGCTTGCGCAGGACCTGGTGCCCGACAGGCTGGGCGCATCCAAGCTTGCGGTGGCAGGCTGGATTGCCGCGCTCCCGCACGGCTCGCACGTCGGGGTGGTGACCTTTTCCTCCCAGGCAAGCCTGTTCATCGAGCCTAGCGGGGAGCTGTGGCTCACCGCGCTGAAGATTACCGGGGTATCCGCAGACAGGAGCGGGGGGACCGCGATATGCGAGGCGCTCAAGGCAGGCACGAACTGGCTGGAAGGCGGGGAGAACCCCGGCGCCATAATTTTGGTTTCAGACGGGCAGAACAACGCGGGCTGCCTGCTTGGCGAGGGGATAGCATATGCAAAGGCGCGCAACGTGAAGGTGTTTGCCATCGGGGTGGGAAGCCAGCAGGGCGGCGCCATGGAGGGGCTGCCTGACACAATCTTCACGCTGGACGACTCTGACCTGAGGGAAACGGCGCAGGGGACAGGAGGGGCGTATTACCGCGCTGCCGACGGGGAGAGCATGAAGCTGGCGTTCGACCAGCTTGTCAAGCCAGGCATGAGGAACGAGACGCTGCCGCTTGCCATCCCGCTCATGATGGTCTCCTTCCTGTTCGTGTTCTTGGACTGGGGGCTGTCGATTACAAGGTACAGGTCAATACCGTAAGGGAAACGGGCGGCAGGGCGCCTGGCTGCCGGAATCGGAATATCGGCAGCATGGGCTTGGCGGGATGGGCAGGCAGAAGCATGATGTTGCGCAGGGGCTTGGTGGGCTGGGCGGCAATCAGAATACCTGGTGCACGAGGACCTTGAACTTGTCCGCCATGGAGAGCAGGAACTCGCGGTCGTTGTGCGGGACGCTTTCCGACACTATTTCCGAGATTTTCTTCTTGGTGTTCCCCTTTATCCTGTCGCCCTCGCTTTCCAGCTCGGAGATGTACTGCTTGAGCATCTTTTCCTGCTCATGGCGCTTCTCCTCGGCAATCTTGCGGAATTCCTCATAGCCGTATTCCATCATGGCAAGCTCGTCCAAAAATGCGTTGACTTCCTCCCGCAGCGTGGGCGAGAAGTGCTTCTTGCTGAGTATCTCCTCCATTATCTCCTGGAAGGTGACCTCGTACTTTATGCCAAGCGCCTCGCGGAACGCCATCTTCACAAGCGCGTAGAACTCCTTTGCCTTTATGTGGACGTTCTTGTCGGTCACTGTGTCGCGAAGCTCTGAAAGCTGGGAGGAAAACTTCAGGATGGACTCGTGCCTGCCGGACGGGCGGTGCTCCGAAACAGCCCTTGCAGGCGGCTTTTTCCGCACGAAGAAGTTGAGAATTCCCTTGAGCATCGCATCACTCCTGCTGAAGCGCCAAGATTATCGGGCTGTTACTTAAGGGTGGGTAGCCTTTTAACCCTATCTCCAGGGTTATCGTCTGTAAAGCAAATATCCGCAATGCGCCGCCCTACCTGAAGGGCCGCTCGTTCCTCCTCAGGCGCAAAAGCGACGCGCTCCGCCCCAGGCGCGAAAAAAGAGAGCCGTACGCGCGCTCGAACTCGTCAGGGGGCATTGCCGCCCGCAGGTCGGCCTCTATCAGGATGGCCGGGTAGGCATATGTCTTGTGCATGCAGGAAAGGGAATGCACGAGCGAGGCGATTTCCGAGAACGTGCGCTGGCCCGAGAGGAACTCCACGCGCAGGGGGCGGTCGTCCTTCACCGGCTTTAGGTAGAATGAGAGTATCTTCCCGCTCCACTGCCCCAGGTCGCGAAGCACGGGGTGCTTTGAGGAGGCGGAGGAATACGGGAATGTGCAGGTGCGCTCGCCCGCCTCGAGCATGAAGTAAAGGAAATTCGTGTCCGAGGTGTGCGCAAAGCCTGGCTCGTTTTGGGAGTGCCTCTGCACGATGTCGATGAAGCGCCTGCTCCTGCTGTCCTTTATCACGCCAAGGAGGGTGGCGTTTGCCTTCCAGGCTGATTCGTAAAGCGACTGGTAGGCTGCAAGCACTTCGTCGTAAAGCGGGCGCATCTCCGAGTCCTCGGACGGCTTGTCGGAAAGCAGCGGCGCAATCGAGCCGTCCATCATGAGATAGGCTGGCGAGTGCTTTTGCACGAGCGCGGCGGCAAGGGAGAGCTCGCCCCTGAGGCGGAAAAGCGAGGAGTGCAGCATCACGTCGTGGGAGTCAAGCCCGCTTCTCACGTCGTACTGCATTGGGGGGAGCGAGGAGGGGAAATAGGAGTGCGAGACGGCTTTTGAGCCCTGGTAGGAAAAAATCGCGCCCACTGCGCGCATGAGGAGGAAGTTGAAGCCGTGCAGCTCCTCGCCCGCAATGCCGCCGTCCACTGCGGCAATGGCGCCCTCCACGGGCACGACAGCCACCTTGTGCACCAGCTGCCGCTCAAGCGTCTCATCGTACTCAATCTTGCCGGAGTTGAAGCGCAGCCTGCGCGCAAGCTCCTCCCGCGCGCGCTCCGTGGACGCTATCTGGCTTGCGATTTCCGAAAGGCGGTCGGGCATGGCAATATAATCGGGGCATACCAATATAATTTGTTCAATCGCTTCTAGCACCATGGCACTCAAGCAGGCAATCATCATCAGGAGCGACCTTGGCATGGGCAAGGGAAAGATGGCGGGGCAGACCGCGCACGCCTCGGTTTCCGCCTACGCGCTGTCGCGCAGCCGCACGCCCGAGGCCGCAAAGGAGTGGGAAGAGGAGGGGCAGAAAAAGATAGTGCTCAAGGTGGGTGGGGAAGAGGAGCTGCTCGCGCTTTACGAGCGCATGAAGCGCGAAATCCCCTGCGCGCTCATACGCGATGCTGGGCATACGCAGCTTGAGCCCGGCACCATCACCTGCTTCGGCGCAGGCCCTGCGGACGAGGCGCTTATCAACAAATACACCCGAGAGCTCAAGCTTCTTTAGGCACCGGCGCAGGCGGATTTTTCCATCCCGATACGCCTAACGGAAGTGTGCGCCTTTAAAAGTCTTGCGCAGAAAAGGGGGAGACATTCGTTTTTGCTATGGAGGTGGGACGATGTCAGACAGCATAAAAGCGGAAGGAAAAGCTATTGAGAAGGGGGAGTATGTAATCGGGATTGCTATCATACTCGCCGCGCTCCTTGTGTCAGGCACCGTGTTCATGGGAATGAGCTCGATAACCGATGCGATTGGCAAGGTTAAGCTCACCGTCACAGCGGCGCCTTCCGGCAACAGCACCGGCACTCCGGCGCCTACGCCCACCCCGACGCCAACCCCCACGGTGCAGAAGCTGTCGGGGCTTGACTACAGCAGCGCGCCTTTCAAGGGCAATGCAGACGGAAGCGTGATAATGGTGGAGTACTCGGACTTCGAGTGCCCGTACTGCGGCAGGGTGGAGCCCACGCTCGTGCAGCTGCAGGGAGCATACCCGAACATGAAATTCGTGTACCAGCAGTTCCCGCTCTCGTTCCACCCGAACGCGCAGAAAGCCTCGGAGGCTTCGCTCTGCGCCAACCAGCAGGGCAAGTTCTGGGAGATCCACAACAAGATGTACGCAAACCAGGCTGCAATCACCGTCGCCGACATAAAGGGATACGCGGCTGCGATTTCCGGCATGGACACCGCGAAGTTCAACGCCTGCCTGGACAGCGGGCAGACCGCCTCGCAGGTGGCATCTGAGGAGCAGGAGGGGCAGGGCATAGGAATAAGCGGGACGCCGGGCTTTTTGGTGTACTCTAAAAGCGTGAAGGGCGATGCGCTTGTGGCCAAGCTCCAGCCAGTTGCCGCGGAGCTTGCGGCGCTTGGCGTGGACGCGTATGTTGTCGAGGTTGACGGCGCAGGCAACGGCATAGTGTTTGCAGGCGCGCTTCCCTACGCGAACTTCCAGAAAGTGATGAACGCCTTCAACTGAGGCGCCCTTTGCCTTCTTTTTTCCTTTTTATTTTTTCAGGCAGCACAGCATTACGGGGGGATGGCATGACACATGTTGGGAAACCGGCCTTGAGCAAGGCGCAGTACCTTGCAGGCATCGTGATACTGTGCGCAGCCGTGCTCCTGGGCATTGTTGCATTTGTCGGCATGGGCAGCCCGGGCAATGCGCTTGAAGGCGCAAGCGGCGGGAATCTGCAGGCAGGCGCGCAATCAGGAAGCGCAAGCCCACAGGCGCAATCGCCCCTGCTCCAGAACGGCAGCGTTGCCACCGGCTCAGGAGGGGAGGCCCAGGTGCCGCAGGTCAGCCCGCCTGCCAAGGAGGTCACAATAGACTTCCTTTACGCTGACTGGTGCAGCCACTGCCAGGCAATGAAGCCCATTGTCGCCAAATTGGAGGCATCGCTCCCCAAGGACAGGTTTGCCGTGCGCTACTGGAACGAGGCAAGCAGGGGCAATGCCACCGTGGCGGAAGTGTATGAGGAATACACGCAAAAGGGGTATTTCACGGGCTTCCCGACATTTGTGGCAAACGGCAACGACCCTCTTGTGGGCTCAAGGCCCGAGGCGACGTTCACGGCGTGGGTGTGCGGCAAGTTCCTGACCCCAAAGCCTGAAGGCTGCTGAAGGCGGTGCACCGGCCCCTGTGCCCGGGCAGGCTGCTGGATGGCAGAAGGGGCGGTTCCCTTCGCCCAAGCCCGAGGGCTGCCGAGGCTCTCTTTTTATTATTTCCCCTCTTTCATTAGCCCATGTCTGAAATGGAAAAATTCGTGCGCGGCTGCCTGCTTGGCGCGGCCCGCGAGATAGGGAAGGCAAGGGCCAGGGGGCTTTCCATAAAGGCAAAGGGCAGGAACGACATGGCGACATCTGCCGACCTGGCGGCGGAGAAATTCGTGGTTGGGCAGGTTGCGCGGCACTTCCCGGATTCCATTGTGCTTTCCGAGGAGTCATACCTGAAGGCAGACCTGGCGCACCGGTCCCTTTTCGTGATAGACCCCATTGACGGCACGCACAACTTCATCCAGGGCATCCCCCTTTGGGGGATTTCGGTGGCTCACTACTCCGAAGGCGCGCCCACTGCAGGCGGCGTTTACCTTGCAGAGCAGGGGATATTCTTCTACGCAGAGAAGGGGAAGCAGGCGACCCGGGGCGGGAAGGCCATAACGGTCGCCAACACCGCGCGGCTCGAGGACTTTTTCCTCCTTTGCGACAGCAGGATACACCGCGCAGACGAGATGGGCATGATGGGCGGGCTGGTGCAAATCGAGAAGATGAGCCAGCACACGCGCTTTTTGGGCTCGGCTGTGTACGACACGTGCTATGTGGCGTGCGGAATGGCCGACGCGTGCATGCACTTCAAGCTCAAGCCCTATGACTTTGCCGCAGGCGCGTACATAGTGGAGCGCGCCGGGGGGAAAGTGACTGATTTCGAGGGCAGGCCATGGAGCCTAGCGACGCAAAAGCTCCTGTGCTCGAATGGCAGGCAGCACCAGAGGATTATCGACGTGCTGCACAGGAGGGAGTAGGCAGGGCGCCCTGCGCAGAAGCGGGCAATCACTTCTTTTTTTCCCCTTCCTTTTCCTTTGCCGCATTTTCCCCGCGCTCGAAGAAATTCGGATAGTGGGAAAGC
>JBAZTI010000019.1:0-18602 GCA_041662045.1 Candidatus Micrarchaeia archaeon | reverse complement strand
CTCGACCGGATGGCAACCTCGTCAGAGGTTGCCGCTGTCGTGTGTTTCAGCTTCGGGCTTTCGCCCGGGCTGCAAATCTTGTTTCAGGTCATCGGAACCCGCAAGGGTGCCTCAACGACTGTTAAGGCGGCAATTGTTTAATAAGGCTTATTCTGCATGAGATGGGCATGGCAAAGGCGCCGGACAACATCAACCGCGCATGGGAAAGCGCGTGCAAGGTAATGCTGGGGCAGCCAGTCGGGCCGATTGACAAGTTTGACGCCTATTTGTGGAATCATGTCGAGCCGTATCACCTTGCAAAATCAGCCATATCCGGCAAGGAAGTCGTGGTGACGGGCGACTACAAGAAAGGCGCGCGTTTCATTTCCGGCGAGGAACTACAGGAATACACCCAGATAATCGGCAAAACGCCCCTGAATGTCAACGAATTGAAAGATATAGACTCGATAATTTCTGCAATAGGCGAGCGCATCTATTATTCCGGCAATGACATTCTTGGCAATTCCGGGCAGGCAACGCTTTCCAACCGCGTGGTGGACTCCACGTTCGTCTACAAGGCGCACGACATTTTCTACAGCAAGTATGTGACGCACACCTATCTTTCAAAGTACAGCGAATACATCTTCGGATGCGAGTCGGTGGGCAAGGGCACGCATTTTGCAGTGAAAAGCTTTGAGACATACGATGACTCGCGCCTGTTCGAGACGGTGAGGGTGTACGAGTCATCAGATATCATCTATTCCGCCAACCTGGAAGCCTGCCAGAACTGCCTTTTCTGCTTCAACCTCCGCTCCAAGCGCAGATGCGTAGGGAATGTGGAGCTGCCTGACGGCAAATTCAATGCGCTGAAGAACAAGCTGCAGGAGGACATACGCGCAACGCTTCAGGCAAAGAAAAGCGCGCCGTCCATAATGGAGATAATAGGGGGCAAATGCTGATGGAAGAGATTGAGAAGGCATTTGAGCAGACTGCGGAAATCCTGTTCGGGAAGAAGCTGGGCAGCATGCGCTCTTACGAGGCATGGCTGGAGAGACACGTTAAGGGCAAGATTGAAGGCAAGAAGTCCAAGATAAGCGCAAATATCGTCTACGTGCCCTCGGTGGACTTCTATCGGCAGCTTGGCAGCAACATTGTCACGCTGGATGAATCGCTGGAGCTTGGAAAGAAAAAACTTCCGGAGGCGGCGCTGGAAAAGCTTACGCTTGCAACCGCGGGCAAGGAGCTGGAGGGCATCAAGACCACCACGCCCGAGATAATATACTCGAGGAATATCGGCACCACTGAGTCCTCATGCTACGGGCCCACGCAGTACTGCTACAAGGCGAGGTTTGTCTGGTTCTCAAAATACATCGCACACACGTTCTGGGGGCGCGATTCCGAAAGGCTGTTTGGCTGCGCCAATGTGGCGGCAGGCAGCAATTTCTGCATAAAGTGCTACAGCTCGACAAAGCTGTCGCGCTGCTTCGAGGTGAACGACTCGAACAACTGCGCCGACTGTTATTTCTGCCACAACTGCGAGGACCTGAAGGACTGCATGTTCTGCTTCAACACCAAGGGCAAGAGGTATGCGATTGGCAATGTGGAAGTGGGCAGGGAAACATACATGAAGATAAAGATTAATGTGCAATCCGAGATTGCCGGGGAGCTTTTGAAGACAAAAAGCTTCAGGCACGACATTTACAGCATAGGCGCGGAGTGAGGGATAAAATGAAACCGATAATTGCCTTGAACCTGAAAGCCTACAACGAGTCGCTTGGCCCTGCGTGCGCGGAGCTTTGCAGGCACGCGTCCGAGGTGTCGCTTCTTACAGGAGTGCGCGTCATCGTGGCGCCGCAGGCAGTGGACTTGCGCGAGGCTTGCCAGATTTGCAGCGATGTCTTTGCGCAGCACGTGGATGCGAACAAGCAGGGCGCGTTCACGGGCACGCTCACAATTGAGGCGATAAAGGCGGCAGGCTGCAAGGGGAGCCTAGTCAATCATTCTGAGCATCGGATGCCTGAAAAGCAGATTGCAGAGACCATTGCGCGCCTGAAGGAGGCTGGGCTGGAATCCATGCTTTGCACAAAGGACGCGGAGGAGTCGGCGCGCTTGGCGAAGTACGAGCCAACCTTTATTGCCGTGGAGCCGCCTGAGCTCATTGGAAGCGGCATTTCTGTTTCAACCGCAAAGCCTGAAGTGGTGTCGGGCACGGTGGAGGCGGTGGCAAAGGTGAACGCGACGCCCGTTCTTTGCGGCGCGGGCGTGAGCAATGCTTCCGACGTGAAAAAAGCAGTGGAGCTTGGCGCGAAAGGCGTGCTTTTGGCAAGCGCGTATGTGAAGGCGAAAGACCCGAAAGCGCTGCTTCTATCGATGGCAGAAGCCTTAGCATAGGTGCATGCTGCATTTTGTCCCAGATGGAACGCAGGCTTTTTTAAAGAGCGAATTGACAGACTTTGAAAACAAATCCAGCGTGTGGAGGGGAAGAAAATGGCGACACAGCCGCCTAGTGCGGCTTATTGCCATTTTCCGCAAAGTGAAACGGAGGTAAGAAAATGGCGAAAGAAAAAGTTGTCTTAGCATATTCAGGGGGCCTTGACACCTCGGTCATACTCAAGTGGCTCATCGACAAGGGATATGACGTGGTCTGCTTCATGGCGGACGTCGGGCAGAAGGAGGACTTTGCCGCAGCCGAGCAAAAGGCTAAGAACATCGGCGCAAGCAAAGTCATCATCAAGGATTTGAAAAAGGAGTTCGTCACAGACTACATTTTCCCGGCAATACGCGCAAACGCGATTTATGAGAACCGCTATCTTCTTGGCACCTCGCTTGCGCGCCCCATCATCGCAAAGTACCAGATTGAAACGGCCATAGCAGAAGGCGCGGAATATGTCTCGCACGGCGCGACGGGCAAGGGCAACGACCAGGTGCGCTTCGAGCTCACATACTACGCGCTCAAGCCGGACATCAAGATAATCTCGCCATGGAAGATGCAGGAATGGCTGGACCAGTTCAAGGGCCGGGACGACATGATTGCTTTTGCAAAGAAGCACAATATCCCGGTATCGGCTACGAAAAAGAAGCCATATTCGGAAGACGAGAACCTCATGCACATCTCGCACGAGGCTGGCATATTGGAGGACCCGGGATTTGTCCCTGACGACAGCGTGTATTCGAGAACGGTGTCGCCGTGGAAGGCGCCAGATAAATCGACATGGATAGAGGTCCACTTCAAGGACGGCACGCCGGTCAAGATTGTGAACAAGGACGACGGCACCGTAAAGACCGACCCGCTTGAGCTCTTCCTCTATGCAAACGAGGTCGGCTCTGCAAACGGAATCGGGAGAATAGACATGGTGGAGAACCGCTACGTGGGCATCAAGTCAAGAGGGCTTTATGAGACGCCTGGAGGCACCATATTGCTCACCGCGCACCGGGATATCGAGGCGATTGCCATGGACCGCGAGGTGATGACGCTGCGCGACATGCTCTCGCCGCGCTATGCGGAGATAATCTACAACGGGTTCTGGTTCTCGCCGGAGATGGACTTCCTCACTGCGGCTTTCAACAAGTCGCAAGAATACATCGACGGGAAAGTCACGCTGGAGCTCTACAAGGGCAACTGCTTCACCCGCGCGAGAACATCGCCAACCTCGCTTTATGATGAGGACCTGGGCTCGATGCACAAGGCCGGCGGCTTTGACCAGAAGGACTCGATTGGCTTCATCAAGATAAACGCGATACGCCTCATGGCGCACAGGGCGATTCTTGATAAATTGGCAAAAAGGAATGGGAAGAAGTAGCTTCTCTTTTTTCCTCTTTTTGGCTTTTTTTGCTTTTTTCTGTTTTTCTTTGATTTGTTGGCCTACCGGCTCACAAAATAGCGGTAGCCGCTGTCAGGGAAGAGCGTGGCAACGCGCGCGCCATCTTTTGCGTAGCGCTTTGCCGCAATTAGGTTCGCGGCTGACGATGCGCCCACGAACATGCCGCGCTTCCAAAGCGCTTTCATGCCGTCAAGCGCCTCGTTTTCGCACACCAAGCCCACCTCGTCTATGAGGTTGCGCTCGCGCGCGATGATGTCGGGTATGAAGTCCTCGCCTATGCCTTCTATGAGATGGATGCCGGGCTTGCCGTTTGTGAGCATGGTGGATTGCTTTGGCTCCAGCACCACTATTTTTGTGCCGAGCCTCTTCTTGAGCACGCGCGCCACGCCGATGATGGTGCCGCCAGTCCCTGCGCCTGCAACGAACACATCTGGCTTGTGGGCCAGCAGCTCATTGCCCAGCGCTTCCATGAAAAGGGGGTTGTGGATGTTGCCGAACTGGTCCACAGTTATTGCGCGCGGCTCTGCCGCAAGGTGCGCGTTTTTCTGCGCCACTGCCTCGCCTACCGTGGGGGCCTGGACAACGTGCGCGCCATATCCTTTGATGATGAGAATGCGCTCCCGGGAGGCATTGGCAGGCATGTATGCGGTGAAACGCACGCCCCGCAGCGCAGCCCACATTGCTATTGAGATGCCAGTGTTTCCTGTTGTTGCCTCCACTATTTCTGTGCCTGGCGTGAATTTGCCCTCCGCGAAGAGCTTTTCAAGGAAGGGAAAAACAAAGCGGTCCTTTATCGAGCCTGACGGATTGAAGTATTCGAGCTTTACAGTGATGCCATCCACAACTGCAGACGGCGTGTTCCCTACTTTGCCAAGCAAATTCTGCATTGCGCCACCTCTTGTTTCCCCATCAGGATATGGCAGCGCCAGATATTTAAGGGTAAGCCGCCCGGGCAAGGGGTTTAAATACGTTTGCTTCCATATTTAAACACATAAAGGCGATGGCATGGGACCGATAGAAACAAAAATGATAGCACAAGGCATACGCCAGAGCGGCGGCAACCCGTTTTCCACGGCAATGGCGGCAATTTTTGAAAGGCCTCGGGGCGCAAGGGCGAACAGCGCGTTTTTCGAGGAGATTGTAAGCGACCTGTTTGTGCAGAAGAAGCTGGAGCCGTATATCAGGGAGAAACTCCAGGGCAAGCCGCTGGTTGACCTGGGCTGCGGGGATGAAAAAAGCATCGAGGCATCAAAAGGCATTGCACTTTACTATGGCGCAAGGCGGGAAATAACCGATTTGCACCTGGCGCCGCAGCTCATCGGAGTGCGTGAAGGCGCCAATGGGGCCAGGGCGGATGCCCTGGCATATGTGTTGGGCCTGCCCGACAACTATGCAAATTTCATGATGTGCGGCATTGACAGGTTCGTAATAAGCGATAGCGGCTATTGGCAGCTCCTCGCCAAGGCGATTGAAAAAAAGACCGTGCCGGGCGGCATTGCAATGGGCATGGGCTCGGATTTGTACAAGTATCTCCAGTTCAGCATGATATCCGAAGGGCTAACCAAAGGCACTTATTTTGTGATGGAAAAGCCCTAGCTGCAACCTAGAAGGACGGCTGGCCAGGCTTATTGGGGGTTCCCTGGAAAAAGCGTCAGAGTCCCTTCATCTTTTTCATGTGCCGAAGTTCCGCCATTTTCGGATAGGCAAAAGCGGAGAGCGTCCCCAAAATCGGGTCCATCACGCCCTCGGCAATGATGAACAGCCCTGATGTGAAGAAGCCGAAAGCGCCTGAAAGCCCGCCCAGCACTATCTGGAGCGGGATTGCCACGAGGTTGCTCCCTATCCTGAAAGGCACGTTCAGCTGCGCCTCCTGGAAAGCCATCCGAAGCTTTTTGCCGATGCCAAGCTGCCTGCTTTCCGCAATTGCCTGGCGGGAGATTTCCCTGTATGCGTCGCGGGTGGCGGCAATGGACACGAAGACCGCCCCTGAGCTGCAGGCAAGCCCATAGAGCAGCCCTGCCCATGTGCGCTGCAGGAGAGGCGCAGCCTCGCTGTAGATAAGGGTGGAGCAAAGGCCCAGCACAAATGAGACGCCCAGCCCGACGATGCTCCCTTTTACCATGGGCATGATGTCCCGAAGGTTCTGCCTGAATGTGCCGAATGCCTTGAAGGACTGTGAAATGTTCGGCATCACTGCACCGATGATGTCGCCCAGCACGCCGCCAACCACGTTTATCCAGCTGGGGATAAGCAGCTTCAGGACCCCGACTGCGGCAAGCATGGAAACGCATATCATGCCGACTTTTTTCAGGGCATCCACCTTCTGGTCCTCGCTTATGGAGCGCACCACCCTTGCCACGTGGTGCCGTTCAGGCCCGTCCTGCCCTTCGATTTTGGAATTCAGCCTGTTCTCCATTTCCCTTAGCCCAGGATGGCTGCCGGTGCACAATATCCGGATTGTGCTATGTGCAAGGTAATCCTGGAGCTGGGGGCTTGTCTTGTCAGCGTGCCTGCCCACGTCGTTGAGCCAGGAGGTCAGCCCGCCGAATTCCTTCTCGGTTGCCCTGAGGACCTCGTTGCGTATTGCCTTTGGGGGGGTCTTGACCAGGATGACCACCACCGCTTCCTTTGCGCCGTTGTCCAGCATGCTGCCGATTTGCTGCTTGTAGGCGCTTGAGAACGGGAATTTCCCGTCTTCAAGCTGGCGCTTGTCCACCAGCACGAATATGTCCGCAACTCCGTTGATGAACTTGATTGTTTCCGCAAGCTCGCGCCCCAACTCGTGCGTGTTTCTTGCCCTGCCGCAGCCGTCCGCGATGAGCGTGCTTTCCTTGAGCTGGGAAAGCGCCTTCCTGGTGAACTTGCCGCCTGTTTGGTAGGAGGGAAGCCACTTTTTCGATGCAGGCTCGTGCGCTTTCACCATCCTGTCGACATCGTCAGCGTAACTGCATTCGCCGTTGTGCGGCTTGCAAAGCAGAGCAATTATTCTAGAGTAGGCTTCGATGATTTTCGGGTGCTCGGACGAGGAAAATGAGAGCTGCACGCCTTCTCGCATGCCGCGCCATCTTGAAGGGAGGAAGCGCCGCATCGGGCGGGCCGCTTTTATGGCTAGCCCTGAAGCCTTGTTAGTTAGATACACAAATATACATTTAATATAATTCGTTATATAAAGATATGCCCTGCAGCGCCTCAGCATGCGCGCCCCTTTATCTCCTTGCCATTTCAATCCGCAAAGACTGGAACAAATCCGCTATCTTTTCCGCACCGCACGCTTCCGAGGTTTTCACGATGATGCGCTGCGCGCGGGCAAAGAAGCGGCGAAGGATTTTTTCCGCCTGCGCGTGAGCGGGCACAGCCTTGTCCAGGAATTTCTTGTGGAGCTCAATAGTGTTTGTCATCAGGTAATCCACTTCCCCGTCCTCCTTGATGAGATAGGATTTGCCTTCGAATGTGAAGATGTAGTGCCCTAGGCGGGGCGTTTCCTCGCCCCTGATTTTCATGAATGCCGCAGAGGCCGCTTTCTTTGGGGCGTCAAATATGCTGGTCATGCCAAGCTCCACTTCCCCTGTCGCTGAAGGTTTTAGGACAAGGGACATGCTGCTGTGATGGGAAGGGATGGTTATGGATATGCCTGCGTCATGGTAGGTTTCCGGGGCACGGTCCCTGAATGTGAATTGGGTGAAGAACGCCGAGAGCCACCTGTCAGGGCATGAGTTGGAAGTGTTGTATTCAGAAAACAAATCAGCAGGATATGAGATGGTGTATTTCTTGCCAAGATGGCTGTAGTGCGCATAGCTATGGTACGGGGCATAACCATGGTGGAAGGAATCCTCGCGCAGGAATGCCATGCGGATGCCTTTTTTCTGCTTGTCAATAACGAAAAGCAGGGGGGAAGAGAGATTGGACTGTTCGTTGTCGCGCGTCGGGTACATTACGGTAGTGGCGCCCAGCCCGTATTCGCGCGCTTTTGTCCAGTCTATCAGGCTTCCGAGAAGCTTGTATGCATGCTCCTCCCTTGCCCAAAAGCAGGTGTCAAACGCCTTATCTTCCAGATGTTTGAAAGCCGGGTGTTTTTTATCATCCTGCGAAAGCTTGTCGTGCTTGAAGCGCTGGAAATCGTGCCAGGAGCGCATTTTTGTTTCCCACTCAGGCGGAGAGATGGGTGTTGGAAAAAATTTGTCAGTTTTAGGGGCTTCCTGCCTGTATGGAATCAGCTTTTGTTTTCCCACGCATGAACACCGCTAGCTAGCTGTTGCAAAGCAAATAAAAACGAGATAGTCGGAGAAAATCAGCACGCGCGCTCCTTTATCTCCTTTTTCACGCGCGCGATGAAGGCGTCAACTGAGACGTTCTCCTCCTGCTTGCCGTCCAATGTCCTGATGATGAGGTTGCCGCTTTCCTTTTCCTTCTGCCCCACCACCAGCATGTAGGGGATTTTCTCAAGCTGCGCGGTGCGTATTTTCGAGCCGATTGTCTCCTGCTTGCAGTTCGCCTCAGCGCGGATGCCTGATTCGCGCATCTTGCGCGCGAGCGACTCGGTGAATTCGTTGTACGGGTCGGAGACTGACAAGAGAGTGACCTGCACGGGCGCGAGCCAGACAGGGAACTTGCCTGCGTAGTTTTCAGTGAGGATTGCCATGAAGCGCTCAAAGCTGCCTATGATTGCGCGATGGAGAACGACTACTGGGTGCCTCTTGCCATCCGCGCCTTCATACTCGCATCCGAAGCGCGCAGGCATCTGCATGTCCACCTGTATGGTGGCAAGCTGCCAGCTCCTGCCTATTGCGTCCTTCACGTCCACGTCTATCTTGGGGCCGTAGAATGCGCCTTCGCCCTGCTTTATCTCGAATGGCAGGCCGTTCCGCTTGAGCGCGTCCTGCAGGTATTTCTCCGCGATTTCCCATTGCGCCGTCTCGCCCATGTACTTCTCAGGGCGAGTGGAGAGCTTTGCCTTGAAGGTGAAGTGGAATGTGTCAACGTAGACGAACTTTATGAAGTCCACCAGCCCGTCGATTTCAGGCCCAACCTGTTCTGGCGTGCAGAATATGTGCGAGTCGTCCTGCGAGAACTTGCGCACGCGCGTCATGCCGCCCAGCACGCCTTTCAGCTCGTTCCGATGAAGCATGCAGAAGTCCGCGATGCGAAGCGGCAAATCGCGGTAGGAGTGCGAGGTCATGTTGAAGATGAGCATGTGCGAGGGGCAGTTCATTGCCTTGAGCGCGAACTCGGTGTCGTCAACTGGCAGCACGAACATGTCGTTCTTGTAATATTCCCAGTGGCCTGAGACGCCCCACATCTCCTTGTTGAAAAGCTGCGGCGTTATCACTTCCTTGTAGCCGCGCTTTTCGTACTCCTCGCGAAGGTAGCGGAGGAGCTCGTTGTAGATGATTGTGCCCTTGGGAAGCACGAACGGGCTGCCTGGCGACCACTCGTGGAAGTGGAAAAGCTCAAGCTCGCGCCCTATCTTGCGGTGGTCGCGCTTTTCCGCTTCCTCATGCAGCCGCACATGCTCATCAAGCATTTTCTTCTCAGGGAAAGCGATTCCGTAAATGCGCTGCAAGTTATCTTTCGTTGCATCTGCGCGCCAATACGCTGAGGAAACTTTTGTCAGCTTGAATGCGGAAAGAGAGCCTGTTGAGGGAACGTGCGGGCCCCTGCACAGGTCGCACCATTTGTCGCCTGTGTAATAGACGGAGTGCTCGCCGTCCGCAATGTCGTTTATCATTTCAACCTTGAATTTGTTGCCGGAAAAGAGCCGAAGCGCGTCTGCTTTTGAAAGCTCCACGCGGCGCACGGGCAGGTTTTCTGCCACGATTTTTGCCATTTCCGCCTCGATTTTGGCGAGGTCTTCGGGCGTGAAGGCAGGCGCATTGCCAAAGTCATAGTAAAAGCCCTCGTCCACCACTGGGCCGATTGTGGGGAGAGCGGCGGGGTAAAGGCGGCTCACCGCCATTGCGAGAAGGTGCGCGGCTGAGTGCTGGAATACCTCTTTTCCCTCTGGCGAGGAATAGGTGAATGCCTTGAGGGTGCACTCGTCAGGGAGCTTGAAGGAAAGGTCGACGCGCTTCCCGTTCACATCTGCGGCGTAGGTGGCCGAGAGCAGGCGCTTGCCAATTTTCCCGATTGCATCCGCTGCTGTTGCGCCTGCTGGCACCTCGAGAATCTTGCCGTCTGGAAGAGTTGCTTTTGGCATGGCGGCTAATTGCATTGAAAAATTAATAAATGCGTCGACGTGGGCTCATTTACCCAAGCGCCGACAGGAACCCGCCAGCGTCAACTGCAAGAGCAGTTGGCGCGCTTCCCTCTTTTTGCGCAGCAAAAAGGGGCACCTTTTTCGCTCGGCGAAAAAGTGTGTTGCCCGGAGGGCAAAAAAGGCTTTCTTTACGCGAGAGCGGAAAGAAAGCCGCCAATCAGCGTCTTGAAGATGAAGAAAAAGAAAAGCGCGGCAAACGCGAGCGGTGGCGCGTATTTCAGCCCGAACAGCACCTTTCCGCGCGAGATGATGCCCACCAGTATGGCTGTGAAGATGGAGTTGCCGATGATAAGGACATAGGACAGCTGGTCGATGAACTTCACGTTGATGTTCATCTTGGGCGCCGGAAGCCCTGCCATTGCAATGCCGCCTGCGCCTGCGCTGCCGCCGCCCAGGCTG
This sequence comes from Candidatus Micrarchaeia archaeon, assembly GCA_041662045.1. Taxonomy (GTDB): domain Archaea; phylum Micrarchaeota; class Micrarchaeia; order Anstonellales; family Anstonellaceae; genus UBA10161. The sequence continues at coordinate 8,150 of JBAZTI010000019.1, read as the reverse complement.
CCTTGCACCTTGGAAAAGACCGTGAGGAACTGGGTGGAGATGGCAAGGAGCAGCGGAAGGCCGAGGACCAGGATGAAAGCCACGAACACTGCATAGGTCTTTGCGTTTATCATCATCTGGCGCTTCATCTCCTCTGTCTCGCGTATCTCCTCCGCGGATGTTTCAAGCAGGTAGGCGAGCTTGCCGCCTGCCTTGAGCCCGTTCTCGAAAAAGACGACGACGCGGCGCAATATTGCGCTGTCAATGGTGGCAGTGAGCTCCTTGAGCGCCTCGGAAAACGACTCGTTGCCCATGGAAAGCGAGGAAACGTATATTATCTCGGTCTGCAATGGCCCGAACTCGGGCCGCGCGGATGACTGGAACGCGGCATAGGGGGTCATGCCCGATCGCAGGTTGGCTGATACCATGAGCAGGAAGTCGGGGAGTATTGCGTCCACGCGCTGCGCGCGCTCGTTTATCAGGTAGTAAAGGTGCATGTAGATGAGAAGCGACGCGGCAAGCGAGAAGGCAAGCCCGAACGCAAAGCTCACCCCCAATCGCGCGGTGAGCGAGGGGTCGGCAAGCAGCCCGAAGTCCTTGAGGTCAAGGTAGGGGAAAAGCGAGAACGGGATGAGCACCCCCACGATGCCGAAGAGGAGGACCGTGAGGAGGCGCGAGCCGAACCAGACATTGGGGCTGGCGTCTATGCCCGCGTAGCCGAGCAGCTTTGCCAGCCTGTCCTTCCCGCGTTCCCTGAAGAAGGGGGAAAACCGCTTGTCTATCGTGTATTTCACCATGAAAACCACTGCCTGATGGGGGAAATTCGGGCTATAGTGCCTGCGCATTTCACCATGAAGACCACTGCCTGGATGGGGGAACCCCGGCGACTGCACCTGAGCATTTCACCATGAAGACCACTCAGCTGAAGAAATTCGGGCGCTTGGTGTAGACATACGCCACAATGCCTGCCTGCGCAAAGAAACTTATCACCACCACGGCAAGCAGCACTTCCGAGCTGATGCCGAACATGCCGAACACCGAGAATATCACGAGCACCGTGGTGCCTATGGTGGGCAGCACGGCGGAGAGCAGCATGAATATGAGGATGATGAAGATGAGCTCGGCGTTGAACGACTTGGAAATCGAGAACTGGTAGTCCACCAGCACCTTGACCACGCTTTTGAGGGTGGCCGTGAGGTTGGCGCCCGAGCGGATGGCGGTGACCAGCTGCCAGGATATCTTCTTGAGGTACTCCGACTGCGTGCGGATTGCCATGAGCTCGAGCTCGTGGAGCAGCGGGCTCCCTCCCTTCACGTTGGTGGCGACGCGCTTGAATTCCATGCTGACATAGCCGTAGTTGGAGGAGCCGATGTTCTCGATGACCGTGAAAAGCGGGATGCCCGACGAAATCTGGATGAGCATGTCGCGCATGGCGAAGATGAGCTCCCTGTCGATGGTGGTGCCTATGGACTTGCCCATCATGCGGGGGTAGAAAAGGTAGAAGATGGCCGAGATGAGGAAGGCAAGGAAGCCTATCACCAGCGGGAGCGCTATCCTAAGCACCATAGGTATGGTGGGGATTGCCGAGAGGAAAACCCCGAGGAAAAGGGTTGCCACGAAGGCCCAGATGAGCGCGGAGAGGAAGGCGGCGGAGCAGTAGTGCTCGGCAGGGAACTCCACCCCGATGTTCCTCAGGTCGTAGCGCACGTTGGGGTAGAACGAAATCACGCGCACGCCTATGGCGTGGAACTGCTCGCCCGTGGACTGCGCCTGGGCAAGCGAGAAGAACATGAGGGGGATGCGGGTGATTGCCATCGAACTACCTTGGGACACTGAATAAATATATTTTTCCTTGAAGGAATGTGTTTGGTTAAGTGCCTGGAATTCAGCCTGCAGGAATTCTACTTTTTCTTCTTCGTGGAACTGCAGTTCCACGCTAGAAAAAGCAGCTACTGCTGCTTTTTCTTCGCCATGTCGCTCTTTGCGATTTCGAGTATCTCGTTGGGCTTGCTGTAGTAAAGCGCCATTATCCTGCCCACGCTTTCGATGTCGTTCATCCTGTTCTTTATCATCCACTTGATGATGGTCGCGCGGTTGGCGATGTCCTGGTAAATCTCGTCCTTGGTCATGCCAGTGTGCAGGTTGATTTCCTTGAGGTACTTGTTCGGCTCGCCCACCATGTCAAACGTGTCGTTCCTGGGGCGCCAGCGGTAGATGGTGTTGGTGGTGACGTCGGATTCTGTTGCACCGCCCACAAGCTCGGCTATCTCGAGCGTGCGCCTTATGTTGCGCCTGCGGTCGCGGTACTGTATCACCAGCAGGTGCACGGCCTCCAGGTCTGACGGGGGCAGGTTGATGGGCGGAGAGGTGAGCCTCCGCAGCGCCTGCATGGCGGTGTCCGCGTGCAGTGTGGACAGCACCGAGTGCCCGGTGTGCATTGCCTCGAAAAGCACTTCCGCCTCGGACTGGCGCCTCATTTCGCCGAGGATTATCCTGTCAGGCCTCATGCGCAGCGCCGTGACCATCAAATCCAGCATCGACACTTCCCCCAGGCCCTCGGCATTCGCATTGCGCGTGAGGAGCGGCACCCAGTTCCACTGGTAGGCGGGAAGCACGATTTCGCGCGTGTCCTCTATTGTGACTATGCGCTGGTTTGTGGGGATGAAGGCGGCAAGCGCGTTGAGCGCGGTCGTCTTTCCCGACGCCGTGCCTCCTGCTATGATGATGTTCATTTCGTAGTGGATTGCCTGCCACAGCATGCCCGCCATTTCAGGGGTCATGGAGTAGCCGGGGTCGCCGACCAGGTTCCCGACAGTCCAGGGGTTGCGGGCAAACCTGCGGATGGTGATGGTGTTGCCGTGCGCGGATATTGGGGAAAGCGTGGCGCACACGCGGTCGCCGCTCTCGTAGCGCGCGTCGAGTATGGGCGTGAGCGTGGCTATCTGGCGGCCTGCGCGCCTGCCTATCTGGGATGCGAAGTTGAAGATGGACTCCTCGTCGGGCATGAACAGGTTGGACTTGAGCCAGCCGAATTTCCTGTGGTACACCCCGACAGGGGACTTGCTGTTGTTTATGATGATTTCCTCAAGCCAGTCGTCCTGGTCGAGAAGCTCGATTTCGCCAAGCCCGAACAGCTTGTGCAGGAGCACGCCGACCAGCAGGTCCTCGGTCTCCTTGCCGAACGCGAACTGGGAGAGATAAGCCTGTATCTGGCCCTGGAAGTCCCGCCTTACCTTTGCCGCCTTTTCCACGTCCGAGACGTCAAGCTGCGCATTCACGGGCATCTGGCGCAGCATCTCGTCGCGGATGAGGTCGAGGAAAATTTTCGTGGCCGTCCCGAATTCCACCAGCGTGATGGTGTAGTATTTCTCCTTTTCAGTGTCGGTTATGACCACGCTTGCCGGCACGCCGTCGGCCACGAACGTGTAGCTCGAGATGACCTTGCCCTTGGCAGAGATGTCCTCGGGCGAGGGCGGCTCGGCTGGAAGTAGGTGGAACGATATTTTCGGCTTTTCGGAGATATTGAGCGAGTAGATGATGTCCAGCACGCCGCCCTTCTCGAGCACCGAGCAGATTGCCTCCACCTGCTGGGAGAGGATGCCGACCTCCTTTGCCACGCGCTCGACGTCGATTACCTTGTGCTTCTGGACAAGAGCGACAATCTGGTCAGCCTTTGTTTCTATCATAAAATAACATCTCGCGTGAATTTAATAAAGGCTACTTCCAGGGCGATAATGCCGGGCTGGGACGCGATGGCCGCTTTATGGCTTTATGGAAGGCTAGTTCTGCGACAGGGGCAATGCCGCGCTGGATGCCAGCGCATTGTCGTTGTAAAGCGAGAGGATTTCCGCGTCAGTGAGCGCGCGGCTGAACACGCGCACCTCGTCTATCGCCCCAACGAAGCCGCTTGTGCCAGAGGGCGAGCTGCCTATGGTGAGGGGCTCCGCCGAGGCGATTGAGCCTGGCAGCGCGCCTTGCGCGGCAAGCGTGCCGTTCACGTAGAGGTAGCCTATGCCGGCTTTCCGCACAGCGGCTATGTGCACCCACGCGCCCCCCGCAGGGGTGAACGGGTATGCGAGGGAGCTTGGGCCTGCAGACACGGATAGCCCGCTGTTGTACCCGAGCGTGAAGCCGGTGGTCAGGTTGCTGCAAAGCACGCAGCTTGTCCCGAGCGAAGACGGCCTTATCCATGCCGCGGCCGTGAAGTCGCCAGTGCCCGTGAGGAGCGCGGATGGCAGGGCGATTTTGCCGCTGCCGTCGAATGCGTAGGCGCCGCCCACCTTGCCGTCCGCAGTCCAGGCGGCCCCGGTCTTGGTGCCTGCGCCCAGGAAGCGGGAGTAGTCCACTATCATGCCGCGCCCGTCCGAGCTCACGTTGACGTCGAATGGCATGGCGAGGATGGTTTCAGGCAGGAGCTTCCGTATCCTCAGGTCGGCATTGTATGCCGCGGTGAGGTTCTGCGCCGCAGCGCCGCTGTAGGAGAACGCGAGGCTTATCTTGCACTGCTGCTGGAACCAGCCGTTGTAATGGTCCAGCACGTCGGCTGGCGTGAGCGCGCGCTTGTAGAAGCGCACCTCGCCGAGCTCGCCCTTGAAGCCGCCGGACAGCGGGCTGCCAAGGTAGAACGTCCCGTTGTTCTCCAGGCTCCCAAGCGTGAACAAGGCCTGCGAGTAGAGGGCGCCGTCCAGGTATACCGAGTAGTTGCCTGTGCGGTCGGCAGAGAGCGCGACCTGGTGCCACTTGCCGTCGGCAAGCGATATTGTGGGCAGGAGCGAGGCTGCGGCGCCGTCATGGACGCCCTGCTCGCCCGAGCTGTGCATGCCCATGGTCAGGGTGTTTGAGGGGTTTATGGACCAGTTGATGCCCTGGGGGCTTCCCTCAGCCGTGCCCATCTGCGAAAACAACATGCCGCCGGGCTGCGGCGAGCCTGCGCGCACCCATGCCAGCATGGAGAAGTCGTTCGCCTGCGTGACCGCCAGGTCGTCCACATAGTATGAGACTTCGGGGAGAGGATAGAAGCGGAGCTGTATCTTGGCGTTTTGAAGCGTCCTGAATGCCTTCACGACATGCTTCCAGCTGCCGGATGTCGAGGTGAGGGGCGTGATTGTGCTGCCGGAAGGCGCGTTGCCTGAGGAGGCGTATATCCACTGCCCGCTGTCGTTGAGGTATGCATTGTTGATGGTGTCGTAAAGCGCATAGCGGGCAAGCGAGCCTGCCGTGGAGGTCTGCGCCCAGAATTCCAGCATGTACTTGGCATCGCCCTCAAGCGACCCCAGGAGGGCGGAATTGTAGGCGTATGACGTGTTGGACCCGCTGCCGCCCACCAGCGCGGAGGATGCGCCCGAATGGTAGGTGGCCGTGGACAGGGCAAAGTCAATCCCGCCCACCTTCACCCAGCTGTTGAACTGCGTGCCCGCGGTCTCGTTGGTGCGCACGCAATAGTGGTCGTTGCCGCTTGCAAGCTCGCAGGAATACGGCGATTCGCAGCTGCCCATGCTCAGGTTGCATTTTGTATAGGGCGCAAAGTGGTCAGCGCACTGCCCGTAGTCCGAGGCGGTGGTGCGGTTGCCCACATAGACGGCAACGCCTATCTTGCTTCCCCTGTTCAGGGTGTCGCAGAACAGCCCCTCGGTGCAGTCGGAATTCTCCAGGCACGCGCCGCCCATGGGGGACAGCGACTTGGATGGCGCGCACACCTTGCTGAGGGTGCCAAGCGAGTCCTGGCAGCGGCCGGAGCAGCATTCAGTGTCCAGGGCGCAGCTTGCATTGGCGTCGGCGCATGATTTGCACGCGCCAGCGCTGCAGAGCCCTGAGATTGCGCCGGGCACGGCGCAGCATTGGGCATTGAAGGTGCATGATGTTGCGCTGCCCACGGGTATGCATGCAGAGCACGCCCCGTTCGCGCATGACGGGCAGTCGGATGGGCATTGGGATGAGAGGCTGCAGGACTGGCCGCATGACAGCGCGTTCACGCACGTCTTCACGCCCGTGTCCCCGTTTAGCCTGCACAGGCCAGAGAGGCAGTCCGCATCCTGCGAGCAGTTGAGCATGGGGCTTGTTATCAGGCACGTCCCGGTGGGCGAGCTTGCGTCATTGTACTTGCAGGTCATGCCAGAGCAGCATTTCTGCGTGGGCGAGCACGATACCCTGCCGGTGCAGCTTGCCACGGTCGTCGTGATGATGGCTTGCGCCGAATCGACAGGGTCTGAGCATGCCCCGTACCTGTCGCACGCCCTGGATTGTATAAGCATCCCCCTGCCCTGGACGCAGCCGCCTGCAAGGAGCTCGCAGTTGACAGAGGTGGAGCTGTGCCAGAAGATGGTTGTCGGCGTGTTGTCATACACCCACCTGTACTCTATCCTGATTGGCGTGTCGCGGTCGGGGTCTGAGGGGGTGTTGGCTGAGCCGCAGTTCTGGGTGCATATTATTGTTTCGGTCCCGTTTATGGAAGTTATGCTTAGCGCAGGGATGGGCGGGGCGCTGGGCGGGTTGTTGGCCTCGCACACGCCGTCCTTGCATGCAAGGCTGTGCCCCGGGGCGCAGTCGGATGAGGATGCGCAGGTCTTGCCGCCGGATGGCAGCTGGTCGACGCATGTGTTGGCGCCCTCTGTGCCTTGCGCAAGGTTGCATAGGCCCGTGCCGTTCGCCCTCGGGCAGCATTCAGAGTTGGAGGTGCAGTCTTCCGCCCCTACAGGCAAGCATGCGCTGCAGGATGCCGGCGTGCCGGTGCAGTAGGGCGCGGACGGGGCGCACTCTGCTGCTGACGCGCAAAGCTCACCTGCAGCCTTCTTGGGGATGCAGACGCTTGCCGCGTCGCTGCCTGAGCAGTATGATGACGGGCAGCATGCAAGCCCTGGCTGGCCAGGGCAGGTTTCGCCGCTGCTGGTGCAGACGCCTGAGTTGCAGGTTGCAGAGCCGCAGCCTGAAAGCGCCCTGGATGCGCCGCAAGGCTGCCCGGTTGGCAGGCAGTATGCGTTCCCGCATGACACGCACGGGTAGCAGGTGTGTGAGAGCTGGTTGCAGCCGGCATCGCAGTAGGGCGCATCGCCGGCCATGCAGTCCGCGTCTGCGCTGCATGCCTTGAGCTCGCATGACTGGAGCGAGAAGTTCTGGGGCGCAGGCGGCGCGGGGAACCAGCACCTGTCAAGGGTCACAGGCGCGTAATCGACAATCGAGCCGGATAGCCTGCCCTTTGAGTTTGCCGCGCTGTACGGGTACTCCTTGGGGTCTGCAACCGAGTCCGCGCCTATGAAGTATGAGCCCAATGCCACCCATTCCGGCTTGGTGGGCCTGAAGGCCCCGCAGATGGAAACGCTCCTGTTCATGACGTTGTACCAGCTGTTGCCCTCGCCCCTGCCATCCACGTTGGTGGTGTTGAAGTTGTTGTTCGGCGAGTTTTGCTCCCTTGCATAATAGCCCGTGGTGTAGCCGAACGTGTTCCAGTAGAATGTGTTGCCGGACGACTCATACAGGCGCAGCATGTCGCCGGCGGAGGAGAGGGATGTGAACGTGTTGCCGTGCACTGAGTTGTCCTTGGAATCGGTTTCAAAGTATGCAGCTGCGCCGCTGCCGCTTGCGCCTGCGGATGCGAATGCGGAGTCGGCTATCACCAGGTTTTCGCCGCCCTGCACAAGCAGCCCGTAGCCGCTGCCAGTGTTGTTGGCTGACGAGCCTGAGACATTGGCATAGGTAGTCTTGAGGTAAATCCCCGCGCCCTCGGCACCGGATGACGATGCGGATGCGCCGATTATGGACGTGTATGATTGCGTGCCTTCGACATAAATGCCGTCCGCGCTTGAGGACAGGGCAGTCATGTTGTATATTGAGGTGCCGGTTGCGCCGGAAGCGACGGTTATGCCGTTCCCGTCAACGGATGACGCCAGGCCCCCCTGCAGCAGCGTGCCTTGGGCGTTGGCTGCGAGGTAAATTGCATCCCCCCCGTTGGCAGTCACGTTCGTGCCGGTGATGTTGGTGCCGGTGGAGCCGGCCACATAAATGCCCGTGCCGTTGCCCGTGGAGGTGGCCACCAGGTTCTCGACAACGTTGTTGTTCGAGCTTTCCTGCAGGCGAAGGACAGTGCCGGACGCCGCCGAGCCCGTGATGTTCACGAATGCGTTTGCAGGCGAGCCTGTGATGAAGAAGCCCGCGCCAGTTGCCGTGGTCGCCACGCC
>JBAZTI010000018.1:8060-18968 GCA_041662045.1 Candidatus Micrarchaeia archaeon | reverse complement strand
GACCTGCTTGGATGAAGGTGGATATATGTACGATGTTGCAGGGTTTGTGAGGCAGTCCATCCGCGTGATGAACGTGGCCACGCTCCCGAGGAAGAAGGAGTTCGACAGGATAGTCAAGATAACCGGGATAGGGATGGTAATCGTAGGGCTGATAGGAGTGATGCTTTCGTTCCTGGTGAACCTGGTTTGATGCAGGAAGGGAAAGGATAGGTGGGAAAATGATATATGTTTACAAGATAACCGTCGGGCAGGAGAAAATCGTGCTTGACATGCTCTCGAAGAAGATAAAGAAGGAAAACCTCAAGATACCCGCCATCGCCTATTTCGAGGACCTCAAGGGCTACCTCATTGTCGAGGGCGAGGACGAGGTCTCGGTCCGCCAGGCTGGCCTTCGCATCCCGCACATAAAGGGGGTGCTCGACAGGCCCATGGGGATAAAGGACATCGAGGGCATGATAGAGGCCGCAAAGCCCGCGGTGCTTTCCATCTCCAAGGGCGACGTGGTGGAGCTTGTCTCGGGCCCGTTCAAGGGCGAGAAGGCGCGCGTGATAAAGATAGACACCAACAAGGACGAGGTGACGGTGGAGCTCACCGAGGTCGCGGTGCCCATCCCGGTCACCATCAAGGCAAACACGATAAAGGTGTTCCAGAAAGCGTCCGACGCAAATGCGTCCTGATTGCCATGGGAAAAAAGCCCCAAGAGCGCATCCGCCCTTCCTATGAAATAAGAATCATCAGCCGCGGCTCTGAATTGAAGAAAATCGGCGCGCGCGCGTTCATGGATTTCATCAACCCTTTTGTTGATGAGAAGGCATACCTGTCCATCCAGAAGAAGGCGACGCTTAAGGAAGAGGGCAAGTGGCTGAAGAAAAAAGCGGGCGATATTGACAGTGGGGACGAGATACTGCTACTGCTGTTCATAAACGGGAAGCTTGCCGGGAACTGCGATGCCCGCAGGGGAGGGCTTGCCAACCAGAAGCACAATGCAATATTCGGGCTGGCAGTCTCGAAAGAGTGGCGCGGATGCGGGTTTGGCGAGCTTCTTCTGCGCAAGGGCATTGCGGTTGCAAAGAAGAAACTCAGGCCGCACAGGATGTGGATTGAGCACGACTCTGAAAACAGGATTGCCGCAAGGCTGTACAAAAAAGTCGGCTTTGTGGAAGTGGCACGCCTGAGGCACTATACAACGCACTACGGCAAGTACACTGACAACTGCATAATGGAATACAGCCCTCTTTTCGCAAAGCGAAAAGGGGCCCCTTTGCCCGCGGGCAAAGTGGGGGGGAAGTAGCTACTTTTTCTTCGCGATGAACACCCTGTAGGCAAAGAAAGCGAGCGCGGCAAGCAACGCAAGCGCGACTATGGGGGTTACAAAGTCCGTCCCGCCGGTGCCGATAATCACGAAGGAAACGGGCTCGAACCCGGGCTTCTCAAGCGCGATTTCGACAGCCCCGCTCCTGCCGAGCACCGCGGAGAACGGGCTGTCGCCCTCCTGCGGCTCGCCTGACACAAAAAGCGTTACTCCGGAAAGGTCCGCGCCCCGGCTGTCGAGCGCGGAAATGCCGATGGTTTCGTTCATTCCGGCTTCGGAAGGGGCGATGACCGACATTTTCTGCACAGGCACGTTCTGCCCTTTCACAAGCGTGATGGCAGGGTAGTCCCTTGACTGCTGGCTTCCCGATGCGTCGGTGACGCGGCACTCCACCAAAAACGCGCCGAGCGGCAGGCCGGTGAAGTCCACTTTCCCCCGCCAGTCCTCGCTGCCGCGCGCCATCTGCCAGTTGCCGCCCTCGAGCCGCACCTCCACGCCCTGCACCCCAGAGTCGGAGTATGCAGTCCCTTCGACATCAACCGGCCAGTCCCCCACGGTTTCCCCGTTCCTGGGCCAGGAGAAGCTGCATATGGGGGAGGGCGAAAGCGAATAGAACCTGCCTTCGCTTGTCCCGAAGAGGATGGCGCCGTTTTTCACCGACAGGCCGCTTGGCCTGCCCCCTGCGGAGAACGACCAGACAAGCTCGCCGCTTGCCGCGTCAAGCCCGTAGATGTTACCGTCGTTCGAGCCGAACACGACCTGCCAGCCCTCCTTGCCAGAGTAAAGCACAGGCTCGGACCAGATGCCCTCCCCTGTCCTGAATTTGAAGCGCAGCCTGCCGGAGTCGGTTATGGAATGCAGGAAGCCGTCGTTCGAGCCGAAGTACACCGCGTCCCCGAAGCGCATGGGCGTGGACTGCACCCAGCCCCCTGCCTGGTACTGCCAGCGCAGCCTGCCGCTCACCGCGTCAAACGAGTAGAGCCTGCCGTCGGTGGCGCCAAGGTAGACGCTGCCTTCCTTTTCTGCAGGGGCCGCCATGAAGGAATCCTCGGCATCCACTGCGAAGTTCAAGGAGCCGTCCTTGGAGGCAAGCGAGTAAAGCAATCCGCCCGAGGTGAAATAAACCGCGTCGCCAAACGCGCCTATGGGGCCTGCTGGCCCTGGAAGCGTGAAATTCCAAAGGGAGGCGCCTGATGAAGAGTATGCCTGCACGCCGCGGGGAAGGGAGGCATACGCCCTGCCACCATCGCCCGCCAGGTAGAGGGGCGCTGCGGGAAGCTGCACGGCGGCGCCCTCCTTGCCCGAGGCAGACAGGAAAACGAGCCTGCCGCCCTGGCCTGCAACCGCAATGGTATCCAAAGACACCTGCGCAGGGGGCGCATAAATCTTTGCGCCTGCGTCATAAGCCCAGGATATCGAGCCCCTGGCTGCGGAAAACGAATACACCTTGCCCTCGTGCGTGGAAAATGCGACGTTGTCCGACATCAGGATGGGCTTGCCCAGCACCGCGCCCTGCGCGGAATAGCTCCACTGCACGGATGCAAACGGGGCTGAGAGGAGAAGGAGGAGGAAAAACGCTGGTGCGGCACTCTTCATGGGATTACCGCACCTGCTTCGGAAAAAGAATATTTAAAGCGGTGCCTCACGAGGCAAGCTGGGAATCGTGCCTGCCTTCCCTGACTTCCCCTATCACCTTGCGCGCGTCCTGGCCTTCCACGGTTATCCCGAGCGAGACGCAGGTGCCCAGCACCTCGTTCACGCCGTTTTTCAGGTTCCTGACAAGCGAGCCGCCCTCCTTCATCCTGGCGACCTTGACCACCTGCTCGAACTTGAGGTCCCCCACTGTTTTCGGGTCGTCGGCGCCGCCCTTCTTCCCCTTTTCCACGCCGGCCTCCTTCTTGAGGAGCTCGCCGGTGGACGGGCTGCCCACCTCTATCTCGAACTTCTTGGTCGCCTTGTCGACAACCACCTTCACAGGCACCTTCAGCCCGCTGAAGGCTGAGGTCTTCCTGTTTATCTCGTCGATTATCCCGCCGATGTTCACGCCGAGGGGCCCAAGCGCCGGGCCCAGGGGCGGGCCTGCGTTGGCCTTTCCGCCTTCGACTATTGCAGGAATTGTTATTTTTGACATTAGCACCACCTTAGGTATTCGAGGATGGCGATATGAGGGCACACTATTTTAAGGCTTGTGCAATGCCGCTCCGCCCGGCTACTGGGAATTCCGCGGAAAATGGGGGCTCAGGCAGGCAGCGCCATTTCCCCGCAGGCGTCCCCGCCCAGCGTCACCTTCACGTTCTTGGTGAGAGGCCCGCTTGCAGAGCGGCACTCCATGGTGGTGACAAAGTCGGTGGAATTTGGCAGGCTGCTCACAGGTATGCCATAAGGCACTTCGTAGCATGTGTAGCGCAGCTTGTCGCTCCCGGAATACCCCCTGCCCGCGACAGTTGCGGTGTAGACGTGCTCGCCCTTCTCGTACTTGTAGGCGGCGCCGTACACCGAGCAGTCCTTGGGCGTGGAGAAGACGGTCAGGAGCGCTGTTGCGCAGACCTCCCCGTTCACTTTCGCATACACCTCTATCGTGCCAGGGGCGTCAAAGCGGCAGTTCTTGCCAGTGTCCACCCCGCCGCCCACCTGCTCGGTCGCTTCGATATTCCCGCAGAGGTAGGCAAGCGTGCTCTTTTCCTGGGGGACATACGCCTTTACAGTCACCGTGGAGGTTTCCCCGGCGGTTATCCGCGAATCGGAAAGCAGCACTGTGCAGCTTTGCTTCCCTGCAGGGACAATCGTGGTGGTGTCGGCCTGGGAGAATTGGGCGCGGCCGCATTCCACGCCGTCAAGGTAGGCTATGGCAGGATTTTGCACCTCGAGTTGGGTGCAGAAATATAGCTCTCCCTGCTTTTGCGCCTCGTCGCCGTTGGGGCATGTGACGCTAAGCGCGCCCGCCTGGGCGGAATTCACCATTACATAGTAGATGTTGGAAGTGTCCTTCTGGAATTGCACCGTGCAGCCAGCTTCGGGCTCGGCTGCCGGAGGCGCCGCAGGCTCTGGCTCAGGCTGCGGCTCGGGCTGCGGAGGGGCGGCGGGCTGCTGCGGCGCTGGCGCCGCAGGGGCGGCGGGCGCTTGGGCCTGCGGCCCGGCAGGCGCGCCTGCGCACCCGAAAAGCAGAAGGGAGAATGCCAGCCCCAGCAGAATGAACATTGCGTTTTCCTTCATTCCAATCACCTCATTTTTTTGCAGCGAACACCAGGTACGCGGTGTGCGTCAGGCCCGTGTTCTCCGGGCGGACGCCCGACTGCCTCACAAGGTAGTCGCGCACCATGCACTCTACCATGTGCGGGGTGTCGAAGCCGGCTGCCTCGCACGCCTCGAAAAACCGGCGCGCCTGCTCCACATGCGGCAGGTAGCCGAACACCATGCCCCCTTTCCTTAGGGCGGCATGCGCATGCGCAACCGCCTTGTCCGAGTCTGCCAAGTCCAAAGTCACGAGGTCAACCTCGCGCTCTTCGATTCCCTCAAGCACGTTGGCGCGCTTTATTATAAGCCCTTCTACGCATGCGCGGGAGGCGTTTTTTTCCGCAAGCTCGGCAAACTCCTCGCGCCATTCGTAGCTCGTCACCTTTTTGGCGACATTTGCAAGCGAGACGGCAAGCCAGCCAGAGCCTGCGCCGGCATCCACCACCACGCTGCCCTTCCCCACGCCGGAATATGCGAGTATGATGCCTATGTCCTTGGGGAGTATGACCTGGGGGCCGCGCTTGCATTTCTTGAGTATTTCCGGGAAGTGCATATGACCATCTCACCTGCCAAGCCTGGCAGCCAGTTTTGCATCGGACAGCGCGAGAATGCGGATTGCAAGGTGCGCGGCGTTCTTGCCATTGCCGATGCCCACTGTCGCCACGGGCACGCCGGGGGGCATCTGCATCATGGAAAGGAGCGCGTCCAGCCCGGAAAGCGCGGCGTCCACAGGCACGCCGATCACTGGCTTTTTGGTCTTGCTTGCAATCACGCCTGGAAGCGCGGCCGAAAGCCCTGCGACCCCTATGAACACCTTTGCATCCGATCCGCGGACGAGCCTGTCCAGCTTGTCGGGCGTGCGGTGCGCGGACGCCACCTCCACCTTGCACAGGACGGAAAATTCGTCGAGCACTGCCTTTGCCTTTTCCGCGACGCCCATGTCAGACTCGCTTCCAAGCACTATCAGCACATCCACCATGCAAACCACCTAATAGGGGAACTTCTTCCCTGTGAGCCGCTCGTACGCTTCCACGTATTTCCCGGTTGTCTTCTTAACCACATCGGAAGGGAGGCGCGGCGCGGGCGGCCGCTTGTCCCAGCCTGTGGCCTCGAGATAGTCGCGCACGAACTGCTTGTCGTACGAGGGCGGCGAGATGCCTTCCCTGTATGAATCCGAAGGCCAGTACCTGGATGAATCAGGCGTCAGCGCCTCGTCCGCCAGTATTATTTCCCCGTTTCCATCCATGCCGAACTCGAACTTGGTGTCTGCCAGGATGATACCGCGAGCCCTTGCATAATCCGCAGCCGCGGAATATAGGCTGAGAGACAGCTCGCGCACTTTTTCGAACGCCGCGTCCCCGGCTGCCCTGCGGGCGGCCTCCTCGCCGATGTTCTCGTCATGCCCGCTCGCGGCTTTTGTGGACGGGGTGAAAATTGGCTGCGGAAGCCTGCTTGCGTTTTTCAGGCCCTGCGGAAGCGCTATCCCGCACACCATGCCTGTTTTCTGGTAGTCCTTCCAGCCTGAGCCGGCCAGGTAGCCGCGCACCACGCACTCAAGCGGGATTATCCTCACCTTTTTCACCACCATGCACCTGCCTTCCAGGTATGATGGCAGCCCTTGCGGCACCTGCGATGAAATGAGATGGCTGTCCACAATCCCCTTGAGCCTGGCGAACCAGAACAGGGACATCTGGGTGAGCACGCGCCCTTTCTTGGGTATCCCGTCAGGGAAAACCACGTCGAACGCGGAGAGCCTGTCGGATGCCACCATGAGGAGGCTGCCGCCAGGAAGCTCGTACGTGTCGCGCACCTTGCCGCGCGAAAATGGCTTCAGGCCAAGCTCAGTGCTGGTGATGACTTCGTCCATGCTCCCACCCATGAAAATAGATGGTGGATGGAGATTTATAAAAGCGATTGCGGGGCGCCGCCTGCCTGAGCGCCTGCGCCTCACTGCTGGATTGCCTGCGGCGGGGCTGCAGGAGGGGGCTGCATTTCGCCGCCGGCCTTCCGCTTGTTGTAGTAGTAGATTGCGGCATAGGCAAGCACGGTGAGCACCACGATGCCCACGAATATGCCCTCGTTGGGGATGAATGAAAACTCCGGCATTGCAGGGGGCGGGCTGCTCGTGTTGGCCGAAGGCGCGCTTCCTGCCCGCGGAACCACGTAGTTGCCGCTTCCCACAGCGCTGTTCCCTTCCCTGTCGTGGACGGTGATGGTGTATTTCACAAGCGTGCCTGCCGGCTGCGCGGGAATTTTCGCCTCGAAGCTGTTGTAGCTGATAGTGTAGACGGAAATGGTGTCCTGCACGCCCCCGATTTCGTAGGAGACTGAGACCGTGTCAATCCCGCTTGCCTCCGGGCCGGCATCCTCCACAAAGAAGCGTATCGTGCCCACGCCCGAGTCCGAAAGCGAGGAGTACTGCTCCTTGATCGCAGGGCTGCCAAGGTCAAAGGTCACCTCAAGGGAAGTGCTTGACTGGAGGTTGGGCTGGAGGCGCTTGATGCCCTGGCCGTATGTGACGATGACCTGAGGCGACTCAGTGGTGATGTTCTCAAAGCGCGCCCATCCATCGCCGTCCGCCGCCCTGCCCACGCCATTCACATCCACCTGGGCGGGAAGGGGGCGGCGCATGTCGTCCTGCACGTGGACGTTCAGTGGATAGTAGCTGAGCACCACGTCGATGGACCTGTCCCCGGTTGAATTGCCGATAACGAGCGGGACGTTTTTCACCAGGTCGTTCCGCTCCACCTTGATGGTGTAGTTGCCCGGGGGGAGCGCGAAAAATGTGCTTCCAAACTCCCCGGTCTGCTTTGTTTTCCCGTCCGCCGTCACGTTGGCAACCAGGGGCTTGCCTTTCTGGTCAAGCACGCGCACGAATGCGATGTGGGATTCCACCATCATGGTGTATGTCCTCTTGTTGTATGTCTTGTTTTCCCCGCCCGCGGCTATGAGGGATGCGGTCACGAGCTGGTCCCCGTATTTCACGAAAAGGGTGTATGCATACGAGGTCTCGTTCGGGATTTCCTCGTAGTTTGTGAAAAGTATGATGGTATGCCCTGTCGAGTCGGTGAGCTTCGGCTTGGTCTTGACGTTCCCCCGGACCGAGCTCAGCTCGTACTCCACATAGGCCTGCGCGCCCTCCACCGGGCGGAGGGTATAGTCGAAAACCTGGACCGTGAGGTTTTCCGTGTATGCTGCCGAAGGGATGCCCGGAAGCAGGAGCGCGCATGCGGCAAGCAGGAGGAAAACGGATGGAAGCTTCATGGCTGCATTTGGCAAACAAAGATTTTTATATCTCGCATGCGGATTTCACATGCCGTGTGTTAAGGGCGACTGAAGACAGATGGCAATGGAGGGATTTTGTGGTATTTGCAAACAGGGGGCAGGGCGCCACCGAGTATCTGGTGCTTCTTGCAGTGGTGCTGATAATAGCTCTTGTGTCAATCATGCTGCTGGGGTATTTCCCGGGAATGGCGACAGATGCCAAAATCACGCAGGCAAACGCATACTGGCGCGGCGAGGCAAGGCCCTTTGCGATAACCGAGTACAACATAAACGCAAGCGGCTACGGGAGCTTTGCAGTCCAGAACATGGAGGCGGAGGGGCCGTTCATCATCACCAGCTTCACGGTGAGCAACGCCTCGAACTCCAGCAACATCTCGTTCTCTGCAGGCGAGAAGAAGACGGTGATAATCTCAGGGTTGGCCAGCGGGACCGGCGGGAGCATCTACGACCTGAACGTGACAATCTCCTACACCACGCCGGGCGGGTCTGCCGCCAGGCAGTACGGCACCAAGAACATCGTGGGCAAGTACGTGTAGGCTGCCCGCATTTTTTCTTTCCTTTTTTCCTTTTTCAAAGCCACCCAGCCGCAGCATTCCGGGAAATCTTTATATATTATAACCTCGATTTGATACGCGATTGCTTGGAAAGCAGGCAAAAAAAGGCAAAAGGGGGATTTGATGGGATTCTTGAAGGGACAAGGGGCGACGGAATATCTGGTTCTGCTCGCAGTGGTTTTGATTGTCGCGCTGGTGTCTGTGGCGCTCCTGGGCTTTTTCCCGGGCATGGCATCGGACGCAAGGATAACGCAGTCCCAATCCTACTGGAGAGGGCAGGCAAGGCCTTTTGCCATACTTGACAGCAGCATTACCGCTGCGGGCGTTGGGACATTCTCCATACAGAACATGGAGGCGAACGGCCCGTTCGTCATAACCGACCTCTACGTTGCCAACGGCACCAACTCTACCGACGTCACGTTTGCGGCAGGAGAAACCAAGACAATAGGCGTAGGCGCCATCACTTCAGGCACAGCAGGCGGGCTGTATGACCTGCAGGTGAACTTCACCTACACCACGCCGAACGGCATCACAGGGGCAAAGCAGTACGGCGCAAAGAACCTGGTGGGCAGGTACACTTAAGCTGCCTGGCTTCTTCTTTTTTTCTTTTATTTTTCATTTCCCCTAGCTTTCAAACTCCAGGGAAGCGAGCCTGCCAGCCTCAGAGAAATAGCGCGCGGGCTTGCCTTCAAGCGAGGATGCCTTTATGGAAAGCAGGGAGAATGCGTCCACGCCCTGCGGCACTGACTGCAGCCCCAGGAGCGAAAGCGCGCCAGGCACGGGCAGGGGAAACTTCTCATCCCCTATTGCAACCACTGCCAGCCCGCCTTCCTGCCTCACGCCCATGAACACGCCTGCCTTGCCCTGATTTCCCTTTGCCACGATGCGCGAAAACGAATTGAGGTGAAGCTCGCCACCCCTGAAAGCCGCGCTTTCAAGGAGCACCTCCTCCCCCTCTTGCGGCAGGCGCGCCCCTTCGGGCAGCGACCAGGCGATGGCGCGCACGCATTTGCCCCCGCTGCAGACGGAAAACGAGTTCATTGTTTTTTTCTCCCCGCTTTTCCTGTCAATGTAAGTGCGCGCGGCCTCCACGCGTTCCACCCTGCCCTCAACGTTGCAGGCGCCCTCTTTCAGGCTTCCGACCTGCATGCTGCTGCTCGCGCCTGCGCGCGCAATGGAGCCGTTCCTGCCGATTGCGATTTCGCCCGAGCGGAAATACGCGCCGCTGCAAACGATTTCGTCCCCGGACATTATTTCCCCCTGCACGATTGATGCCTGCTCGTTCCAAAGAACAAGCGTTGCCTCCCAGGACCTGTCGGAGATGTGGAGCCTCACGCAAGACGAGCCTCCGCCAGGGAACTTCTGGAGCGGGAATATCCTGCCCACGCGCGCGGAAAACGAGAACGGGAGCCTGGAGGCGCGGGCCTCGGAAAGCAGGAGCCTCTTCTCTGCTGAAATCCCGCTCTCCTGGCAAAGGAGCAGCACTGCCGCGTCCCGCGACAGGAGCCCGCCGAAAATCCCGATTTTTTCCGCAATCTTGGGCTCCAGGCCCTCCCCAAGGAGCGCGGAAAGCCTTTGCTCAGGGCTCTCCCTGCCTTCCTGCCCGGCTTTCCCTTCCATGGGGGGCTATTCGCACCAATGTTTAAATTCCCTGGCAGTGCATTAGCGGCATGCACCCGGAAATCGCGACGATTGGGCACATTGTCTACGACATCAGGAACTATGTGGAGGCGTTCCCTGAGCCCGACCATACCGCGCTCATGCGCATGCACCCTTCGGTGAGCGGCGGCGGCTCTGCCGCGAACGTGGCGGTCAACCTGGTCAAGCTCGGGCATGCGTCAGGCGTCATCGGCAATGTCGCTCCCGACAGGCACGGAAAGTACCTTCTCTCCGACCTTGCCAGGCGCGGGGTGGATGTTTCGCAGGTGCGCTCCTTCCGCGGCATGAGCGGGCTGTCCGTGATAATAATAGATGCCAACGGCGAGGTGCGCGTGATTGAGGACCTGGGGGTGGCGGACAGGAGGCGAGCCATCGACGGGGATTACCTGCGCGGCTCAAAATTCCTGCACATGAGCGGATGCGCATTCCATCTCCTTGATGCGGCAAGCAGGACGGCGCACAAGGCAGGGGTCCCCATATCGTTCGACCCTGGAAGGGCTGCCTCGCGCCTGGGCGAGAAAAAGCTTGCCCCCATATTCGACCGTTGCGAGTTTCTCATAATAAACAGGAAGGAGCTTTTCGCAATCACCGGCTCGCGGGAGGAATCCGAGGCAGCAAGGCTTGCCAGGCAGTACAACATGGTGTGCGTGATAAAGCAGGGCGGCAGGGAAATAATCGTCAAGACAAAGGAGATGTCGTCCTTCACCGTGCCGCCGTACGTCGTGAAGCCAGTGGACACGCTTGGCGCCGGGGACGCGTTCTGCGCGGGCTTTGTCGCAGGGATCGTGGAGAAGCGCTCGGTTTTCGAGGCCGTGAGGTTTGCCAACGCGGTTGCGGCTGCAAAGGTGCTGCGCAAGGGCGCGC
>JBAZTI010000018.1:0-8050 GCA_041662045.1 Candidatus Micrarchaeia archaeon | reverse complement strand
CGCGCCGCTTCATAGAGAAGAGGTTCAGGATCTGATTCTTGGTGCTTGGATGAGGGTTACGCGCGCACTGGTGGAGGCCAACCGGAAAAAGCCGCAGACAGCCGCGCTTCGGCGCGAGGTGGAGAGGTTCCTGGTTTCGCGCGGCGTGTCGCTTTCAGGGAAGCCGCAGCTCGTGATAACCATAGGCGGGGACGGCACGGTGCTTTACCACAAAAAGCACTATGGCGTGCCATATTTTGCGATAGGGAGCAATACGAGCTTCATCTGCCAGGCGACATTTGCCAATTGGCGCAACAAGCTGCCCGGAGCGCTCCTGCATCTGCGGGCCGAGAAAAGGCTCATGCTCGCATGCAGCATAAACGGCAGGAAGATGCCGCTTTCGCTCAACGAGATAGGCATCAGGAACCCAGAGCCGCGCGTGCTTTCCCTGCACCTCAAGGCGGGAAAAATGCATTATGCCTTCCGCGCTGACGGGCTGCTTTTCTGCACGCCGACAGGCTCGCCGGCCTACTGCTATTCCTGCGGGGGGAGACAGATGGGAAAGGGGGCGGCGCGCTACCAGGCGGTTGCAATCTCGCCTTTCAGGCGCACTTTTGCGCCGCTTGAGCTTGCGCGCGCCTCCCGCTGCACCTTGCGGCTGTCAGGGCCTGAGCGCGCGCAGTTTTTCATAGACGGGCACTGCTTCCGCCCGTTCACCTCGAAAAATACGCTGCGCATATGGGCAAGCCCCAAGCCATTCCTGTTTGCCAGGGCTTAGGCTATCGGGGAATGAGAAAAACAAAAAAAAGCGCGCCTATTCCTCCTCTTTTTTCTTCCTGAACAGGAAGAAGTAAAGGAGCGAGAGCAGCACGAGGAATGCAAGCAGCACGCCCACAAGCGGAAGCGTGAGGCCGAATATGGGCCCTATGCTTGCGGCAAGCAGGCCGCCGCCCTGCCCCTGTTCCGCTGCGCCTGCCTCGCGTATGGACGGCGCTTCGAAAAGGCCTATCATCTGCTCGGTGAGCGGGCGGGAAAAGCTGTAGGCATATGAGAGCCTGCTGCCCTTGGAAACCGCCCCAACTTTCCACTCGAAGCGCGGCTCTGTCGCCATCGCGCTTGGCTTGTCGGCAAACATTATCTGGCTTGAGCGCGCAAGCACTGAGGACGGCACCGAGTCAAGGATGTCAAAATCCCGCTTTGTCTCATTGCCAGTGTAGTTGAAGTAAAGCACTATGTAGGACTCGAACTCCTCGTCCTGCCCGTCGGTTATCTTGTACACTGAAAATCGCTTGGAAAAGCCGCCCGGGTAGTGGACAAGCTTTGAGAAAACAAGCTCGCGGGCAGGCTCAAGGCGCACCGTGATGTTCTGCGTCACGTTTGCAGCCTGCGCGCCGCAGTGCGGCACGAAGAAGTTCGCGCTTGTCTGGTCTGCGCCCACCGACACGTGGAGCGCGTAGTTTCCTGCCTTTTCAGGGATGAATGAGAGCGTGGTGGAGCCGGCTATGGCTTTTGTGAACACCTTCTCCCTCACGCTTGCGCCAAGGTAGAAAATGTCCACCGTGACGTTGTCCTCGTTGCTGTCAAACACCGTGATTTTGACGTCCCCTATCTTTCCCGCGCAGGTGAATGACACGGTGGTGGCTGTCTTGAAAGAGCCGCCCGCGCTTCCTGTCCCGCCGCCGCTTCCAGAGCCGCCGCCTATGCCGATTGGCGCGGGCGCCATTTCGGAAACCGACACGCTTGCATTTGCAGAAATCCATGTTACGGACGGGCCGGTGTATGTTGCCATCACCAATCCGCTCCCCGCAGATGCTGCGCTGAACAGCCCGCTCGAGTTGATTGTGCCTATGCCTGGCGTTGCAGACCAGGAGAGGTTTTCGTTGGGAACACTGCCTAGCAGCGCGCCTTGCGAATCATAGGCGAGCGCGGAAAACTGCTGGCTTTGGCCGACAAACAGCGAAACAGAGCCTGGCGTCACCTCAATTCTTGCGATGCTTGCAGGAGGTGGCGGAGGAGAGGTGCTATTGGTGACAAGCACATTTGCAGTTCCGGTAAGGTCCACGTTGAGGGGCGCATAATGGTATTTGGCAACCGCCTGCCCGCTGCCCTCTGAAGTTGCAGTGAAAAGGCCGTTTGAGTCGATGCTTCCCACACCGCCCGTGGCGGACCATGAGGCGGTCACAGGCATCGGGGCAATGCTCCCGTTTGACACGAGATATGCGGTGAACTGCTGGGTTTGGCCAACTTCAAGAGTGGCGTTCTGGGGAATCACCAGAAGGTATGCAGTGGCGTTGGGCGGAGGCGGGGAAATGCCTTCGGTGACAATCACGCCTGCGATGCCTGTAAGGACCACGTTGGTAATCGATTCGGAATACTTGGCAATCACCATCCCGCTGCCCTCGGATGTGGCTGTGAAAAGGCCGTTTGAGTCTATTGTGCCAACTCCGCCGGCTGTGGACCATTCTACCTGCACCTCATTGGGCGCGCCGTTGGCCACGAGGTAGGCGGTGAACTGCTGGGTCTGCCCCACGCCAAGAGTGGCGTTCTGGGGAATCACAATCAAATAGGCCGAAGTTGAATTGTTGGAGGGAGGGGTGGAGAAGTTCGCAACCTTCACAGTTGCGCTGCCGCTTAGGGGAGTGCCGCTTGTAAAGCACGATGCAACCACCAGGCCGTCTCCAACGTTAGTTGCAGTGAATTTGCCAGTCTGGTCCACTGTCCCGATTCCGCTAGTGGCTGACCAGGAGAAGACAGCGTCCTGCTGGGTGCCGTTCACGTAAAGAACCGCGGCGAACTGCTGGCTCTGCCCCACATTGAGGCTGGCGCTTGACGGAAGCACCACCACCTCGTAAATTGTGTCGGCCGGGGGCGCTGCCTTTGTTGCAAGGCTTGGCGCCGACTTGCCAGATGTGGAAGGGGAAATTGCCTTGGGGATTGCTTTTGCAGCCGCAGTGGTTGACGAAGATGATATTGAGCTTGCATCCGAGGATGCCGCTGGCGCGCTTTGGGCAGGAGCGCTGCCGCTTGCAGATGCCGAAGGCACGCTTGCAGCGCTTTGGGCGGCATCGAAGCTGCCTGCAAAAACAAGCGCAGCTGAGGACAGAAGCATCAATAACGCTGCGAAAAGGAATAATTTATTCATCACTACCACCCCAAAACACTTATAATCTTTTTCTGACACAACTTGTTTATAAATCTTCCTCCTGAAACCCGAGTAGGTTTTTTTGTGGAACAGGAAAAGGGATATGACGTTATTGTGGTGGGCGGGGGGCCTGCCGGCTCCACTTGCGCCAGCCTGCTTTCGCAGAAAGGCGCAAGCGTGCTTTTGCTTGACAAGGCGCACTTCCCGCGCGACAAGGTGTGCGGGGACGCCGTCGGCGGGAAGGCGCTTGATGTCTTGGCAAAGCTCGGGCTGGAGGGCGAAATTGCGAAAAAAGGCTTCCTGAGGAGCTCGGGGATAGTTTTTTCCTCGCCCAATGGCAGCGAGGTGGAAATCCCGCTTGCTGCCGGAGGCAAGGAGATGAGCGGGGGATTTGTCTGCAGGCGGCATGAGTTTGACAACATGGCGTTCCAGTGCGCGAAAAAGGCATGCACCGCGCTTGAGGGCGCCGAGGCGATGGACCTGCTGTACGAGGGAAAACGCGTGTGCGGGGTGAAAGCGAGGATGGCGGACGGCAGCATGCGCGACTTTTTCGCGAATCTCGTGGTAGGCGCGGACGGCGCGATGTCCCTTGTGGCGCGGAAAGCCGGCGTGTTTTCCTCCAAGGCAGGGCATGTCTGCTCAGCCGTGCGCGGCTATTACGCAGGCGTGGGGGGGCTGCGCGGGAACGTAGAGATACACTTCCTCCCAGAGTGCATGCCCGGATACTTCTGGATTTTCCCGCTTTCGCAAAATGAGGCAAATGTCGGCGTGGGAATGCTCCTGTCAGACATGCTTGCCAAAAAGGCGAACCTGCAGAAAGTGCTTGATGCGTGCATGGGGAACAAAAGGTTCGGCAGCCGGTTCTCGAATGCGCGCCTGATGGGGGCGGTTGGCGGCTGGAGCATTCCTCTTGCATCCGCGCGCCGCAAGTGCGCAGGCAACGGCTTTGTGCTTGTCGGGGACGCCGCGTCCCTCGTGGACCCGTTTTCAGGCGAAGGGATAGGCAACGGGATGAAAAGCGCGCTCATTGCCGCAGAAACCCTTGCCGAGGCTGCGAAACAGGGGGCAGTGGGCGGGGAAAAATGCAGCAAATACGAGCGCGCGCTCTGGGAGGAGATTGGAAACGACATCAAAAGCTCCTACGCGCTCCAGCGCCTCGGCAAGCTTCCGTTCCTCCTTGACATCGCAATCGGCAAGGCGAGGAAAAGCGAAAAGCTTCGCGCAGAGCTTGCAGGGATGATAGCAAGCCGCGAGGCGAAGAAAAAGGCATCAGACCCGCTGTTTGCGCTGAAGCTGCTGCTTTCGTGAAATTACTTTCTCTCGTCCGCAGAATAAGTGATTCCCTCAAGCGCCCTCTTGTAAGAATGGAGCTCTTCGGGCTTGAAAAACCTGGCGATTTCCTTTTGCGCGGTTTCCAATGAGTCGGAAGCGTGTATCACGTTGCACTGCATGGAAAGCGAGAAGTCCCCGCGTATGGTGCCGGGCGCGGCTTTCCGCGCGTTGGTGGGGCCGCACATGTCGCGCGTGACCTGCACCGCGTCCTTGCCCTCCACCACTGCCACCACGACGGGCGAGGATGACATGAAAGCTGCAATGCCTGGAAAGAATGGCTTGTCCGCTATGTGCGCATAGTGCTCCTTCAAAACAGCCTGGCCAAGCTGCGCCATCTTCATGCCTGCAATGGAAAAGCCGCGCGACTCGAAGCGGGAAAGCACTTCCCCCACAAGCCCGCGCTGCACGCAGTCTGGCTTGAGGATGATAAGCGTGCGCTCGATAGCCATTGCCACACCTCACTTTTTCGCAGGCGCTGCCTTGGCAGCCTCCTTTGCCTTGAGCTTTTCCTCGATATCCTTGGCAAGGGCGGACTCCTTCTTCTCAGGCGCCTTCTTGTCCGTCGAGAGCACAAGGGTCTTGCTGGTCCATTTCATGAGCCTTCCCTCGCGCTTGAGCTTCTGCGAGTTGCGCTTGCACTTGCTTGAGCAGAAGTTCAGCGCGGTGCCGTCCTTCAGGACGTAGATCTCGCCGGTGCCCTTGAGCACCTCGTTGTTGCAGAACGAACAATATGCCATACACACACCTTATGATTACTTGGCCTTGATTTCCTTTGCCTCGCGCTCGGTCTCAAGGAGCATCATGATGTCGCCCCTCCTGACAGGCCCTTTCACGTTCCTGCGGATCACGCGCCCCTTGTCCTTGCCGTCAAGGACCTTGCACATGACCTGGTAGACCTCGCCGTGGATGCCGGTCTTCACGACCACTTCCACGACTTCGACTGGTATTGAGGATTGGATAGCCATTCAAACACCGTTGATTATTCCTTCTTGGGAGCCGCCTCCTTCTTGGCTTTGGGCTCCTTAGGCTTGCCGGCTTTCTTTTCCTTCTTCGGCTTTGCCTCCGAAGGCGCCGCTTCCTTTGCAGCCTCGGGCTTTGCCTCGGAAGGCGCGGCCTTGTGCTCCCGCTTCGCCTCAGGCGTTGGGGCGCCGCCCGCGGCGGCTGCGTGCTTTGCATCTGGAGAGTGCTTGTGCTCCTGCTTTTTCTCTTCCTTTGCAGCAGGCGCGGCCTTTGCAGGCGCGACCTTGGCGACCTTCTCCACTATGCCCTTGACAAGCTCGGCAGCGTTGCCGGGCTTCTCGATTGCGATTGCCGCGCACGTGACAGGAAGGCCTGCGGACGTGCCGAGCTCCTTCTTGGTCGCGACATAGCAGTATGGGATGCCCTTTTCAGTGCAGATCATGGGGAGGTGCATGACCACTTCCTCCGGGTCCACGTCCTCGGCGATGACGACGAGGGCGGCATTGCCCGACTCGATTGCCTTTGTGGCCTCGTTCGCGCCTTTCCTGATGCGCCCCGTGTCGGCTGCGATGGTGATTGCCTCGAGGGCCTTCCCCTGCACGTCCTTTGGAGTTTCAAACTTCACGTAGCTTTTTGCCATGTTTCCACCTCAATTCCCCTTGCGTCTGCAGGGGGAGTTTCATAGGCTCTTGTAAAAAGAGCAAGGGTGGTTAGATGGTGAATGGTTTAAAACACTTCCCTACAAGCAATAAAAGCGGTGCTATTTATGGTTGAAGGTGTTGATGCGCCGAAGGGAAAGCTTGGCTTGGTGGACAGGCTCGCCAGCTTCACGGTAAAATCGATTGGGATGGAAGCCCGGTTCAGCAGGGGCGAGGCGCGAGCCGTGCTGGCTATTGCGGCGATATCAATTGCAATAATCGTTAACTTGATATTAAGCCTGGCGGCAAATGCGCCGCAGCGCCAAGCGCCAAAGGACGATTCCGGGCAGGTGAAAAGCGCGCCGGGGAAAATCCAGGCTGCAAAGCCTTATTTCTTATCAGACAGGAAAATGGAAAGGATGGCGTTTGGCGCAAGGCAAAGCGCAACAAAGCAGGCCGCTAAAGCTGCTGCAAGGCAAATGCAGCGGCAGGCATGAAGAGGGGGGAAATGGCCGGTCTTACCCAGGCATACAGGACGACTTATCCCTTAATGCCCAGAAGGAATGCCAAAACCGGCATGGGCGGCGGCAAAGTGAAAAACAGGATAGCTCCTTCTCAGGCGCCGCTTGTTGACGAGAGGCAGAAAAGCCCTTCTGAAAGGATAAACGACGTCATTCGCTCCATGCGCGCGGCGGTGAAAGCAGGGGATGCCGCAACCCTGGGCAAAAAAGTGGACGAAATCGCAAAAATCATGAAAGAATGCGCGGGCGCCGACCCGAAAATCAGGCTTTACCAGGAGGGCATGGCGGATGGCGACTGGAATTATTCCGTCTATTCGGAATTTGGCGCAGGCAAAAAAGCCGTTGTCTTGTCCGTGACAGGCTATGAAAGGAGCGAATATGAAGGCATGAAAAACTGCGGCACGCTAGACGCCTCTGCGGAGTTCTCGCTTGGCGGCGAAGGAATCCTCGCTGCAAGGACAAGGCTTTACGGTGCAGGGATTCCGACGGAGAGGGAAATCCTGTTCGGCGCCAGGGGAGACATTTTGGAAAGGTCGCCTGATAAGGAAGCCGGGCCGCTTGCGGAATGGCTTTGCAGCCTCATGAGGCTGCCGGAGAACGGGAGCCGCTGAAGGGAGGGAACGGCGGCGCCTGCCTCCCTTTTCCGCCCGCTTGCCAGGGCATCGGCGTGACGAGGAAGCCTTTATAAACTTTTGTCAATCTAAAGAAGCCCACGCATCGGGCCGGGGAAGGCCCGACATCAGCGCCGGGCTCTTGCCTGGCTGCGATGGATTCGCAAATCACAAGAAAAACGCCTAGCATTCCCCACCGCACGTCGGAGGGAAGGCGTTTGTTTCATACTCACCGTCCCTTCACGGGACTTGAGCTGTGTTTTCCCTTTGGGAAAAGCAGGGATGCGGCGCAAGCCGCATTAACTTTGCCAAAAATGTTGAGAGCTGCTGGATGCAGAAATGAAGGCAGCAGGAGTTTGTGGCAACTTCACGAGTACGAAGAGAGCGACTGATACTCACAAAGTGAGTTCCAAAATAATATGTTTGTTACGCCATTCAGTGGATGGCTAGGCTCAAGTATTTCAAGGCCCCGCGGCAAGCTGCGATAAGCTCAGGGGAGGCGCATGCATCCTTTGATCCTGAGATAGGGCGGCGCACGGCAACGTGCAAAAACCCCGAAAATTAAAACATTCTAGTAACGGGTGGAAAAGAAACCAATTGGGATTCGGTAAGTAAGGGTGACTGAAAGCCGAACAGGGCATTCTGAATCCTGTGCAGCAATGCATTGGAGATGTGGGATGGATTATCCATTGACAGATTCGAGGTCGGCTGGAAAGCCGCGCCATAGAGGGTGACAGCCCCGTAGTTGAATGTCTAGTGGAAAGAAATCAAAAGAGTAGCGCTCATTGGATATTGGGCGTGAATACGGCGGTACTAACCGCCAACCCTAAATATAACTTGAGACCGATAGCGAATTAGTAACGCGAG
>JBAZTI010000017.1:11076-19057 GCA_041662045.1 Candidatus Micrarchaeia archaeon | reverse complement strand
AGGAATATCGAGGGCAGAACTGGAAAAGCAGGTGCGCGCCCACCGCCGCAACGATGGCAAGCGAAAGGGCTTCAGGTGGGAAGGGCAAGGTGGCAAGCACGGATGCCACGGTGTTCGAGTGGATGCCCGGCAGCAGGCCTGAGAAAATGCCAAGCAAAAGCCCGAATGCAACGGCTACTATGGCAAGCACGTTTTCACTTTACGTTATGTCTATTTTTTCAGCCTCGAAATACCTGCTTCCCTTGTATTCCTTCACCCTGCCAAGCGCGGAAAGCCACCTGCCCTCGCCCACGAGCTGCGCAGATACGAGCCCCCCTTTTTTCATGCTTATGCAAAGCTCCTGCTGGCAGACGTAGAACTTGTCGGCGGTAACATTCTGCGCCACCCCAGATATTCTCAGGTAGGAATTTGGCTGGGCAACAAGCGCCTCAGCCACGCTTGCCTCGCGCGGGGTCTCTGACAGGAAAAAAAGCAGGGCTATGCCCGCCACTGCGAATACGGCAGCGGCAAGCGCAATCTTCTTCTCGTCAATCTCCATGGCACAAACACTTTTAATTGCGGAGTTTAAAATCCCTCCATGCCACTCCTGATAAAGAACGCAACGCTTCCTTCCGGCAAGAAAGCCGACATCCTCATGGAGGGCGGAAGGATTGCCAAAGTGGCGCCTTCCATAACGGCGCGCGCAGGGGAAAAAATCGACGCCAGCGGCAAAATCGCGCTTCCCGGCCTGGTAAACACGCACACGCACGCGGCAATGACGCTTTTCCGCGGCATTGGCAAGGATGCTGCGCTTCACGACTGGCTTGCCGCCGTGCGCGCAGTGGAGGTGAAAGTCACCCCCGGGCAGATAAGGGCAGGCTCGGCGCTTGCCTGCCTTGAAATGCTCAAAAGCGGCACCACGTGCTTCAATGACATGTACTTCCACATGGACGAAGTGGCATCTGCAGTGCAGCAAAGCGGCATGCGCGCCGCGCTTGGCTATTCCATGGTGGACATGGGAAGCGGCGGCTTTGACGAAAAGAAAAGGAAAAGCGAGCTTTCCATTTGCGAGAAATTCATCAAGGGCTGGCATGGCAAGGCCGAGGGCAGGATAACCGCCACTGTGCCGCCGCACTCGCTCTATCTTTGCTCGCCCGAGCTGCTTCGCGCAAGCGAGGCAATGAGCAAACAATACAATGTGCCGCTTCACATCCATCTCTCCGAGACGCGCAAGGAAGTGTTTGACTGCCTCACAGCGCACAAGCTCCGCCCAGTCCCTTATCTTGATTCCCTGGGGCTCCTTTCTTCGCGCACGGTTGCAGCGCACTGCGTCTGGCTCACAAAGGAGGAGGTGCGCCTTCTTTCGCAGCGCAAGGTTTCAGCCTCGCTCTGCCCTCTCTCCAATATGAAGCTGGCAAGCGGAGGGGTGGCTCCTTTCCCTGAGATGCAGTCTTTTGGCATGAACGTTTCTCTGGGCACGGACGGAAGCGCGAGCAACGATTCGCTTTCCATGTTCGAGACAATGAAGTCGCTCGCTCTCCTGGTGAAGCACTCGCGCTGGGATGCCACTGCGGCAGGCGCGCAGCAAATGCTTTCAGCCGCCACGGAGGGCGGTGCCCGCGCGCTTGGCCTGGAGGCAGGCGCCATAGCTGAAGGAAAGCTTGCAGACATCATACTTCTTGACGCGCGTGCACCCAATCTCGTTCCTTCGCACAATGTAACGGCGAACATCGTCTACTCAGCGCACGCAGGCAACGTGACGGACAGCATCATCAACGGGAAGGTGGTGATGCGCAAGGGGAAAGCACTCTTGCTTGATGAGGAAAAAGTAATCGAAGAGGCAAAGAAAGAAGCGGAAAAGCTAGTTGCGTGAGGCGCGCAAGGAAAGTTCGGCAAGCGCAGAAGGAAGCGAGGATTACTTCCCAATCCTTCGTGGCATCCGAGTGTGCTTAAGCGGCACGCCCGCGCCGAATTTCTCCACAACTTTTGTCGCAAGATAGCAGCCTATTTTCGCGGACGAGAGCGGCGTGTAGCCGCGCGCAAGGCCGTAAAGCGCGCCTGCTGCGTACGCGTCGCCCGCGCCGGTGGTGTCAAGCGCGCGCGTTTTTATTGCGCCTATCCTGTGCGCGCGGCCGCCAAGGAAAAGCACTGAGCCGTTTTCCCCGCGCTTGAGGAATACTGGCACATGCGGCATGAGCGAGGGGAGCTTTTTTTCCGCATCCGCGCCAAGGAGCGCAGCAGCTTCGTCTTCGTTTAAGAAAAGAGCGCTGGCATAGCGCTTGGCAAGGAAAAGCAGGTGCGCGCGGTTCTTTTCCACCATGGGCGGGCTTTCAAGCGCAAGCGCGATTTTCTTGCCAGCTTTCCGGAATTCCTCCATGTAGGCATGGCATGCGCGCGAAGCTTCATGGTCGCCGCAAAGCGTGATTGAGGCGACGTAGAGCATGCGCGCGCTTTTTGCGGCAATCCTGTCCACGTCATCGTAATTTACCGACACGCCCAAATCCGCGCAGAAAGTCCTCTGCTTGTCCGGCGTGACCAAGGCGAGTATCTTGCCTGTCGCCCCCCGCTTTTCCTGCAGGAAGCTTCCCACCCCGCACTCGGACAGGTTGGCGGCGAACTGCGCGCCAGCCTTGTCATCCCCAGCCGCGCCTGCATAGCCGCAAAAGCCGCCAAGCGCCGCAAACCCCTCGCACACGTTGCGCGCATTGTCCCCGGGGTAGCGGTATGTTATCTTTTTGGAAAGCTTGCGCTCGATTTTGCCAAGCTCCTCTGCGGAAAAGAAATTCGTCGCGCCCTTCACAACGCCAAGCGCCGCAAGCTCCCGCTCGCCCACGCGCGCGAACATGTCGATGACAGGCGTGCCCACGCAAAGGAGGTCCATACCTCTGCTTTCGCACGCTAGTTAAATATGGGTTTGCCTTGCGGGCAGGCCCAGCATTTCCCCTCGTGCATCGCACCAACGCTTTTAAACAATCCCGCCGAATAACGCCTCATGCTCACAGCGCGCGCACGCGCGGGGTGTTTCCCATGGCTGACTTGAAAAAGCGACTTATCGAGAAGGAAGGCGTCCTCGACTCGTACGTGTACGACAACGAGGGCATACAGGTGCTCGCGAAAATATTCACCAAAGGCGGGGAATACGTGCCGCAGTACGAGGTGAACGTGCGCGAGCTGTCAGAGGGCACGCGATTGGTGCTCAACACGCTGAAGGGCGAGCTCATCACCACCGTGAAGCTTGACATCACGGACATAATCGACCCCAAGAAGCGCGACGAGGTGAAGGCGAAATTCGAGTCGCGCGCGAACTTCCTCCTCTCCAAGCACTTCCCTACCCTTTCCGAGGCGGACAAGCACGTGCTCACGGCATACCTGCTGCAGAACAGCCTCGGCCTTGGCGACCTGGAGCCACTCATGCACGACAATGCGCTTGAGGAGGTGGCGATAAACTCCTCCACCGAGCCCGTGTGGGTGTACCACAAGAAATACGGCTGGTGCAAGACCAACGTGCACCTCAAGAACGAGGAGTCCATCTACGACATCTCGGCAATGATAGGCAGGAGGATCGGCAAGCAGATAAACACGCTGAATCCGGTCATGGACGCGCACCTTTCCTCGGGCGACCGCGTGAACGCCACCATGTTCCCTGTCTCGTCCTTCGGAAACACGATTACCATCAGGAAATTCTCGAGAAACCCATGGACAATACCGTACCTCATCGAGCTCAACTGCATCTCGCCGCAGGTGGCGGGGCTTATCTGGCTCTGCATACAGAACGAGCTTTCCCTCCTCGTGGCAGGCGGCACCGGCTCTGGAAAGACGTCCTTCCTCAACGCCATCTCCTGCCTCATCCCTGCCAACCAGCGCATCATCTCGATTGAGGACACGCGCGAGCTTACTCTCCCGTCCTTCCTGCAATGGGTGCCCATGGTGACGCGCGAGCCCAACGCCGAGGGCAAGGGAGAAATCACCATGCTGGACCTGCTGGTGAACTCTCTCCGCCAGCGGCCTGACAGGATAATAGTCGGGGAAGTGAGGAAGCAGCGCGAGGCCGAGATACTCTTCGAGGCGATGCACACCGGCCACTCGGTCTACTCAACGTTGCACGCCGATAACGCGGTGGAAACAATGACCAGGCTTACCACGCCGCCGATTTCCATGCCGCACGAGTCGCTCTCCGCGCTTGCAGGCGTGGTGGTGCAGTTCCGCCACAGGAGGCTGAACATCCGGCGCACGCTTGAGTTTGCCGAGGTGCAGAAAGGCGGCGACATCAACACCCTTTACCGCTGGGACCTCAAGAGCGACAAGATGTCCGAGGTCGGCAAGATGGTCACGCTTTCCGCAACGCTTTCCCTTTACGCCGGGCTCACCCAGCGCGAGATAGACTCGGATGTGGCCGACAAGGCGAGGATTTTCTCCTGGATGGTGAAGAAGGGCTACAAGAGCGTGAACACGGTGGGCGCGCTGGTCTCGCAGTACTACATGAACCCGGACGCGGTGGTCTCGCTCGCAACAAAGAACGCCGACTGGAACGGGCCGGAATAGGCGCGGCAACTTGCATTGGCAATCGGTCGATACGATGGGCGCAAAAACAGAGCTATTCCCCACATTTGCCGAGCTTTGCGCCATGGCGCGGGAGGTGGAGAAAAAGGCGGTTTCCGTCCCCCCGCGCCCCATAGACGGCAAGCTCGTGCTTGACGAGAACTTCGGCATCTTCCCCCGCGAGTTTGACGAATACACGTACAGCTTCCTGCTTTTCGAGGCGCAGAAAATCGAGCGGTGGCTTTCCACCGAGGCAATCATCTCCTCCTCCAGGCAGGAGGCGCCAGAGGAGGAGCCTGGGCTCTCGCCGAAGAAAAGCGTGGAGGCTGAGCTTCGGAAGTTCGTTTCCGCGCAGGAGCAGGCGCTGCCTGAAAGGGAAGAAAGCGCAATCCTGCCGCCCAATGCGAGGAAGATTCCCGGCGGGCAGGGCGAAGAGGCTTCCGCAGTGCCGCAGGGCATCCCGCTTGCAAAGGAGGAGGCGGCAGCCGCGCCCAGGGAAGGCAAGGATGCCGGCCTGCCGGCTCCGGAAGAGGTTGCTGCGCCGCCTGCGGCAAGGCCCAGGGTGCTTCCTCAAAAAACGCCTGCTTGGCAGGGAACGCCGCCAATCGCGCCAACGATTCCTGCCGCAACGCCTGCGCCCCGGCAGCAGGAAGCAATGCCTTCCGCTGGGGGCGAAGGGCAGGCTGCGCCTGCTTCCGAAGCCGGGAAAAAGCCGCCTGCAGGCATTTCATCCTATTCCAAGCTTTCCCCGCGCCTGCAGGCGCTCATAGAGCAGAAGCTCCGCCGCGAGGAGGCAAAGGCAAACCGGACGCGCGAGGACCAGGGCATTTTCAAAACACCCCCTGTGCCGCCCCAGGAAGAGGAAGAGCCTGAAGCGCCAGCGCCCCCTCCCGTGCCTGAGGAAGAAGATGGCGGAAAAGAAATGCCCGGCGTGCCGCTCGCGCGCGGCGAGGGCGAGCCGCGCAGGGCAATGAAAAAAGGAAAGCTTTTGCTCAGAAAGCCTGCGGAAATCGAGGCGGAAGTCCCTCCGCTCCCAGTAGAGGAAGAGCCGCCTGCCCCTGTACAGCGGAAGAGTGCGCCGCGCCTTCCAGTCCTGGAGGATGAAATGGAAGCGCCGGCCGAGGAAGGGGGGGAAGAGGCTGAAGGGGAAAAAGAAGAGCCCGCAGAGGGCGAGGGGCATTTGGAATCTCCACTGCCTGATGAGGAAGAAAAGCAGGCGCCTGCGCCTGTCTCGGAGGAAAAGGAGCCCATTGCCCGCGAAGATGCGCCGCAGGGCCCGCTTCTGATAAAGCCCCTGTTCCCGGATGCCGCGCCGCCAGGCGCTCCAAGGGCAAGACCCGCATCTCTGCAGGCTGAGGATTCTGACAGGATGCGCCGCATCCAAAGGATAATCTCAGAGCTTTCCCCTGACAGGGCGCGCGCCCAGGCAACGCAGGAGAGCGCTTCATTCGAGAAAGCTGAGGAGCCAGAGGATGAAGAGCCTGCCCCAAAGGAAGAGGCAGCGCCTGCCAGGGCAAAAGCAATGGGCAAAAAAGCCAAGGCTGCAGGGGCTGCGCTGATGAAAAAAGCCGCAAAGGCAGCAAAGAAAAAAGGGAAGGCCCTGCAAAAAGAAGCGCCGGAGCAGCAATCGCGCGCGTTGCCTCCTGCAACCCCTGCCCTGCTGCCGCTCCAGCCGCCTGCGGCAAGGCCGATGTCCCTGTTGCGCAGGCCTCCTGCCGAAAAAGGGGCAGCTTCGCAGCCACGCAATATTGTCCCGGAAGAAAAGGGAGAAGAGCCAGCTTTGGCAATTCGAAAGATGGCTCCGAGAATGCCCATCCAGGGCAAAGACGAGGAAGGGCCCGCCAGGGCGCCGCGCAAGCTTGCTCCGAGAATCCCTGTGCGCGAAGATGCAGCCGAAGATGATGAAGGGCAAATGCCATCACAAGCGCCGAAAAAGCTGGCTTTGCGCCTGCCAGCGCGCGAAGAGGAAACCGAAGATGATGAAGCGCAGGCGCCAGCCACAGCGCCAAGAAAGCCGGCTCCGGGAATCCCTGTGCGCGAAGAGGAGGAAGTGCCTGCACAGCCTCCAGGCAGGCTGGTTCCGAGAATCCCTGCGCGCGAGGAAGCGCCGCGCAAGCTTGCACCGAGAATCCCTGTGCGCGAAGAGGAGGAAGAAAACGAAGAGCCTGCTTTGCCTTCCCGCAGGCTGGTTCCGCGAATCCCTGCGCGCGAGGAAGAGGAAGACGGGCAGGAAGAGCCGCCTGCTCAGGCTCCATCCATGAAAAGAAGGATATTCCCCGGAATGGGGCGCGCCATTCCCCCTGCGCCGCAGACCTATGTGCCGCCTGCGCGCAGCGCCAGGCAGCTTCAGGCTGCAAGGGAGGGGGAGGAAGAGGCTGCGCCAGAGCAGGAAATGCCCGGGCTGGAGGGGCCGGAGGCGCGCGAGCCGGAAGAGGAGGCTGCTGCCCCTGCGCAGGGGCAAAGGAAAATGCCCATGGGGTTCGCGCCGCTTAGGCCGAAAAAGCTCGTCTCGGACGAGGAGGGGCCTTCGGAAAAAACCCCCGAGCAGGTTGCGCAGGACCAGAAAATGGCAAGGATGGCCGAGCAGCTTGCGCGGCTTGAGGCAGGGAAGGTAAAGGAAGTGGCAGGCACCGCGGCATTGCCGGAAGAGGAGGAGGACGTCCCGCTCCCTCCTGAGTCTGAGGCAGCGCCCAAGCCTCCTGATTATGGGCAGGCAAAGGAAAGCCTCAGGCGCTCGCTTGAGCACGTGGAGACCGCGCGCAAGGTGAAGCAGGGGGAAGAGTCCATGGTGGAGCAGTACGCCAAGGACCACTTGGTGTGGCTTTACGAGATATACAAGATGGGCGGCATGGGCAGGGAGGATTTCCTGGCAAAGGCCGCGGAGAAATATTCCGAGGCGCAAGGCGAAGGCAAGCCGGCCGCAGCGCAGCCTGCCGAGGATGCGCCGCCGAATCCGGCGCTTGCGAACCTGACAAAAGTGATTGAAAAGAAGGACAAGAAATAGGCAGCGCCGCATCGAACAGGTGCATTTTAATAAATTACATTGGAATTAAGCTAAAGCGAGGGGAACGGATGGATAAAAACGACAATAACGCCAAGACAGTGCAAAGGTCCCACCACCCTCTCGTGGCGCAGCCGCTGCGCGAGTTCGAGGCCCCTCAGGATCCACAGCGGTTCCGCCCGCTCTTCAAGACCGTTGCGCTGCGCTTCCCCCTCCTCAAGCGCCAGCTCGTCCAGGCGCAGATGAGCTACACGCCCGCGGGCTTTGTGCGCTCCTCGTTCATAAGCGCCGCTTACATCACCGCGCTTCTCCTCGTCCTGGCATGGCTCCTTCTCCGCACAGGGGAGGGGACGCCCGCCATGCTGCTTGTGCTTGCGCCGGTCATTTACGCGCTGTCGTTCTTCTACGCAATGCAGGTGCCGCTCGTGAAGGCAAGGCAGCGCGCCAAAAAGATAGAGCAGG
>JBAZTI010000017.1:0-11066 GCA_041662045.1 Candidatus Micrarchaeia archaeon | reverse complement strand
GGAGCTTGTCTTCGCAGGCAGGCACATGCTCATTGAGCTCCAGTCAGGCGTGCCTCTGTTCGACGCCATGCTCGGCATAAGCAGGGACTACGGGCCAGTCTCCGTCGAGTTCAACAAGGTGGTGGAGAAGGTCACCCTGGGCGTGCCCCTGGGCGCGGCGCTCCACGATGTTGCGGAGAACAACCCGTCCCCATACTTCAACAGGCTCGCGCTCCAGCTTGCAAACTCCCTTGCGTCAGGGGCGGACATCGCCACCACGCTCCAGTCCTCGCTTGACCAGATCTCAAAGGAGCAGATACTCGAGCTCAAGGCATACGGGCAGAAGCTAAACCCGCTTGTGATGTTCTTCATGATTTTCGGAATAATCCTCCCTTCCCTGGGAGTGGCGTTCATGATAATGATGGTGTCCTTCCTGGGCGGCAGCGGGATTGCGTTCGGGGCTTCCGCGCTTTTCGGGATACTTGCGGTGATCGGCATAATACAGTTCATCTTCCTGTCCATGGTGGAAAGCTCGCGGCCGAAGTTCGACATAGTTTGACGGTGTGCATATGGCAATCAGGTTCTATGAAATGGTGGGGCGAATCTTCAGCCGCAGCCAGACGCGCCAGCTTGGCGGCCTCCTGGAGTCTTCCGGCATGGACTTTGTCCCCGAGGCGTTCGCCGGCTTCCTGGTGGTGCTCTGCGCCCTCACCTCCCTCCTCACCTATTTCCTGTTCATAGGCTTTGCCCCGCTGAGGGCCGTGCTTTTCAAGCTCGGGCTCATGATGGCGCCGGGCGCAGTGGTTTCATCGCCCGACTTTTTCACCCTGTTTGCCGCGGTCATCTCGGTGCTCCTTGCAAGCGGGGTGGTGTGCCTGGCGGCATATGTTTCGCTCCTCCTCATGGCAGACGAGCGCAGGCGCAGGGTGGAGGACGTGCTTCCGGAATTCCTCTCCCTTTCGGCCGCAAACGTGCGCGCAGGCATGACCATCGACCAGGCGATGTGGTATGCCGCCAAGCCCGAGTTCGGCATACTGTCCGACGAGGTCTCAATCGTCGCGAAAAAGGCGTTCGGCGGAGTCCCCTTCAACACTGCCATCGACCACCTCTCCGAGCGCTTCAGCTCCAAGGCAATGAGGCGCACGGTCGCCCTCATTAAGCAGGGCATCGCCTCGGGCGGCAAGCTTGCCGACATACTCGAGCGGACCGCGGAGGACACGCGGCAGATGGCGTCGCTGCGCAAGGAAATCTCCACCTCGCTCCTCATGTACGTGATATTCATAGTGTTCGCAGGCGCCATAGGCACGCCCTTCCTGTTCGCAATCTCCGGCAAGCTGGTGGCCATCATCGAGGGCGTGTTCATAAGCACGAACTTCTCGGAAATATCGACGTCTGGCTATTCCTCCTCGCTCGTGATGCCCCAGAAGCCGCTCATCACGTCGTCCGAGTTCTTCATCTTCACAATCCTCTGCTGCATCATGACCGCGATTTTCTCCTCCCTGATAATCGGCGTGATTTCCAAGGGGAGCAAGAAGGACGGGGTCGCCTACCTTCCCATACTGCTCGTAGGCTCGCTCCTGGTTTTCTTCATCATGGGCTTTTTGCTCGACACCTTACTGTCAAATATATATATTTAACCTGAAAATAGTGGGAAACGGGTGGTTATATGGTTGGAAAAACAGGCCAGGCTGCTATGGAATACCTCATGACATACGGGTGGGCACTGCTCGTCATAGTCATTGTGATTGCGATTCTCCTCATCATGAACCCGTTTTCCGCGCCCCAGTCCTGCAGGTTCGACCAGGTGGGCTTCACGTGCGAGAACCCCGCGTTGGACACAGACAACTTCCTTTACATGAAGATAAGCAACGGCAACAACAATGCCGTGAACATTTACGAGGTAAAGTGTGTGGCGTCAAAATCAGCAACTCCGCCGGAACCCACCAGCCCGCTTCCATCACCAACGCTGGTTGGCCGCCAGGACGCTTATGAAATCACCAAGCTTGCACATTCGGTAAAGTGCACTGACGCGCCGACAGGCAAGGGCGCGGAGTTCTCAGGAAAAATCTGGGTGTTCTACAACAACGTCGAGGACGGCAGCGACTATCCTGTCAGGTCTGCAAGCGCCAACATCGTGACAAAAGTGGTCTGAGTTTTCTTCTTTTTCCTTTTTCTTTTTGCCCCCTAGCGCAAGCGCGGCCAACCCGCACCCTTAATACTTTTTAGTGACAATAAAATAGGCACCTGGCAGGCGCGCATCATCATACCTTCCAGGTTCGGGCAATGGCATGGCTTTCAAGGAACTGGCTTGGGCAGGCGGGGCGAAAACCGCGTTTTCACCTGGAGAGCGCGAGCTTCCGTTCGCAAGAAGGGCGATGGAAGACCTTTACCTTGTCCCTCCGCAGGATTTCAACAAGGCCATAGAGGGCGGCTCGGTCAAGCGCTTCGTGCTGCATGGCAGCGGCGTGGCATACGCCCCGACAGGCGCCCAGTCCTTCGCCCCTGCAAACACCCAGTTCGGATTAGACTTTTCAGGCACATCCTCCTACGCCCAGGCCCAGGTCCAGGCGGGCAACACCCTTGCGCTGATGGACGGAAAGTCCGTCTACACCGTGCGCGTGATGGGCATTTCCACTGATGAAAACGGGAAAATGGTGCCAAGCGACCCGGACAAACTGGTGCCAAGCGACAAGGACAATTACGAAAAGGGCGTTCTCGAGATAACCGGCACAAAGGCGCAGATTGAGGAAAAGCTCAACGAAGCCCTGGGTTTCAAGATGAAAAACGAGCGCCTGGGCTCCACGCCCATAGTGCGCCTCATGGAGGAAACTTTGGCGACCCAGATGCTTTCCATGGAAATAGCCGGGCTTGGGAAGCTGGGCGCAAAGAATGGGGAAGTCGGCTCTTTCATTGCGCGCGGCGCCAACGGCGAATTCGCCATCAGCTACGTTGCCTACTCAGACACGGGCAACGAGTACCTGAACCAGCGGCTTGGGCTGGACGGCAAAACAACAAAGTACTTTGCCTTGGGAGGGCAGGCATTCCTTTCCACGGACGCCTCTGCCTCCTGCATGGAAAAAGGGAAGCAGACCCCTGAAAACCAGGAGCCGGATTGGCAGGCAAGGATGGGGCAGGTAGGTGCGGTGTCCAAGGCGCTCTCCTTCTCCTTCAGCATCACCGTGGTTTCAGGCGCGCAGGAGCAGACCGAGCTCCACTCCGAGCTTTTCAGCATGGTGCAAAGCGGCGCGCAGGGGCAGGACGGCAAGCCCGCAGGCGAGGTGTGCTTTGTCAACGACTATGCCAAAAGCGCAGAATCAAAAATAGACTACTGGCAAGACCAGCCTGCAACGGACAAGGCATATTCCGATGCGGTGCAGGATATCAGCGCCGTAAACTCTAAGCAGGAAAGCGCGGTTTCCAAGGACTTCACCCTTTCCATAAACCCCGGCGGGACGGCGACCGTGTACGGCGACTTTGAGGGAAAGGGAGTATATAGCGTGGAATACGAGTTTGGCTCGGCAGGGAAGATAACCGCGCCGCCCAACCTCAAAAGCGTGCACCTGATAACGGACGGTTCAATCTCATTTGCAGATTTCGGCTCCAATGCCTCGGAGGCTATCAACACGGTGAGGAATAAGATTGTCGAAATCACGCAATTTGCGCGGGACGGCACCAATGTATCTGACAAAAACGTGGCGGATAACGACAACATCTCGGCAAAAATCGCCTATCTTGCAGGACTGGCGGCAAATGGCGATATAGGCAAGAACGACATATACGTGCTTTTCACAGACGGCGGCAACGTTTTGTTCGATAAAACATTCGAAGACAACATCCAGCTCCTTAGGGGGAAAGGCGTGGAAATCCGCCTGGTGCTGTACAGGGGGAGCGGCCCCGAGGAGCTCAACTGCGGCAGGCAGATCTCCGGCATAATCAACCCAGACTCGCCAGTCACCTATGTCGATACGGAAAGCCCCGAATCCATCACTTCAGGCCTTAAACAGGCAGTCACATCCGTGTCCCCTGAGAATTGCAAGTACGAGGTCGCCACCATGCGCTATGCCAAGGCGACAATCACGTACAACGATAAAAGCAGGCCACCGACAGAGACCTACTTACCGATAAACTATGTCAGCAAGCCCGACCTCCTCAAGGACGCAGGCGCCATCCAGGATGTCAAGGACGTCAAGAACGAGAACGCTTTCTGGAACAAGTAGCCTGCGCGCCCCTGCCGCCTTCCCAAAACCCTTTTAAACCCTCAGCCTTCCAATAGGGGCGTAAACGAAACAAAAAAGGAAGACGTCTTGTTTGTCTTCTTAGAGGCACAGGCAACCCCTGTAAATTGCAAACTGGAACCTTGAGGTGAAAATTATGTACCCACCCGCACAGCAGGCATATGACCGCGCCATCACGGTGTTCTCGCCGGACGGCAGGCTATTCCAGGTGGAATACGCCAAGGAGGCCGTCAAGCGCGGC
Organism: Candidatus Micrarchaeia archaeon; assembly: GCA_041662045.1. Lineage (GTDB taxonomy): Archaea > Micrarchaeota > Micrarchaeia > Anstonellales > Anstonellaceae > UBA10161. Next base: position 6,611 of record JBAZTI010000017.1, on the reverse strand, counting down.
GCCACGGCAATCGGCATGATTTTCGACGGTGGCGTGCTCCTTGTGGCATACAAGAACGCCAACTCCAAGCTTCTCGTCCCGGAATCCATGAAAAAGGTGTTCGAGATAGACAAGCACATCGCGGCAACCGCCTCCGGGCTGATTGCGGACGCGCGCAGGCTTGTCGACCTTGCGCGCATGGAGTCCCAGCGCCACAAGCTGGCGTATGCCGAGCCTGCCTCGGTGGAGACCATCTCCAAGGAGCTTTGCGACCTCATGCAGGTATACACGCAGTACGGCGGCATCCGCCCGTTCGGCGTCTCGCTGCTCGTTGCCGGCGTGGATGACAAGCCGCGCCTCTACGAGGCTGAGCCCTCGGGCGCGCTTACCGGCTACCTTGCCGACGCGGTGGGCTCGGGCAAGAAGGAAGTCGAGGAATTCTTCGAGAAGGAATACAAGCCCGGCATGGCGCAGGAGGAGGCCATCGCGCTTGCAATAAAGGCGCTGAAAAAGTCCGCCGACCTCAAGGTGACGCCCGACACGGTCGAAATCGCGGTGGCCACCATGAAGAGCAAGGAATTCACCGTGCTCTCCCCCAAGGAGATAGAGAAATACATCAAGTAAATTGAAGATGGGACAATGGCAAGCCTTGACAACTCCATAACCGCGCACATGGAAATAAAAGGCGAACGGTTCGAGGTGATGGTGGACCCTGACCTCGCGCTCGCATACCGCCTTGGGCAGAAAAAGGAGCTCAACAATGTCCTGACGGTGGAGGAAGTCTTCAAGAATTTCAGGAAGGGCGAGCGGCACACCACCTCAGCGCTCCAGAAGGCGTTTGGCACCACCGACGTGTTTGCCATTGCCGAGCGCATAGTGAGGAACGGGGAGCTGGCGCTCACCACGGACCAGAAGAGGAAGATGCTGGAGGAGAAAAGGAAGCAGATTGTCGCGATACTGATGCGCGAGTGCATCGACCCGAGGACAGGGGCGCCGCACACGCAGCTGCGGCTTGAGCAGGCGATGGACGCCGCGCGCGTGCACATCGACGGGTTCCGCGACGCGGCCTCGCAAATCGAGGAAGTGATGAAGGCGCTGCGGCCCATCATCCCCCTCAAGGTGGAGCGCGTGCGGGTGGCGGTGAAGGTGCCCCCGGACCACGCGCAGAGGATTTACGGCACGCTGAAGGGGTACGGGATACAGAAGGAGGAATGGGCGCGCGACGGCAGCCTTATCGTGGTCATAGAGATGCCCGCAGGCATGCAGGGCGAGTTCTATGACAAGATAAACAAGGCGACCGCGGGCGCGGCAGAGACGAAGCTGATGAAGTAGCCGGGGTTTCACGGTGATATGATGGACAAGAACAGCAGGATAGTGATGCCGGGCGAGATGGTCTCGGACAAGCCCGACAGGATAAGCTACGCGTTCGTGGACAGGGGCAAGACCTACTCCACGGTGGTGGGGCTCTACTCCGAGGGCAAGCTGGTGCCGCTCGAGGGCCCGTATGAGCCGCTTGCGGACGACCTCATAGTGGGGATAGTCTCCGAAGTGCGCTTCTCGGGCTACAGCGTGGACACGAACTCCGCCTACGCGGCGTTCCTCTCAAGCCGCGAGATCCGCGAGCGCTACGAGATGGGCGACGCGATTTTCGCGCGCATCATAAAGACTGACGAGACGCGCAGCATCGAGCTCTCCGACGCGAAAAAGCTCCCGGAGGGCAGGCTGGTCCGCGTGTCGTCCGTGAAGATACCGCGCATAATCGGCAAGAAGAACTCCATGGTGGACATGATACGCGCGAACACCGGCTGCGAAGTGGTCGCGGGCAGGAACGGCTATGTCTGGATAACGGGCAAGGGCGACTCCAACCTGGCCGAGAAGGCGATAAGGATGATAGAGGCGCAGGCTCACACGCACGGCTTGACCGACCGCGTGGCGGGCTACCTCAAGTCTCAGAAGAAAGCATAGCCAGATGGCATTCAAATGGTGATAAAATGGGTGGACAAGGAGAAAAGCCGGCACTTTTGGTGGGCGGCAAGCGTGTGGACGGCAGGGGAGTGGAAGACATCCGCCCCATAAAAATCGTGGCGCGCGTGCTCAACGACGCCGAGGGCTCGGCATACATAGAGTGGGGCAAGAACAAGATACTTGCCGGCGTGTACGGGCCGCGCGAGTGCATCCCGAGGCACGACCAGTCGCTTTACCGCGCGGTGGTGAAGTGCCGCTACAACATGGCTCCGTTCTCGGGCGCCGAGGAGCACGGCAGGAGCGGCCCCAACAGGCGCAGCAAGGAGCTCTCGAAAGTGATAAAGGAGGCTTTCGAGAACGTCGTGATTTCCGAGAACTTCCCGAAGACGGAGATTTCCATCTTCGTGGAGGTCCTCCAGTCGGACGGCGGCACAAGGTGCGCAGCGGTGACTGCCGCGGCAGTGGCGCTTGCGGACGCGGGCATCCCCATGAAGGACCTCATTGGCGCGGTCGCGGTGTGCAAGATAGACGGGCAGATGGCGGTCGACCCTGGCAAGGAGGAGGACAACTTCGGCGAATCCGACATGCCGATAGCGTTCTCCCCGCGCACAGGCGAGGTGCTGCTTTTCCAGATGGACGGGCTGCTCACGCGCGAGGAGCTTGCGCGGGGGCTTGAGCTCGCAAGGAACGCGTCGGGCAAGATACGCCAGGTCCAGATGGAGGCAATCAGGAAGGTTTACGAAGAGCCAAAGGAGGAAAGGTTCCTCCTCATAGGCTGAAAAGGTGCTATTATGGAATCGATGAACGAGATAAAGCGCGACACGCTGGGTGCGCTCATGCTGCAGGGCCAGCGCGGCGACGGGCGCGGAATGCTTGACTACAGGAAAATAAACGTCCAGCCGGGCATCCTCCAGAATGCCGAGGGCTCTGCGCTTGCCTCCATCGGCAGGAGCCAGGTGATGGCAGGGGTGAAGTTCGACATTGCAAAGCCTTTCGCCGACAGGCCGAAGGAGGGCGTGCTTTCCACGTCCGCAGACCTGCTGCCTCTCGCCTCGCACCTGTTCGAGACGGGCCCGCCCTCCGAGGAGGCAATCGAGCTTGCGCGCGTGGTGGACAGGGGCATAAGGAGCGCCAGCATACTGGACCTCGGCTCGTTTTTCATAGAGGAGGACAAGGTGCTTGCGGTCTACATCGACCTCTACGTCCTCGACCACGACGGCAATCTCATCGACACCTCCTCGCTTGCGGCAATGAGCGCGCTCCTTTCCTCCCGCATGCCGAAGATAGAGGGCGGCAAGATAATCCGCGGGGAATTCACGGGCAGGCTCCCTGTGAAGGACAAGGTGGTCACCTGCACATTCGGCAAGCTCGGGGACAAGGCATTCCTCGACCCCAGCCTTGACGAGGAGAAGGGCATGGACTGCAGGCTCACCCTTGCCACCACGCCGAATCACCTCTGCGCTGCGCAGAAGGGCGGCTGGGGCTCGGTTACCGAGAAGGACCTGACAGGGCTTTTGGATATTTCGCTTGAGAAGGGCAAGGGTCTCCGCGCCCTTCTTGGCGACTGAAACGGTGATATGGTATGTCAAAAAGAAACGTAAGGTACGGGGCAGAGCTGCGCAAGCGCGCTGACAGCGTGGATGTGCTTAGGCGCACGCTTTTCGTGTGCGGGCAGTGCGGCAAGAAGAAGGTGAAGCGCAGCGGCAACTCGCTTTGGGAGTGCAAGGGCTGCGGCGCCGTTTTCGCAGGCGGCACGTATTCGCTTTCCACCCCGTCAGGGGATGTGGCTGCGCGCCTGATAAAGGAATACAAGGAGAGGTCGTGAAATGTACGTTTGCCCAAAATGCAAGAAAAGGATAGAGTCGCTCGATTCCAAGTCCACTCGCTGCCCGCACTGCGCCCACCGCGTGCTTTACAAGGTGCGCGAGCCGCTTGCGCGCGAAGTCAAGACGGACTGACCGCAGGGTTAGGTGGCATTGATGGGAAAAGGGGCCGTGTCTGGAAGCGCAACGCTTTCCCTCACTTTCCCTTCCCCCAAGCCCGCAAAGGCGGCTTACGATGCGCTTGCCGCAGAGGCTGACTTTTCGCACCGCGGGGGCTCGAAGGTCTCCCTTTCGGGCAAGACGGTGAGGGTCGAGATAAATGCGGACGACCCTGTGTCGCTGCGCGCGTCGCTGAACTCCTACCTGCGGCTCATGCACATTATTAAATCTGTTGAGGAAAATACAGAATAGACGGGGGGATACTTATGGCAGAGCAGCTTCGCAATGCGGACGACCTTCAGAAAAAGCTGTCGGATTTCCAGGACCTGCAGCGCCAGCTCCAGATGGTGTCCGGCCAGAAGCAGCAGCTCATCATGCAGGTCGAGGAGATAAAGATGGCCGAGGCAGAGCTTGCAAAGTCCGACAAGGCCGTCTACCGCTACGTGGGCCCCCTGCTTATCGAATCGACGAAAACCGACGCAAACGCCGACCTGAAGGAGAAGCGCGAGCTGTTCGAGATGCGCGTGTCCGTGCTTGACAAGCAGGAGACGAAGATGCGCCCGAAGTACGACGAGCTCCGGAACGAGCTTGAGAAAGCCCTCAAAGACGGCCGCCTTCGCTAGGAAGGCCGCGCAATCAGTGTTTTAAACTTCCCCCTAGTTTCACTAGCGGGAGAAAATGGCCAAGTTTCCGAAGATTCCTTCAAAGCGCATAATAATCACATTCCACTCCCAGGGCGACCTGGATGCCGTGGGCGGCGCGATTGCGCTTTGCCGCGCGCTTGGGAAAAGAGCGGTAATAGCCGCGCCAGACAAGCCGTCTTCCCCTGCGCGCAGGCTCCTGGAGTACACTGGCACGCCCTATTCCCTCTTTTCCGACATAAAGCGCGCGCCATCGGACTACATCATTGTGCTTGACTCCTCCTCTCCCTCCCTCCTTGCCCACCTCATCGGCATCCAGCCCGACCTCATGATTGACCACCACGCGCGCTTTGGGGGCGAGGTGGTTGCAAAGAAGGCGATAAACGACCCCGCGGCATCCTCCACGTGCGAAATCCTCTACTTCATGCTCAAGCCCAAGGACAGGGTTTCCTGCATTGCGCTGTTGCTTGGCATCATGGAGGACAGCGCAGCCTTCAAGAACGCCACCTCCGCCACATTCAAGGCTGCGTCCGAGCTCCTGCCGCGCTCAGGCATTCCCTACTCCCAGCTCCTCTCCCTCTCGCACGCGCCCGAGTCGTTTTCCGAGCGATTGGAGGCGATCCGCTCCTGCCCCTCTGTTTCAGCCGAGCGCGCAGGCGAGCGCATAATCGCGCTTGCCATGGCAAAGTCGCACGAGGCCCACTTTGCAGACGTCCTGGTCTCGCTTGGCGCGGACGTGGCATTCGTGGGGTGCGAAAGCGAGAACGGGCGCATCTCGGCGCGCGCACGCGACCCCATGAAGGGGCATGTGCGCCTGGACAGCCTGATGTCCGAAGTGGGGAAAGCGATGGGCGGCAACGGCGGAGGGCACGAGATCGCGGCAGGCGCAAACGGCGAGAAAGGCAGCGTGCGCGAGGCATTGGCGGTCTGCAAAAAGCTCGCCGAGCAGCAGATACTTTCGGGCGAAAAGGCGAAGATAAGGAAAATCGAGTGGTGATGGCATGGCATTCGCAATAGTGGTGGGCGCGCAGTGGGGCGACGAGGGGAAGGGGAAAGTGGTGGACTGCTACGCCTCGCGCGCGGACATCGTGGTGCGCTTCAACGGCGGCGCGAATGCCGGGCACACAATTGTGTCTGGGGGGAAGAAATTCGCATTCCACCACATACCTTCCGGCGTGCTTTATCCTGAAAAAATCAATATCGTTGGCAACGGCGTGGTGCTGGAGCCGAAAAAATTCTTCGAGGAGCTCTCCCAGCTCGACGGCGTCGGCATAACGCCCAACATCAAAATCTCCCCGCGCTGCCACCTGGTGATGCCCTACCATCTTGCCCTTGACGGGGCGGAGGAGGGCAGGAAAGGCGCATTGGCAGCAGGCACAACGAAGCGCGGCATAGGCCCGTGCTACTCAGACAAGGCAGCGCGCTTCGGGATACGCGTTGGGGAATTGCTGCAGCCTGCCCTTTTCCGCGAAAAGCTGCACACCATGCACACGCTCAAGGTGAAGCTCCTCAAGGAGGTCTACGGCGTGGACTTCAAGCAGGGCGAGGACGAGATTTACGGGCAGTACATGGAATACGCAAAGCGGCTTGCGCCGTTCGTGGCAGACACCGGCGAAATCCTCGGTGATGCGCTTGCCAAGAAGAAAAAGGTGCTATTCGAGGGCGCGCAGGCCACCATGCTGGACATTGACCATGGCATGTACCCGTTCGGCACTTCTTCCAACACTTCCGCCGGAGGGGCGTGCACAGGCTCGGGCATAGGCCCCACGGCAATCGACGAGGTTGTGGGCGTGGTAAAGGTGTACACCTCCCGCGTGGGAAGCGGCCCGCTGCCCACAGAGATTGACGATGATGTGGCAAAATACATTCGCGACAAGGGAGGGGAATACGGCACCACAACCGGCAGGCCCAGGCGCATCGGCTGGCTCGACCTTCCCACCATCCGCTATGCCGCGCGCGTGAACGGGCTTACGGGCTTGGCATTCACAAGGCTTGACACCCTTTCCGGCGTGAAAAAGGTGAAGGTGTGCACGCACTATGAATT
>JBAZTI010000016.1:0-19062 GCA_041662045.1 Candidatus Micrarchaeia archaeon | reverse complement strand
TTGCGCCCGATGCGGCCGGTTTGCCAAGGAGGCTTTGCTTCACGAGCAGCGACGCAATCCTGGACGCGCAAAGCATGCCTGCGAACTTGCGCTGCTTTATCACCGGAGCCTCGGACTGCCCCTTTTCCGCCATCCTTTTCATTGCATACTCAAGCGTGTCCTGCGCGTCAAGCGCAAGCGGCTCCTTTTTCATTATCTGCGAAACCTTCATTTTCCCGCCCCTATGCCACCCTCACCCTTCTGCTCTGGTTTGCAGAGTGGCTGATGCTCACCATGTCTTCCGTTTCAACGTAAACCTGGCTTGTAAATCCAACTGAAGCTTTTAAACCTATATTTCCGACGTAAAGGAGCTCCAGCGCCGAGGGCGGATGGAACCTGACCTGCCCTGCAAAGCCCCCGTCGTCGCCTATGCTCAGGATGCTTTCCCCGTTGCGGTCTATGCCCTGGTAGATGTAATACGGCTGGCCCTCCCCTCCCTGCAGGCGCACGTACACCGGCATGAGGTCCCCGCTCCCGTTCGAAGGCGCCCAGGTCACGTTGTCAAAGCCGCCCTCGGGGAATGAAATCATCAGGTAATAGCCCGCAACGCCGCTCCCGTCCTGCGGGACTATGGAAAAGTTCCCGCCAGACTGCTCCACGCTTGCGTTCACCGGCATCACCTTGAAGCTCCCGTTCCTTATGCGCTGCAGGTCCATGTCGGCGTTCGCGTCCGAGTAGTTTTCCTCGAAAAGCTCGAACTTTGAAATGTCCTCCCCTATCCTGGAGTCCCAGGGCAGGCTCGCCTCTATCCCAAGCGTGCCGTTCTCCACGCTGAAGTTGATGGAGCGCGAAACCAGCCCGGCAAGGGCGTCGTCTATGTTTGCGCGCGTGTGGCTCGCCCTGTCCATGTCAAGGAGCCAAGACGATGCGCGGCTTGCCTTGCTCGGCTGCCCCGACAGGAAGATTGCCATGGCAAGCAGGCTTGTGCCAAGGAGCATTATCGCAAGGCTGAAGAGGATGCCCCTCATCCGCCCTCCCGCCCCCCCTCCTCTCATTTCTGCCATATCGCCATCCTCACAACCGTGAAGTTCTCCGCAGTCCCGTTCCTCATTGCGACAAAATCCCGCCTCACCCCGTACATGCTCATGTTCCCGGGCGCCTCGGCCCCGAAGCCTTCAATGCTGGCCAGGCCGAACGTCCCGTTTGAATGGCGGTATGTCTCGAACACCAGGCTTGCTTCCAGGCCCTGCGGCAGCGCCGATGAAAGCGAGGCCTCTATCAGGCTTGCGTTGCCCGAGGACAGCGCGCCCTGGCGGTCCATCAGGAAGAGCGCGTCGCTGCCGATGCGCGCCATCTGCACCTTTGAATACGGGTCGTCCTCTGCCTGCACCGACAGGAAAGCCATGGTCACAATGACTAGCACTGTGAGGAATGCCGCGAACGTGGCGTCCATGGAAAAGACAAATCCCCTACTCATAAAGCCTCACCTTCAGGCTCGCAGCCTCGCCTTCGTAAAGCGCCAGGCGCGTGACCTCGACCGCCCGCGTGCTGTTCTCCATCTGGCCTATCGCCGCAAGCACCGCCCCGCCCTGCGCCTCTATCCTCACGGCAAAGTCGCTTTCAATGCCCAGCAGCCGCTTCGCGTCGGCATATGGAAGCGAGCCAAGCGCGGACACGCGGTACGGGTCAAGCTCGTTGGGCTTTTTCGCAAGCCCTATGCTTTTCGCGCCCTGGGGTGCGGCAGTCCAGTTGAAAGGCTGGCCCGGGGATGAGACAAGCTGGTTTGCAAGCGAGATTGCCTTCAGCTCCATGCCCCTGTTTTTCACGTAGCCAGCATACTGCTCCGCCATGTTGTCCCAGGTTACCAGGAGGTAGGCTATCAGGATAAGGAATATGAAAAGCCCGCATATGAAATCAAGCGACACCGCCTGCCCCCTGCTAGCCAACCACCACACCCCCGCCAACGTTGATTATCCGCGCATCTTCCGTTATGTTGAAAATATGCGAGCCGCTGCCATTCGAGATGTCCGATGTCGCAAGCGCGCATCCTGCCATGGTGCCCGAGTAAACCACCTGGAGCGAGCGGTTCTCAGGGAAAAACAGGAAGGCAAAGCTCCTGTACGGGGCATGCTGGGGCATCCTCAGGACAGAGGACGCGCCTTCGCCTGCCGATGCGACCGCCTCCACCTGGGCCGCGGCCTCGCTGCATGTGCGCTGCGTTTCAACGTATGCGCCAAGCGCCGAGGCGTCCTGCCCGCTCTGGTAGAACAGTATGGCGACAACCGCGAACATGAGCACTATCATCCCTGCCGCGTACAGGAACTCAAGTGAGCTTTGGCCGGAAAAGACATGGGGCTGCTTGCAGTTGTTGCGGGGGGCCATGGGACACCTTCGGCTACTCCCCTATGTGCTGGTAGATGTACAGCAGGGTCTCGTAGTCAGGGGCGTAATAGTATATTCCCTGGGTGAGGTATGCGATGTTCGTCAGGGTGACCGTGTCGGAATCCGTGCCAAAGCCTATTGTGTATATCTTGACATCGTTCTCCCGCGCATAGACCGCGCCTGCTATCGGGTCGCTTCCCACCGTGTCCTCCCCGTCGGTCATGAATATCATCACGCGCACCGCGCCAGGGTACCTGCCCCTGGAGGATATCAGCTCGTCCACCGCGGTGTTCAGCCCGCACTCAAGGCAGGTGGAGCCTGACGGGACAATGGCGTTTATCGCGTTCCTCATGATTGTCTTGTTTGCCTCGCTTCCCATCCCGGTGAGCTGCTGGTTGAGCGTAGCGCTTGAGGCGAACGTGGCAAGCGTGATTGCCGTGGAATTGGCGGACAGGTTCACGAAAACGTTCCCTGCCACTTTCATGGCGTCCATCTTGCTGCCTCCCTGCCACATCCTGAATATCCTGCTGTATGCGGTGCAGGAAGAGCTTCTCTTCAGGTAAAGCTCCACTACATAAGGCGTGCTGTAAGGCGTGACGTTCACCTGCGTTGTCGTGGTGCTGTAGGTGGTGGATGTCCTGCTTCCGGACGCCAGCACCGCTCCGTCAGGGCCCCGCGCCTCGTAGAATATCGCGCAGCCTGTGGTGCTGGTCCTGGCTTCGATTGACAGGTTGGAAAAATTCCCGTCCTTCCCGTCCATAGTAAGCGTCTTGACCAGCACAAAGTTGTTTGAGGTTGTGGAGACTATGGTGTCATTGGTGACGTTCACCGTGGGCCACCCCATGGAGCCGGAGCGGTCGATGACAAGGGCTATGTCCGCATCCTTCACCCCGAACGTGTCATTGTACGCCCCGCCAATGTTCCCGAAATTGTCCTGGCACTGCGCATAGACCGTGTGCATGCCTGCCTGGAGCTTGCCGACATAGTATGAGAAGGATTCATCCACCGAGTCAAACTCCCCGTCGGAAGGCGTCGCATTCATCCAGTCCCCGTCGTCCACTTTCATCCAGCAGGCGGTGACATTGTTGCCCCCGGTATAGAAGTCCGTGGCGGTGGCGTTCTCGGTTATCTCCGCAAGGGTGGTGGGCGCGCTGTCGGAATGCCACATGTTTATCACAATGGGCCCAAGCACGTCCAGGCCTGACACGTTGAAGAGGTGGTTGGTTGGCGCGCAGTTGCTGTTCTCCGCATCCGTGCAGATTATCTGGGCTATGTGGGTGCCCATTGCAAGCTGCCCCAGCTCCTGCGATATGTTCAATGCAACCGACGCCCCGTATGCCCCGTCAGTGTCCGCAGCCTGCCATTCCCCGAAGTCTATCGAGGTCTCGGCAGACGCTATGGCGTTGTACCCCCTGCCTGTGTCGTCGCAGGTTGCGTTCAGCGTGACGTTCATCGCCGTGTTGGCGTTCTGCGTCGTTGTTATTGAAACCACCGCAGGGCACAAGTTGTCCTCCTGCAGGCAGCAGCAGCTCGGGCTTCCGACCTCCTCGCTGCAGCTGATGTCGTTCTCAGGCATCCATATCTCGGTCGGCAGGCAGTCTGACGGTGACGGGCGGCAGTTGCCGTTTTCATAGCCGCCTCCCTGGCAAAGCGTCTGGCAGGTGGTTTCCCCTGCCACGTATATCGTTATCTGGACCTCGCATTCCCCGTCGTTTCCCGAGCCCACAGTGAGGGTTGCGCTGTAGATCCCTGCCGCCTGGCCCTCGGGCACCGCCGCGGACTGCAGCCCCAGCGTCCCGTTCCCCCCCTCTGCAAGATCGGACCAGCCTGGCGCGTCCAGCAGGGCAAGCGGGCTGCCAGCCATCCCGGCCGTTATGTTGGTCACGCCGAAATCCGCATTGTTGAAGACGGCTATGGTGGAGTTCTGCATGCCGCCTGCGTCCCCAGCTGTCAGGCTCCAGGTGACAAGCTGGGGGGAGCACGAAAGCCCCGCCTCGCCTATCCTGACCTTCCCGGACGGCAGGTACTCGACCAGTATCTTCTGCTTCCCGCCCCGCGTGGGGAGTGCGCCTATGAGCGCAGGCTTTGCGCTCGAATAGACGTCCGTGGTCCCTGTCGAGATGCCGACCGTCAGGAGTATCCTGTTGCTTGAGACATCTGCCGCCCTGATGTCGTCCGGCATCAGCACGGTCACGTACTCCTTGGAGTTGGGGCCCAGGGCATACACCCTTTCCGCCGCGGCGGCAAGCCGCTCCACCGTGTTCTGCCCCTGGGAAATCCTCACGCTGTCCGAGGAATAGTTCACTGCGAAGAAGATTGCGAGCGAAACAATCGCCATGGCGGTTGCAAGCATCACAAGCTGTTCAATGGATGCCTGAGCTTTCAAATACTGACCCCCTGACTTTCCTCCTGCTCCGCAATGCCTAAAGGTGCTTCCACTTCCAGCTGTGCGCGGACCTGTGCGTGCGCAGCGACTGCAAATCCACTGTGGACGCCTTCTTGGCGCTGCGCCTCTCCTTCTTCTGCGCCTCCCTCGGGCGCGGAACGGCCGCCACCACCCTGTACTTCGAGTGCGACAGGCCCATGTTCTTGATATTTATCCCGTTCCCGGATATCTCGTACGGGTATGCCTTGAGCGGGTGGTTGGTCGCCCTCATCTTGCGGACAGAAATCAGCCGCTGGGTCTCGCGGGGGTTGCCCGGGTTTTTCACCAGGTAAAGCACTATCACCCCGTCCACTATGAACTCCTCCACTCCGGTTGTCGAGAATATCTCGGAATTGTCCTTGATGTCGGAAATCACGAGCGCGGTGCACTGCATCTTTATTATCCCCCTGTCGAGCTGCACAAGCCCGTTCCTGATTTCATAGGGGTCTGAAAAGTAGGTGAGCATGACCGAGTAGGAGTCCACCACGAGGCGCTTGGCGCCTATCTTCTCTATCGCGTCCTCCATTATCTGCTTGATGGAATCGAACTTGTAGACCTCGGGCTTTATCACGAGCATCTTCTTCCTCTTGATGAGGTCCGCGATGTCCCACCCGAACAGGCTCATGTTCCGCACGAGCTTCTCCGGCTCCTCCTCGAGCGTGACGTAGACGCCTGGCTCGTTGAGGTATTTCGCGCCGTAGTACAGGAACTGCATCGCAAACGTGCTCTTGCCCGTGCCGCACGCGCCCGACAGCAGGTTGAGGCTGCCTGCCGGCAGCCCGCCCTCAAGTATCCTGTCCAGCCCGGCAAAGCCGGTGGGAACGCGAGGTATGTTTTTCATATCGCCCCTTTCGGTTGATACATTAATAAATGTTTGAGTTTTTTTGCCGCAGCCGCGCTTGCGGCGCTCCTTGCAGGGCGCGCCCTTCCGCCGCCATCCCATTTCGCATAGACAGGATTTGCTACAATCTGCAACGGGCTTCCGGAAACCAAAGCAACATTTATAAATTGTGCAATCATTTTACCCCTCGGTGATTGTAATGGGTTTTAGAAAAGGACAAGCAGCGCTTGACTTCCTTATGACGTACGGATGGGCTATTGCGTTGATGGTGATTATCGCGGCCGTGCTTTTCGCACTGGGCGTATTCGACGTGAGCAACTTCGTGGGAAGCAAGGCGGCAGGATTCTCCGGGGTGGCGGTGACTGGCTGGAAGCTTGACACTGCCGGCGTGCTGCACCTCAAGGTGGCAAACCAGGTCGGGCAGAAGATAAACATCACGCAGCTCAATGCAACCTTCGCAGGCGTGACGTCTTCCAACAACTCCGGCATCGAGCTTGCAACAGGCGAGATGAGCGAGGAGATAACGCTGGCAGGCTACGGCACACCGACAGTCAATTCCGGCTACACGGCGGCGGTCATAATCGCCTACACCGACCTGAACAGCCAGTTTGACTACACGACATCCGGCACGCTGACAGGCAGAGTGTCGTAAGTTTTTTCCCTTTTTCCTTTTTCTTTTTTGCCCCCTAGCGGAGCTTATTTAACCCTGCTTGCTGTCCATACCGCATGGACCTTTTTGCAATGCTTCTTACCGTGCTGGGCCTTGTCCTTTTCGAGTCCATCACCAGCCTGGACAATGCCGTGATAAACGCGGAAGTGCTGACCAAGATGTCCCAGCGCGCACGAAGGTGGTTCCTCACCTTCGGGCTCATAATTGCGGTCTTTGCCGTGCGCGGGCTTCTCCCCCTTCTCATAGTGTGGGCGGCAAACCCTGCCCTCGGGCCTGTTGGCGCGTTTTTCGCCACCTTCAGCTCGGACCCGTCTGTCGCGGCGGCAGTGGAGCAAAGCTCGCCCATACTCCTTGCCGGCGGAGGGGTGTTCCTTGTCTTCCTCTTCTTCCATTGGCTTTTCCTCGAGCCCAAGTCGTACGGGCTCCACCCTGAGCGCTCTTTCCAGAAGCAGGGCGTGTGGTTCTACGCAGTGGTTTCCATACTCCTCACGCTCATCGTCTGGTTTGCAATGGAGAAAAACACCCTAATGGCATTCGGGGCGGTCGTGGGCTCAACCGCGTTTTTCATAACGCACGGCTTCAAGCAGAATGCCGAGCAGCACGAGCAGCAGCTGCTGCACGGCGGCTCGTCAGGCATGAGTGACTGGAGCAAGATACTCTACCTCGAGGTGATAGACAGCACCTTCTCCATTGACGGCGTGATTGGCGCGTTCGCATTCACAATGTCGGTTCCGCTCATTCTGCTTGGCAACGGCTTAGGCGCGCTCGTGGTGCGCGAGCTCACCATCCGCAACATAGAGAACGTCAAGAAGTACATCTACCTGAAAAACGGGGCGATGTACTCCATCCTCCTCCTGGGGGCAATCATGCTGTTAGACGCCTTTGGCGCGCACATCCCAGCGTACGTCTCGCCCGTGCTCACCTTCGGCTGCGTGGGCTACTTCTTCTGGAAGTCGCACCAGCACATAAAAGCCAAGGAAAAGGAAGCGCAGGCGCAAAAAGCAAAGGGCGGGGATTAGGCGGATGATGGCAATGCCTTCCGAGATGAATTTCTGGTTTTTTGACTTGAAAGTGGCATTTCCGCAGAAACAAGGTGACTACAAAAGTTACGGGCGTAGTCACCTGCGCCTTAGCATTTTCCGGAGATTGCGGTATTCCTTGAGCATGAGCTCGATGAACGGGCGCAGGTTGTGCTCTTTTTCATATGCCTGCAGGGCCGAATAGTACTCGTGCCGATTCCTAAGCTCAATATTCAATGGCGGCATGCCGTGCTTCAGCAGTATATTGTTCAAGAGAAGCCTTCCAACCCGGCCGTTGCCATCCTGGAACGGGTGGATATTCTCGAACTGGTTGTGGACAACCGCGGCAAGCACGATGGGCGAATACTTTTTCCTGTTCTTTCCATACCATCTGGCAAGCTCAAGAAAGAGCTTCCTGACTTCGCTTGAAGGGGCGCCCCGGTGGACCACGTTGCGGTGCTGGTCCATCACCACAACCTCTACGCCTGCGGCGCGCAGCTTTCCGGCAAAAGGCTTGGAATTCTCAAAAACAACCCTGTGGAGCTCCAGGACGAGGCGGACCGAAAGATGCTCCTTCGTGCCCCTTATGCAATCAATCGCCTTGGCAACCCCGTAGGTTTCTGAAATGTCCTCTTTTGGCTTGTCCGGCCACTTGTCCTTTTCCAGTATCTCATCGACTTCCTTTGATTCCAGGCTTGAGCCCTCTATCGCGTTGGTGTCATAGGCGAATGCCTCCGTGAATTTCCTCCACTCGTCATCAGTCAGGTGCGCTATCTTGATGCGTGCCTTGGCCTCAAGGGCGCTCAATTCCACGAGCTCTTTTGGCGACAAAACCGTTTCAAAGGGGTCGGATATGCGCCGGGCTGCCCCAAGGCGCGCCTTCATCCGCGCCTCCGCCGCCCTTTTCTTTGCCTCAAGCTCGGCTGGCATCAGGTCTGCACCAAGGTAAATCCTGAGTTTTTTCACCTTCGCGCCCTTGCGGTAGGAATGTGCCAAGTAACACTTCCTTTTCCCGCCTTCCTTGCGCATTTCCAGGTGCATGCGGCTATTAGGTGACTACTATTTATAAACATTTGCAGAAAGGTGACTACAGAAGGACTGGCGGGAGTGCCTGCTGATGAACCTGAGGTTAATGAGGGCGGACTTCCCCCCAACCATCCTGAGGCGCGAGGAGAGGCAGGCTTACTATTCCGCGCTTGAAAAGGCGGACAAGGGCGACTTTAGGGCGCTTTCCATGCTGGTTGCAAAGGACGTTGGGATGGCGCTGGACCTGTACCTGGATGCGGTTGGCTAAAGGCAGTCTCGCTTGGCACAACTTATTACGTTATGTCCGGCGCCATAGAGATAAGAATCTGATTTTTTTGACCAGCCTTGCGCATTCCGGCTTCGTGAGGGCTCCACCGTCAAGGCCGGACGACCATTTTATCTTCGGAGATCTTGCGGAAGCTTTATAAATACTTGTTTATATAAGTGGAAATGTGTGTAGATATGAAGATGGCAACCCAGAACGACAGACTAAGCGCTGCAGCAATCGTGCTTTCTGCCTCAACGGCACCGCACCAAGCTGACCGCTCAAATAAGCAGCCAGAGAGGGCATTACATAGGCAATCTCAAGCAGGTGAAGCCAATAAAAACAACTCCAAACCCTTCCTTATAGGCTTCAGCAGGGATGAGCATGGGAGGATCCAGAAAATAGTTTCTGATTCGAATGCCATCACCAGCGACAGGCAGCTTAATCCGGATACTCCCTTTACGTTTGCAAACTGGAATTCGAAAGTGAATATGGGAATCATTCCACTTGAGGTAAAAAAAGCACGATTTCGGTCGTTTAAGACGACGCAGGACTTTCAATATATCCCTGAACATATCACCGCAATTTTCAAGGATGGAAACCTGCTGATGACTTCAAAATTTCCTAGTTCCGACTATTCTGTGCTGATGAATATCAAGGATGACGGTTCGGGCACAAAAGCAATCGAAGGAAGGACGGGTGTTTTGCTTTACAAAAACGAGCCAGTGGTGGCAACCATTGATGGAAAAGACTACGTAATTGAGCTCAAGGGCGTGGGCGCCTGGAACGGGGACAACAATATCGAGGAACCCATGAGCAGAAGCAGTTATTTTGAACTTAACGGGAAGGAAAAGGTCGGCGGTCTGGATGTGAATGACGGAAAGCTGGAATTTAACAACCTCGAGACGATAAGAAAAGAGAAAACGCCCTCATATTCTGAAGGCGGCATTCCACGTGCAGCAGCCCTTATCACTTACGCGGATGACACTCCCTACGACTATGGCAAGGCTCATCCCCAAGCCTACCTGATGCGCCTTGCTCCGGGCAGCGTTCGCTCTTCTTTTAATGGAAATCATGACCTGCCACAAGTTAAGGACAAGCCGGACGTGATAGCAGAATGCAGAGCGGGCCAGTTAGCTGAATATTTGAAAATGAGTTCGCCTATCCTGCATCACACGCCGCACCCGGAAAATTTTGTCCTCGCAGGGAATAGATATTGCCTGACTGATTTTGCAGATGCCAGGAAGGTCAGGGATATTGAAACGCCCCACGAACTCTTAAGGATAGTGATGGCACACGTGACTGAAATAAGCGGGCTCACCAAAAAAGGAGAAGAGGCATTCTACAGGAAACTCGCGCAAAACCTCGGGGTTGAACTTGGCGATTCTGAAAAAGTCACTGCCAAGGAAGCGGCAGATTCAATCTGGAAGGGTTTTCTAGGCCCGATAGTGTTCAAACTCCGCAAGCAAAAAAATATCGTTCGTGATTCTCGCATGGAAGAGTTCCGTAAATATCCCGTAAACCCGGAGCTGGTAATAAAGCAGGTTACGAAGGAGATACCTAAAAAATTGAGAAAACTCAGGGAACAACACGATGAACTGAAAACTCAAATGGCTGAGTTTGAAAAAGAGAAAGCCGAGCTTGAAGCATTGAAAGGAAATGGACGCGAAGCACAAAGATACCTTAATGAAAGGGCAGGAAGGCGTGCCTTTTCAACCGAAAAGGATGCATTAGAGGGCATGAAAAATAAAATAGAACAAAAAGACGAAACCATTGAGTATTACAAAGGGGAGATCCGGTCATTAGAAATAAAGATTGCAAAACTCGAAAAAGGCAAGGAGAATATTGATAAGATAGTCAACGAGGGGACGGTGTCTGCCAACGAACTTTTCAAGCTTAGATGCTACATCGGGCAAGCAATAAGTTACCTGGAAAACGAACTCGACGTTTTTTCGACTGTCGATGAAAACGAGAGCCGCAACAGTATTACAGCCGCCAAAAGCAAGCTCGAAATGGCAATGAATGACATGACGGGAATGTACGCTGTGCTGGACAAGCTTCAGAAGAATCCAGATTATTTCATGAAACTTATTGAACTGCCGTAAATCTCGCCTCTGCCCTACAAATATGGGAATGAACTCCCTCGCCCCTCTTGCGCTCCTGCTTCTCTTAGATTCCGTCATGCCGACTTGTTTTTCCGCTCTTCAACATCGCTTTTTTAACTTTATACATAAACTAACGCTACCAAGTCATGGAAATGGGGGGCGAAAACCTCTTCGACGTGACTTGGTACTAAAAGTAGGGGGTCGTGGCGTAACTTGGTAGCGCGGCAGGCTCCAGATCCCGCCAAAGCCGCAAGGCATTGGCACCAGAATACACCTGCATGTTAGGGTTCAAATCCCTACGATCCCACTGTCAGCCCAAGGGGGGCTCCGCCCCCCTTAGTCCGACACCGCCCAAACCCCCTAGCGCCATCTCTGTATCCTTCTCGTCCCAACCTCTGCAACGTTTATTAATAATGCGCGCCAAAGGATGCAGCAAGGGGCTATGTGATGGGACAAGTGAAAGTGCGCGAGCTTCTCCTCTACTCAGAGAAGATAAAGGAGTCGGATGTAAGGAACCTCTTCAACCAGATACTTCGCTCCCGCCTGCCGCTTTTCGGATTCATCGACTTTAGGGACCTCTTCTCCCCCAACTTCATCAACATCATCACCAAAAGGAAGATCAACACGCTGCAGTTCTTCGCGCGCGAGAGAAAGGGGCTTGCGGACATGTCCATGCTGGTCTTCCCCTACAAGGTCTCGGAGCCCACCGTGCTTGAGAGGGAAAAGGGCAGCTTCCTGCCCTTCCCCAAGTTCTATTTCCTGGGCGGCAGCCAGGACTTCCTTTCCCTTGCCCTCAAGGAAAGCATTGTGGAGGTGGACCTCAAGATTTCCACCATACTGGGCAGGATGATAGGCATCGGCACGTCCGTGGACGAGAGCGGCAGGAAAAGCGTGGTGGTCTCCACCAGCCCGTCCCGCTTCTTCGAGGTGGACCTGGAAAAGAACCCCTCGGTATACATAGAGATACTTGACCCCATACCAAAGCGCATGTCCGTGACCTCCCGCTACCCTGTTTTCGAGGAAACAGGCATCACGGTGGGGCCTGACAACTTCGACATCTTCCAGCACAGCCTTGTGATAGGCGCATCGGGCACTGGCAAGAGCAAGGGGCTTTTTGCCCTGATAAAGGCCATCCAGGCAAGCCAGCGAAGCGACATCCGCATGGTTCTCATCGACCCGCACGGCGAATTCATCAAGATGTTCCCCAACGAAAAAATCGTGGACCTTGTCCACAACTACATCGAGCCCCTCGATGTCGGCGGGAACAAGACGCCGCTCATGACCCAGCTCATCTCCCAGCTGCTCTCCTCCGCGATTGGAGGGGACAACAAGTACTCGGAGCGCGTGCTTTTCTATGCGGTCCACCTGCTTTCCTCAATAGACTCAATGAACCTGAAGAACGTCTCGCTCCTGCTCACGGACTCCTCCAAGCGCGCCGAGTTCGTCTCATCCGTGGAGAACGACGAGATAAAGCGCTTCTTCGACGAGGAGTTCAACGACATCTACATCCACCACTTCAACGACGCCATACTGCCCGTACTCAACTTCGTGGGCGAGTACGAGCTTTACCTCGGAGGGGACAAGAAAAAGGAGGACCTGCTTGGGCTCATCAGGAAGCACCCCATCACGGTGATTTCCTTCAACCCCAACTTCTTCGGCAAGCGCATGATAAACTTCCTGGCAGGCGCGGTGATTAACCAGATGTACATCCTCGCCATCACCGAGAAGCTCGACAAGCCCACCATCCTCGTGATGGACGAGTTCCAGCGCGTGGAGACCAAGGTGGTGCGCGACATACTTTCCGAGACGCGCAAGTTCAACCTCTACGCCTACCTTTCCATGCAGTACCTGGGGCAGATGACCAAGGAGGTGCACGACAGCATCGTCTCGAACATAAGGAACATAGTCGCCTTCAAGCTCAACAAGCAGGACGCCACTATGATCTCCTCCATCATGGAAATCAAGATAGAGGAGTCCTTCAAGAAGGCGCGCACGCAGACCGAGCTTGAGGAGAGCAAGAAGGAGATGTTCGTGCGGCTGCACCAGCGCGAGTGCATCGTGAGGCTGTTCGACGGCAAGAAGTACATCCTTCCCATGAAGCTCCACGTGGTGGACGTTGCCAAGTGGGGCTACTCGCCATCCATGGAAGTCTCAAAGATGGATGCCATGCACGACACTGCCGACGAGGGCGGCAAGCCGCCCGCTGGCGGGCAGGCCGCCGAGCAGCCGAAGCCAGCGCAGACCAGCGTCTACTCGCAATCCACGGGCGCGCAGCAGTCCTCCGCAAGCTACAGCATACAATACGGCGCAGCCAAGCCCAGGCCGCCCCAGGAGCAGGATGAAAAGCCCGAGGAAAAGGAAGATGGCAGCGAGCCGGAGGGCGAAGAGGAAAAGCCCAAGGCTTTCAATGACGAGCTTTTGGGCATGAAGCTTGAGGAGGACTCACCCATAAAGCTTTCCGACGATGAAGAGCCGCACGAGGAAGAGGAAAGCGAGGAGGACATTGCGGAAAAGGAAGAGGAGCTTGCGCTTGAGCAAGAGATTGCCAAGGCGCGCAGGCGCCACGCCGCCCTTAAATCAGAAGAGGGGGGAAAAGAAGGGCAGGCTGAAGAAGAAGCGCCAGCCGAAGATGAAGAGCCGTCAGAAGAAGAGGTTCCCGGCGAGGAAGATGTTCCCCTGGAGGAGGAAGAGCCAGGCGAAGAGCCATCTCCAAAGCCCAAAAGCAAGCACAAGCCCATTTACATGCCGGAATACGAGCCGACTTATGAGGAGGAGGAAAAGCCGGCAAGGCGCGCAACCAGGCGCGCAAAGGAGGAAACGGAGGAAGAGCCGGAAGAGGAGGCGCCTGAAGAGCAGGAAGAGGCGCCTGCAAGCAAGGCATCCTTGAAGGTCAAGCGCGAGGAGGAAGAGGACGCTTCAATCGCAGAGAAGCTGCGGCGCATACGCGAAAAGGCAGCCGCGCGCGCCCGCACGCACCAGCCTGAGGTTTCCATGCCAAAAGAGGAAGAAGCGCCTGCGCCCCAGAAGCCTGCAAAGGCAAAAGCAGCTGCCAAAGAGCCGGAAGAGGGCGCGCCTGCTCCAAAAGCAAAGGCAAAAGCCGCTGCCAAGAAGACTGCTCCAAAAGCCAAGGGAAGGAAGAAGTAGCTACTTATTTGCGCCTATATTGTAAATGTCCCACTGCAGCCTCTTGTCCTTTTCAAGCCTCGCGCCGATTTCATCAAGCAGCATCTTTTTCACGCGTGCGTACTCCTCTTTTCCGACCTCCACGTTGCCTATCGCATAGCTCTTGTTCTTGATGTTGAAGCAGAACATGGAATCATGCACATTCTCGCAGTTGTGGCAGAAATAGCAGTCAGAGCAGTCCCTTGAGCTTTCCACCTCGAAGCACCTTGTGATTTTTTTCGAGTGGTGGCAGCGTATGCAGAAGGACGATTCGTGCGCGATGCAGGAGCCGAAAATATGCTCCGATGTCCTTGCCCAGTTGGAGTATGCGCAGTATTTCGAGTAGACTACCGTGGCTACCTGTATCGCATTGCTTGAGTGGTAGGTGAGCGACTCGGCAACATTCTCGTTCTTGCCCACGCGCGTCTCCGGGCAGAAGTAGGCGATTTTGCCCAATATATTTCCCGCGCTTGCAAGCGAAATGCCCTCGATCTCCCCCTCGCTTGCCTTGCAGAGCCTGCCAAGCTCCTTTGCCTCCTTTTCCTTCACCAGCCTGCCAATTGGCAGCTTGGTGAGGTTGTAGAAATCAAAGATGATGATCGGCTTCCCCGAAACGCAGGATTTCCTGCCAAAAGTCTCCTTCACGCGCTCCTTGAGCCATGGCACATAAGGCGCCATGCCAGAAAGCCTCCTGCCAAGCACAATCTCCGATGTCCTGCCAAAAGCGGCGTCAAGCGGCTTTGGGTCCCATCCCTCTTCCTCAAAATCAGGCACGCGCGCAAGCACGCTTTTGTCCGCATGCCCCTTTGCGCCGGCGGCAATTTCAATGAGGGACGGGAGCTGTTTTTTCCGCTCAAGCTCGTCCGCCATCGCAGCAACAAGCTTTGCCTTGAGCTGCAGGTACTTCCCTTTCGGAAGCTCAAGATTGCCGATTGCGTTCCTTTTCGAAACCAGGTTGAAGCAGAAGATGCAGTCGTTGCAGAAGCTCAGGTTGTGGGAGTAATGGCAGTCGCTGCTGCTTTCGCCCACCCATACCTCAAAGCACCTGGAAATCTTGTGCCCAACCGTGGAGCATTTGATGAGATGCCTGCTTTCAGCAAGCGCATTGGAGCCGAATATGTCCTTGGAAAGCTTTGCTATGGAGCTGTAGGCAACCCCCTCGCAGTCCACAACGTAGCCTGATTTATAGACGTAGAACGAATCCGTGATGTTCGAGCTTTTCTCCACGAACTTTGAATTCCCCAGAATCACGCTGCCCGTGTAGCACGCCCGCTCTTGCACTGCGGATATTAGCGAATCCATGTCCTTTATTTCGTTCAGGTTCAGGGGCGCAAACCCCTGCTTTTCCCAAACCTCGTCAAATGCGGCGTATTTTGCCCCTTTTGCATAGTCGGACACGTAGAACTGCACATCCTTGCCGCCAATGGATGACTTTTTGGCAGTGAGGGGGTCGGCATATTCCAGCAGCCACTTCTCGTATTGCTCAAGCGCGCCCACTTCGCGCCCGAAAATCACCTTGCAGGTGCTGCGCCAGTGCCTGTCCAGGAAATCAAGCGTTTCGCTCATCTCTTCGCCCCGATGCTATAGATATCCCAGGGCAGCTTCTTATCCTTTTCCAGCCCCTCGCGAATCTGCGCCTGTACAATCCCCTTCATGCGCATATATTCCTCCCTGCCCACCTCCACGTTCCCCACGGCGTACTTCAGGTTTTTCGCATTGAAGCAGAATAGGCAGTCGTGGCAGTTCTCCACGTTGTGGCAAAAGTAAACGCCCGAGCAGTCGCGCGAGAAATCCGCCTCGAAGCAGCGCGACAGCTTCACTGAATTGAAGCATCTGATGCAGAAGTCGGAGGAAAGCAGAGCGCCGCAGCCGAACGTGTGCTCGCTCGAGCGCGGCCAGAAGCAATAGCCTGCGTATTTCGAGAAAACAATGGGCGAGGAACGGTAGCAGTGCACGGAATCGCCAGATGTGGCGCACTCGATGATGTTCAGGTTCATGCCATCCCTGTACTCCGGGCAGAAAAATGCAACTTCGCCAATTCTTTCATGCGCATTTGCAAGCGTGATGCTTTCTGCCTCCTCGCAGCCGATTTTCAGCCTCTCGCCCGCTTCCCTTGCCTCCTCCCTTGCAAGCAGCCTGCCCTTGGGCAGCTCGAAATAGCGGCAATAATCGAAACGAAGCACAGGCTTTCCGCTTGAAGCTGAAGGCAGCGTTTCGCTTCTCCTTATGTTCCTGCCCAGCCAGCCTGCATAATCGTCAATGCCTCCTGGCAGCCCTTTCCCAAGCAATATCCTGCACGTTTTGGAAAACGCATCCTCGATAATCCGCCTGTCCCCCCTTTCCTCCTTTGCCTCGGCCAAGAGCTGCAAACGCTTCGGGGCGCCGCATTTCGCCGCTATTTCCATAAGGGAAGGCAGGCGCCTTTCTCTCTTAAGGGCGCCCGCCATCTCCTTTTGCAGCCTCTTCTTAACTTCGTAATATTTTTCCTTCGGAAGCTGCCTGTTGCCTATGGCGTGCCTCAAGTTCTTTGCATTGAAGCAGAAGAAGCACTCCTGGCAGTCATCCAGGTTGTGCGAATAATAGCAGTCCGAGCACGAGCGG
Organism: Candidatus Micrarchaeia archaeon; assembly: GCA_041662045.1. Classification (GTDB taxonomy): domain Archaea; phylum Micrarchaeota; class Micrarchaeia; order Anstonellales; family Anstonellaceae; genus UBA10161. The sequence continues at coordinate 2,587 of JBAZTI010000016.1, read as the reverse complement.
GATTGCCAAAGCTCGAAGCAGCGCCTGTCCCTGAAAGTTTCGCAGCATTTCACGCATTGGGCCGATTCGCCTATGCCCTCTATCCCGAAGCAGTCCTCGCCCAGCCTTCCAAGCACCGAGTATGCGGTGCACTTGCACTCGGTGAGCTTGCCGGTTTCGTACATGTAGAATGAGTCCGTGATGCCCGAGCTTTTCTCCACGAACCTCGAATTCCCAAGCACCGCGCTTCCTGCATAGTAAAAGCGTTCACGAAGGGCGGAAACAAGTGCGCCGGCGCCTCTGATTTCTGCAGTGCCTTGCGGCAGTGGCTCTGCCTTCTTGGCGAAGTCTATCTCGTCAAAACCCACCCACTTGCTTCCCTCATCATAGCCGGTGATTGCATAAGTGACTTGCCTGCCTGAAAGTGTGGATTTCCTGTGGATGAGCCTCTCGCCCATATCGGAAAGCCAGGGGCCGAATTCCTCCAGGCTGCCCACTTCCTCGCCAAACAGTATCCTGCAGGCGCTGTCCCATTTTTTCTGGAGTATGGGCAAAGCGGATGGTTCGTTTTCCATGTGCAAATATGGGGCGCCACTTCAAAATAAGCCTATATTGGGCATATGCCCTATTTTTTTGCGTCAAGGAAGCCTTTCACCAGGTGCGGGAAGAGCTTTGCCTCCGCGCGCCTGAGGCGCTCCTGCATGCTCCTCCTGGATATTTTTGCGGCGCGCGCAAGGTCGACAAGTCCCACTCCACGTGGCCATGAATAATAGCCGTTCAAAAGCGCAACGGAAAGCGCATCCTTCTGCTTGTCGGTAAGTGCAGGCCCTGAAAAGCCGCTCCTGTAATCGCCCACGCGCATTATCCTCACGTCCCCTATCGCCTCAAGCTCGTGCGCGAGCTTCTTTATCCCCTTGGGGTCAGGCGTTACCACGTTGTAGGTCTCATAACCTTCCTTTGCCACCACTGGTGAGGAAGGCATTGCCCCGCTTCCAAGAACGTGCTCATAGCTTGAGGATGGCGAGATGAAGCGCAGCAGAATGAGCGCCTGGCTGCCTGACTTCTCAAGCACGGACAGCTTCTTGGTGTCGTTCCTGCTCTTGATATGCGTGAGGTACTCGTCCAGCTCCCCCCTCGTCGGCGCCTTGACGTTCCAAATAAGGCTGTAATCCATCTTTTCAGGCTTCCTGTTCAGGTAGATGACAGGGCTTACCTGCTCGAGGCGGATGTTGGGGAACTTCTCGGTGCTCGTGCTGGTCTGGCACCCCTGGTGGTAAAAGCCGATGATTGCGGCTTTCACCTTCTTGTCATGCCACGCCTTGTTTATGTCTTCCTGCGCCTTGCTCATTTTCCCGCCCCAACGTTGTAAATGCTCCACTCCAGCTTTTTATCCTTTGCAACTTTTGCCGCAATCTCCCCAAACACCATTCTCTTCACGCGCGCGTACTCTTCCTTTCCCACTTCGACATTGCCAATCGCGTATTTCATGTTCTTCACATTGAAGCAGAACATGCAGTCATGGCAGTTCTCCGCATTGTGGCAAAAGTAGCAGCCCGAGCAGGAATTGCACGAGTCGCACTCAAAGCAGCGCTGAAGCTTGGTGGAGCTGTAGCACTTGACGCAGAAGTTGCAGTCAAGGAGCGAGTCAAAGCCAAAGCAGTGCTCGGATGTGCGCGGCCACATGCCGCATGCGCAGTATTTTGCCTGCACCATTGCCGAGGTAAGGTAGCAGTACGAGCTGTAAAGCGACATGTAGCAGTCCGTGATGAACGTGTTCTTGCCCTCCCAGAACTCAATGGGGAAAAAGCCTATTTTCCCAATGCTTTCGTGCGCATTTTGCATGCTCATACCTTCCGCTTCCTGCTTGGTGATGGCGGAGTGCTCCCCAAGCCACAGCGCCTCCTCCATGGTCAAAAGCCTGTTGTCCGGCAGGGCTGGCAATGCCACGACAAACGGGATGAAAAGCACCTCCTTGCCGCTTGAGGCAGACTTAAGTTTAATCAAGGTGTGCGTGTGCTTCAGAAGCCACTCCTTGTAATTGTCCATGCCTTTTAGCTCGATTCCTAAGAGGAGTTTTGCCGTTTTTGAAAACTCCCGCTCCACCTCTTCCTTTCCCCCGCCATGCCTTATGCTTGGGATGTCAGGTATTTCCGGCTTATTCCATCTGGCTTTTGCCAGTATGTCGATAAGCGAGGGAAGGGTCTTGTCCCTCCGCAGCAGCGCAGCCATCTCTGCAAGCAGCCTCTCTTTCACCTTGAAGTATTCCTTGGAGTCCAGCTCCACATTGCCGATGCAGTGGTGGCGGTTCCTCAGGTTGAAGCAGAAAATGCACTCTGAGCAAAAGTCCAGGTTGAAGGAATAGTAAACATCCGAGCAGTTCTGCGTCATCCAAGCCTCAAAGCATCGCCTGTCCTTGTAGGTTTGCGTGCAGCGTATGCAGAACTGGGACTCCCCGCAGCCGTGCGAGCCGAACAGGTCCTCGTTCAGCCTTCCAAGCGTGCTTTTGTACATGTACTTGCAGTCGCCGTATAGCGCCGAGTCGTAGATGTAGTGGCTGTCGCTTATGTTCGCGCTTTTCTCCACGTGGCTGGACTTGCCAATGACAAGG
>JBAZTI010000015.1:0-19436 GCA_041662045.1 Candidatus Micrarchaeia archaeon | reverse complement strand
GCCCTGGTTTTTTCAGACGCAATCTTGTCGGTTGGCTTCTTTCTTTTTGCGTTTGGCTGCCTCTTCCTGTTCTTTTTGAAACTTCCTTTCATCCTTGCCTCGCGCAGGGAAAAGCTGGTGGAATCCGAGCTCCCGTACCTTTTGCGCGAGCTTGCCATCCACATCGACATCGGCGTCCCTTATGAGCTGTGCATCGAGAAGCTTGCGCGGGGAAAATACGAGCTTGCGCGCGAGTTCGCATCCGCCAGGAGCGAAATGGCGTCCGGCGCATCCGTACAGGCCGCTTTTGCGCGCCTGTCCTCGTCCACAGGCTCGCTTCCCCTCAAGCGCAGCCTGCAGCTTGTTTCCACGATGTATGAGACCGGCAAGGGCACCGAGCCGCTGCGCAGGCTGGCGGACGAGCTGGCGGCCGCGCAGGTTTCCGGCATGCGCGAGCAGGCCGGGAAATTTTCCCTGCTCGCAATAGCATTCATAGCCGTCTCAGCGCTCGTCCCCTCTTTCTTTTCAGTGTTTGCGGCTGTCTCGCCCCTTGCCCTGCCGGAGCCGGTGCAGCAGTGGCAGGTGTGGCTGGCGTTCCTGCTTGTTTTCCCGGCCCTAGATGCCGCTGCGCTGGGCGCCATGTTCCTGCTTTTGCCTCCTGTGAAGAACGAGAAGGCGCCGGGCATGCTGGAAGAGTACCTTGCAAGCAGGGGCATGCGCATCGATGGCAGGAGGTTTGCCATCGCGCTTGCCGCGCTCTCTCTTGCGCTTGCCGCGCTTTGCCTTGCTGCGGGAAATGCCATGTTCGCCTTCCTCTCAATTTGCACAGGGCCTGCAATCTATTCGCTGGCCGCCTACTTTTCCGAGGCTGAGCTGAAGCGCGCCGAGGAGCTCCTGCCGGATGCGCTGTACACCGCGGCATCCACGCACAGGCTGCTGTCAGCCGAAAAAATGCTGGCGCTCCTTGCAAGGGGAGGGTTTGGCAGGGTGTCTGACGCGTTTGCGCTCGCGCTTGCAAGGCAGGAGGCAGGGGACAGCTTCCAATCCTCCATGCAAGCTGCCGCGCGCCATTGCCCCGCCCCGCTTGCCAGCCGCGCATTCGCCCTCATCGTCGTTGCCTATGAAACTGGCGCAGACATGTATGCCGCGCTCCGCGAGTGCGCGGCAGACACCGTCTCATTTTTCGCGCTGTTGCGCGAGCGGGCAGCGCTCCTTTCCATCCAGCGCTACACCGTGCTGGCCTCGTCCGCGCTTTTGGTGCCGATAATCCTTGGCACGGTCGTCTTTCTCGCGCCCTCCCTATCAGGCGCATCCGTTGCAGGCGGTACGGAGCGGCCCGATGCCTCGCTCCTCGTCACGCTCGCACTGGCCTGCCAGGCATACCTTGTGCTCAATGCCGCGCTCTCCGCCCTCCTTCTTTCGCTGACGGAGTCCAATCCCGCGCGCTCGGCCATTTACTTTGCCATATGCGCGCCGCTTGCGCTCATAATCTTTTCAATTGCAAGCTCAAGCGCGCTTGCGCTGGGGTAAAAAATAAAAACAAAAAAGAAAGAAAGAAGAAGCTCAGTAGTCCCCGCCCATTCCGCCGCCCATGCCGCCGGGGCCGCCCGGGGGCATGCCGCCGCTCTTGCCCTTGGAGGCGATCATGTCATCAATCCTCAGGAGCATCTTTGCCGCCTCGTAGGCGGATGCGATTGCCTGGGTCTTGACCTTGAGGGGCTCGTACACGCCAAGCCCCTTCATGTCGGCAGTGGCTCCTGCGTAGACATCCACGCCGAAGTGCAAGCCATCCTCCTTCTTGTGCTTGGCACGGAGCGACACGAGCGCGTCTATCGCGTCCATGCCAGCATTTTCCGCAAGCGTGCGCGGAACGGTTTCCAGCGCCTCTGCAAAAGCCTGTATTGCAAGCTGCTCCCTGCCGCCTATTTCTGTGGCGTATCTCCCAAGCTGGATGGAAAGCTCAAGCTCGGTGGACCCGCCGCCCGTCACATACCTGCCGTCCTCTATGGCGGATGAGACCGCGCCGATTGCGTCCACTAGCGCGCGCTCGCCCTCCGAAACAACATGCTCCGTCGAGGCGCGCACGAAAATGGTCACGGACTTCGCGTCCTTGCAGTTCTCCACGAAGACCATCTTCTCGCCCGCGATGGACTTCTCGTTCACGTCGCCCGCCGCCCCGAGGTCCTTTGCCGAAAGGTCGTCCAGGGTGGTTGCCACCTTGGCGCCGGTCGCGCGCTGGAGTTTCTCCATGTCGGACTTCTTCACGCGGCGCACGGCAGAGATGCCCTTCTTGTTGAGGTAGTGCTGGGCGACATCGTCAATCCCTTTCTGGCAGAACACCACGTTCGCGCCGGTCGCAGAGATTTTCTCCACCATGTCTTTCAGCATTTTTTCCTCCTGTGCGAGGAAAGCCTGCATCTGGTCGGGGGAGGTTATCTCGATTTTTGCGTCAATCTCGGTCTTCTCTATCTCAAGCGCGCAGTCGATGAGCGCAATCTTTGCGTTCTTTATGTTCTTGGGCATGCTCTGGTGCACGATTTCCTTGTCCACAAGCACGCCGGAGATGAGCGCGGTGTCGTTGATGTCGCCGCCGGACTTCTTCTCTATCTTGATGAGCTCGTCGTCCACGACATATGTGTCGCCGCGCTTCTCCACCACCTGGGTGACAGCCTGCACCACGAGCTTTGCAAGCCTGTCCTTGGAGGCGCCGACGCCGATGGACTTGGAGCCCATTGCGATTGACGCGATTTTCTCAAGCGTTGCGGTGTCCTTGATTTCCACCTTGGTGGCAAGCTTGGCAAGTATTTCGCTCGACTTCTTTGCAGCCAGGTCATAGCCCTTCACGATTGTTGAGGCATGGATGTCCTGGTCCAATAAGTCGCCTGCCTTTTTCAAAAGCATGCCCGAGAGCATGACTGCTGTGGTGGTGCCGTCGCCCACTTCCTTGTCCTGCGTCTTTGCAATCTCCACCATTATCTTGGCCGCAGGGTGCTCCACGTTCATTTCCTCGAGGATAGTGGCGCCGTCGTTGGTGATCACGATGTCTCCAAGCTCGGATACCAGCATCTTGTCCATTCCCTTGGGGCCAAGCGTGGTCCTTATGATGTTTGCCACCGCATACGCAACCGCGATATTGGTGCGCTGCGCGTCCCTCCCCAGTATGCGGTTGCTGCCTTCCGGCATAACCATGACCTGTTGCCCTTCTAGATTCTTTGCCATTCGTACCACCTCGGTAAATGTTTGCCTGAAAATTGGGATATTTGAAAAAAATAAAAGTGAAAATGCACGGCGCCGCCGTGCATTCATATTTGCTTTTGGAACTTTACTGCTTCTCGATCGCATAACGCCCCGAGGCGTTCAGCTTCGGCGGAGCCGAAGTCTGATGCATTTTCGTCTCGCCGAAAATGCACATTGCGAGAGAGAAACTCATCAGAGTTTCTCGATCTTGCCATTCCTGCCGGCAGAGATCCGCAGCTGCCCCTTGTATTCCGACACCCAGCCGTCGGTGATTTTCACCTTGTCGCCCTGCGCGAACTTGTCCGCGTCGTCGTTCCAAAGCGAAAGCACTATCTCGCCGGAATCGTCCTTGAGGTTTGCGGATGCCACTCGCAGGCGCTTGCCGAACTTGCCCATCACTTCGCGGGGCTCCTCCATGCTCACTATCTCGGCCTCTATGCTGGCATTGCCCACGCCAGACTTGAGTTCGCTTATCTTCATCAAACCATCTCCAAGAGCGCATACACTACTATTGCATACATATATGCATACAAAGCGCGAATGAGGGTTAAATTGGGAAGGGTATTAAATCCTTTCGCCCCTCCGAACGCGCGCGCCCGCGCGCGCGAGGGCAGGCATCTGCATGGCAAGTGCTAAAAAGGCTCACGGATGAAAGCCTGCCATGAAACTCACCCTGGACTGGCGCAAGGGGGCGCGGGAGAATGCCGAGGCGCACTACTCGCTGTCAAAGGAGCTTGCCAGGAAGGCGGAGGGAGCGCGCAAGGCGATTGAGGAAACGAAACGGGAGATTGCCGAGGCGGAAAGGCAGAAGGGCCGCGCCGACTCGGAGGCTTCTGTGGCGCCAGCCATGAAAAGGAAGAAGGAATGGTTTGAGAAATACCGCTGGTTCCGCACATCCGGAGGGAAGCTCGTGGTCGCCGGCAGGGATGCAAAGCAGAATGACCTTCTTGTGGCAAAGGTAATGGGCGAGGGCGACCTGTTCTTCCATGCGGATATACAAGGCGCGCCAGCCACCATCCTGCAGGCAGGCAAGGATGCAAGCGGGCAGGAGAAAGCCGAGGCTGCCCAGTTTGCTGCATCGCACTCCTCTGCCTGGAAAACAGGCGCAGCCGGCGTGGACGTCTATGCCGTCAAAAAAGAGCAGCTTTCCAAGCATGCGCAGGGAGGCTATGTCGGCGCAGGCGGGTTTGCCATTGCCGGGGAGCGGGAATGGTTCCGGGGAACTGCGCTGGGGCTTGCGGTTGGTGTGAAGGAAGGCGTGGCAGCCGGGCTGCCGCTTGTGCACCCTGATGCTGCCGGTTTGCCGTACCAGGTATTCCCAGGGGCAAAGGAGAAAGGCAAGGCTGCGCAAGAGCTTGCCAAGGCGCTTTCTGCAAATCCCGACGAGGTGCTGCTGGCCCTCCCTTCCGGCAAGTTCAGCATAAAGAGGCGGATTTAGTGCCTGGCTTTGAGAAAATCGCCCGGCACACGCACATGCTGCGCACTGACGGGCGGACGTGCAGCACGGTTTATCTCATTGAAGAAAGCGGAAAGCGCCTGCTCATTGACAGCGGGGATGGCAAGGCGCCCATTGATTTCACGCCGGACGCCTGCATCCTCACGCACGGGCATTTTGACCACACGCGCGGAGTGAGGCCCGATTGGAAGGAAGTGCTGCTGCACCCTGCAGAGTTCAGGTTTGGAGGCGAATATATCGAAGTGCCGCCAAACGCGCGCAAGAACCCCATGGCTCCGCTTGCGTTTGGTTCGCATTTGCTGGAAATCTTCCACACCCCCGGGCACACGGACGGAAGCGTCTGCATTCTTGACAGGAAGACCGGCCTGCTTTTCTCAGGGGACACGAAATTTGCGGGCGGCGGCTATGGAAGGACAGACCTTGGCGGAAGCGACGAGGAAATTGGGAAAAGCCTGGCGCGCATTGAAAAAATCCCGTACAAACTGTTATGCCCCGGTCACGGGGAACTGGAGGAAAGGAAATGAAGCGCGAGGAACTGCTCGCAAGGTACGCGCGGCAGCGGCGCGAAATCGAGGCGCGCCTGGCGCATTTCGAGGCAGTGGGCAGGAAAGGGGGGCGGCGGCTTTTCGAGGAGCTTTGCTTCTGCCTGCTCACCCCGCAGAGCAAGGCGCGCTCGTGCGATGCCGCAATCCATGAGCTAAAAGAGAAGAAGCTGCTGCTTGATGGCGATGCTGCGGCGATTGCCAGGGTCCTATCTACGAAAACGCGCTTCCACAACAACAAGGCGGGATACTTAGTGGAGGCTCGCGAGAAATTTGAAGAGGATGGCTTTGCCCTCCTTTCCCACGCTACCTTTTCAGGCAGCGAGCGGCATGCGCGCGGATATTTCCTGAAAAATGTCAAGGGGCTGGGCCTGAAGGAAGCCAGCCACTACCTCCGCAATGTCGGGAGGGGGAAGTCGCTTGCCATACTGGACAGGCACATAATGAAGAACCTGGTGGAGTGCGGCGCGGTGAAGAAGCTTCCGAAAACGCTTACCGGGAAGCGCTATTTGCAAATGGAAAAGGAAATGGAAAAATTCTGCGCGCGCGCAGGCATCCCAATGCAGCATTTGGACCTTCTTTTCTGGTCTGAGGAGACCGGCGAGATATTCAAGTAGGGCAATGGTTTTTAACAATTGTTAATAAGAAGGAGTAGATTGCATGCTGCCCTGCTCAGAGGTGCATTGGAGGATACTTCCCTCGGTCTGCAGCCAGCTTGCGCTTTGCATGGAGAAAGAGGGGGTGCCGCGCGCCGCAATTGCCTCCGCGCTGGGCACGAGCGAAGCGGCAGTCTCCCAGTACATATCGGGCAAGCGGGGGGCCGGGAAGCTGCCTGCTGCCGCAAGGAAGGGGTGCGCGGCGCTTGCGGGGAAATTCGCATCCGGGAAAGTGAAGGCAAGGGACATGGATGCCGGCATATCGATGATAGTGGTGATTGCAAAGGGAAGCGCGCTTGGAAGGCGCGACCCCTGCGCAATTTGCATGAAAGCCGGGAAGAGGTAGGTTTTGATGGCAATTTTATCTCTGAAAAGCCTGCGCGCGGGCGCTGGGGATAAGGAAATCATATCAGGCGTTTCGCTTGATGTTGGCGAGGGGGAGGTGCACGTCATCATGGGGCAGAACGGCTCCGGCAAGTCCACGCTCCTGTCCGCGCTTGCAGGCAGCCCGAAATATTTTGTGACTGGAGAGGCTGTGTTTGAAGGGAAAGACCTCCTGGCGCTCAAGCCGCACGAGCGCGCGAGGAGGGGGCTGTTCCTTGCCTTCCAGTCCCCGATAGAGGTGCCGGGCATCGCGCTTGCAAGCTTCATGAGGCGCGCGTATGCGGCGCGCTTTGGCGACGAGATGGCAGTTTCCGAGTTTGAGGGGATACTTGCCGCAAAGGCGGAGGCAATCGGCCTGGCGCGCTCGTTCATCTCGCGCGGGATAAACGAGGGCATGTCAGGTGGCGAGAGGAAGATGAGCGAGATACTCCAGCTGTCCGTGCTTGAGCCCAGGCTTGCCATGCTTGACGAGCCCGACTCTGGGCTGGACGTTGATGCGCTTGAGCGGGTGGGCGCAGCAATCGGAAAGATACAGAAGAACGGCATGTCCATGATAATCGTAACGCACTATGCGCGCGTGCTGCGCGGCATCAAGGCGGACAGGGTGCACGTGATGCATGCGGGGAAAATCGTTGCTTCGGGGGACGAAAGGCTGGCGCACAAAATCGAGGAAAAGGGGTATTCGTGGGCGCTTCAATGACCGAAATGGAGGTTAAAATCGGGGAGCTTTATGGCAGGGATGCCTTGCTTACAGCCGTGCCAGGGGAAGAGAAGCTGAATGTGGGCTACAAGACAAGCGAGAAGGGCCTCACCGAGGCGCTCGTGCGCGAGATTTCCGAGGTGAAGGGCGAGCCTGGTTGGATGCTCCAAAAAAGGCTGGAGTCGTTCGCAATTTTCAAGTCAAAGCCCATGCCGGCATGGGGGCCAGACCTGTCCGGGCTTGACCTGGATGCGCTGACTGCGTTTGTGCGGCCAAAGGGGAAGGAGAGCGAGCCAACCAGGTGGGAAGAGGTCCCGAAAGACATACGCAGGACCTTTGACGCCCTGGGCATCCCCGAGGCGGAGCGCAAGTTCCTGTCTGGCGCGTCCGCACAGTACGATTCCGAGGTGCTTTACAAGTCGCTCCGCAAGAGCATTTCCGAGCTTGGCGTGGTATTCACGGACATGGACTCGGCCGTGAAGGAGTACCCCGAAATTGTGAAGCGCTATTTCATGACGCGCTGCGTGCCTGCGAAGGACAACAAGTTCTCCGCGCTGCATGGCGCATTCTGGTCAGGCGGCAGCTTTGTTTATGTCCCCGAGGGCGTGAAGGTGCCCCAGCCCCTTCAGATTTACTTCATGATGAACTACCCGGGCTTTGGGCAGATGGAGCACACCCTCATTGTCGCTGAGCAGGGCGCATCAGTCCAATACATCGAAGGCTGCTCTGCCCCGCATTACACCAAGGACTCGCTGCATTCGGCGGTGGTGGAAATTTTCGCAGGCAAAGGCAGCCGCGTGCGCTACACGTCCATCCAAAACTGGAGCAAGAACGTCTACAACCTGAACACCAAAAGGGCGGTTGTTTCCGAGGATGCGATAATGGAGTGGGTGGGCGGCACGCTGGGCTCTGGCACCACCATGCTCTACCCGTGCAGCATGCTGGTTGGGAGGGGGGCGCGCGCAGAGCACCTTACCATATCGCTCGCTGGCGAGGGGCAGGTGAAGGACACCGGAGCAAAGGTGCTCCACATGGCGCCTGGCACCTCGTCCCGGGTGGTGTCGAAAAGCATCTGCAGGAACGGGGGGCTGGTGCGCTACAGGGGGCTTTTGCATGTTGGCAAGGGCTGCACGGGCGTGAAAGCCAATGTGAGGTGCGACAGCATAATTGCCGACAAGGCGTCGATTGCCGAAACCGTGCCTGTAATCGACGTGCGCTCGGATGATGCCATCATCCAGCATGAGGCTGCGGTCGGGAGGATTTCCGACGAGCAGCTTTTCTACCTGATGAGCAGGGGAATCGACGAGAACGAGGCTGTTTCGCTCATTGTGCGCGGCTTCATCGAGCCCATTGTGAAGGAGCTTCCGCTCGAGTACGCGGTTGAGATGAACAGGCTGGTGGAAATGGAGATGGAAGGTGCAGTGGGATGATGGGCGAGAGCAAAAAAGACAAGGAAGCCAGGCTGGTGGAAATCACCAGTTCGAAGAAGGAAACCATCGAGGTCAAGGACGGCATGGAAGCGGAAGTTGCCATTGTCAGCATGGCGCCTGCAGACAAGGACCTGGCGGTTGAGATAGAGGCAAGAATAGGCAAAAACGCATCGCTTAAGCTGGTGGGCTGCCACTTGGGCGGCAAGGAGGCGAAATACAGCGTGTCTGTGGAGCAGGGGCAGGCAAGCAAATGCGAGCACTATGAAATCGGGCTGCTGGGCGGCTCGCAGAGGCTGATTGCGCGCACCAGCCATTTGCACGGGAAGGAAGGCTCGTATTCCCGCTCGCATTTCAGGTATGCTGCAGCCGGAAGCGCGCAAGTTGATTTGGAGGGGAATGTGGAGATTGCACGGAAAGCAAAAGGCGCGGATGCGCATTTCGTGGCAAAAAGCCTCCTGTTTTCGCGCGATGCGCGCATGCGGCTGGTGCCCATGCTCTCAGTGAAAACCGGGGAGGTCAAGGCCGGGCATGGCGCGGCAATGGCGCCTGTTTCGGCAGACGAGCTGTTCTACCTCGGAGCGCGCGGGATTGACGGCAAGGAAGGGCGGCGGATGATACTTCTGGGATTTTTGCTCGAGCCTGTCGCCTCTGCAAAGATTGACAGCGGGCTTGCAGCGCAGGTGGAAAGGCGCATTCTGGAAAAAATGGGTGGGCTGGATGGCTTTTGACGTCGGGAAAATCAGGGAGGACTTTCCAATCCTTGCCAGGAAGATAAATGGGAAGGGGCTTGCCTACCTGGACAATGCCGCAACCGCGCAAAAGCCGCGGGCGGTGCTTGATGCCATGAGGGATTACTATGAGAATTCCAATGCCAATGCCCACAGGGGCGGGCATGCGCTTGCAGAGGAGGCGACCGGGATTTATGAGAATGCCAGGAACGTGGTGGCCCGCTTCATCGGCGCGTACCCTTCAGAGATAGTTTTCACCAGGAATGCCACCGAGGCGCTGAACCTGTCAGCGCGCTTCTGCGTGGAGAGGATGGGCGCAAAGCGAATCCTTCTTACTGAAATGGAGCACCACAGCAATATCGTCAGCTGGCAGCTTGCCGCCAAGGGGCCGGGGGCAAAAATCGGCTATGTGAAGATGCGGAGCCATGGCAGGCTTTGCAGGCAAGACGTGAAAAAGCAGCTGGAGAGGCGCCCCGGCGCCTTGTCCTTCACCCACGCATCCAACGTGCTGGGGACCGTGAATGACGCCGCATTATTTTGCAGGCTGGCGAAAAAGGCAGGGGCGCTTTCGGTTGTGGATGGCGCGCAGTCGGCGCCGCACCTGAAAGTGGATGTGCACGGCATGGGCTGCGACTTTTTCGCATTTTCCGCGCACAAGATGCTGGGGCCGACAGGAGTGGGCGTGCTGTATGTGAGAAAGGGAATTGCCGAGGGGCTGGAGCCGGTATTCGGGGGAGGGGGCGCGATTGAAAGCGTGGCGCTTTCAGGCTCCTCGTTTGCCCGCGCGCCGCAGAAATTCGAGCCTGGCACCCAGGACGTGGCAGGCGCAGCCGGGCTTGCGGCTGCAATCGATTACCTGGACGGCATCGGGATGGCTGCCATTGAAAGGCATGTATCGGGGCTGCACAGGGCCTGCGCGGATTGGCTGGAGGAAGCGGGGGGCGTGCAGGTTTACGGCAATGGCAGGAAGACAGGCATAGTTTCGTTCAACGTGGGCGGATTGCACGCGCACGACATCGGGCAGTTTGCATCGGACGACGGCGTGATGATAAGGGCCGGGCACCACTGCGCGCAGCCCCTCATGAACGCGCTAGGGGTTGCAGCGACTGCGCGCGCAAGCTTTTACCTTTACAACACGGAAGAGGAAGCGGAAAGGCTTTGCAAATCGGTGAAGCGCGCGAAAAGGGTGCTTTCATGAGCGGGGAGCTGTACCGAGAAAACATACTGGAGCACTACAAAAGGCCGCATCACCGCGGAAAAATGGAAGGCGCCACCGGCAGCGGGCATGCCATAAACCCTTTTTGCGGGGACGACATTGTTTTTTACCTGAAAATGCATAACGGCATTGTGGAGGAGGCCTCGTTTGACGGGCAGGCGTGCGCGATTTGCACTGCTTCCGCGTCCATGCTCACCGAGGAAGTGAGGGGAAAGGGTGTTGAGAAGGCTCGCGCAACCGGCAAGGAGCGCGTGCTTTCCCTGCTTGGCGTGTCGCCGGGCCCAACGCGCCTGAAATGCGCGCTTCTGCCCCTAAAGGCATTCAAGCTGGCGCTTTATTCGTTCATCGGGAAGAAAATGGGCGAAAAGGAAGAAAAGGAACTTGGGGAGGCGAGCGAATGATGCGTTTCGGCCCAGCAGGCATTCCGATTGGCACGCCGGGGAAGGGGACTGCGGCAGGCATTGCCTACTGCAGGGAAATCGGGCTTGGCGCAATGGAAGTCGAATTTGTGCACGGAGTGAAGATGGGAGAGCCGGCTGCGCACGGGGCGTTTGAGGCTGCGAAAAGGAACGATGTGCTTCTTTCCTGCCATGCGCCCTACTACATCAACTGCTGCGCAAAGGAGGAGGCAAAGCTTGAGGGCACTGTCCGCCACATAGTCGCCACTGCGCAGGCTGCTTTTTGGCTGGGCGCAACCCCCATTGTGATACACCCGGGCTTTTACATGGGGCGCACGCCGCAGGAATGCAAGCCGCTGGTGGAGTCCACGCTGCAGCGCTGCCTGGATGGGATGGAGGCGCGCAAAATCAAGGGCGTGGCAATCGGCGCGGAGCTTACTGGCAAGAAAAGCGCGTATGGGTGCCTTGACGAGATTATCGGCCTTGCGGAGGAGTTCGGCCTGAAGCAGGTGATGCCCGTTGTTGATTTTGCCCATTACCACGCGCGCGAGGCAAGGCTGAAGGCAGAGGAGGATTATTCGCGCATCCTGGAGGAGATGGAAAGGCGCCTGGGCTCTGCCGCCTCGAAAAACTTCCACTGCCACTTCTCGGGCATTGAGATGATCGAGGCGGGGGAGAAGAACCATTTGCCGATTTCCTCGAATTCGCCGCCATTTGAGCCGCTTGCTGCCGCGTGGGTGGAGAGCGGATGGGGCGGGCGGGCAATTTGCGAGTCGCCGCTTCTGGAAAAGGACGCGCTTGAGATGCAGAAAGCCTATGAAAAGTTGGAAAAACAGTAGGAGCGCGGCTTTGGGGGCACTTTTTTAAGCTTTCGGGGCAATAACGAGAAGGAAAATCCGCCCTTAGGATACGGGCTCAAGTTCGTTTATGGATTGGCGGAGACAGCGGATGGTGGATGCATGTACTATGTTCTTTCGTGCAAGGATAGGGTGAGGCTTCCTGCCCAGTTTTTCTCGATGAAGCTTGAGGAGGCGCTCACGCAGATACTGCGCGAGAAATACGAGAGGCGGGTGAACAAGGACACAGGGGTTTCCCTTGCGGTCTGGAACGTGAAGCCTGAGGGCGACGGGCTGGTGATACCCGGCGACAACGCCGCGTATTACGACGTTGGCTTTGACACGCTCACTTACCTTCCCCAGATAAACGAGATAATCGAAAGCGAGGTCTCCGAAGTGGTGGAGTTCGGGGCCTTTGTCACGCTTGGGCCCATAGAGGGGCTTGTGCACCTGTCGCAGATAGCGAATGATTTCCTCACATACAACAAGAAGACGCAGACGTTCGTGGGGAGGGAGAGCAAGAAGTTTTTGAAGAAGTCCGACCATGTGTTTGCAAAGATTTCCACTGTGAGCATGAAAAACAACATCCCTGAGACAAAGATAGGGCTCACCATGAGGCCGGACGGGCTTGGCAAGGACGAGTGGATTTCCACGAAGAAGGCGCCCGAGGGCGCGGATGCGAAGCCGCACGCCGAGCCAAAGAAGGAATCGGCCGAGAAGAAGGAGAAGAAAAAGAAGAAGGAGTGATTGGTGGTTTTGATGAAGGCTTGCAAGAATTGCCGTCTCATTGTTACTGACGAGAAGCAGTGCCCGGCATGCCAGTCGCAGGAGCTGACCGAGAAGTTCTCGGGCCAGCTAGTGGTGCTGGACCCTGAGAAGTCCGAAATAGGCAAGAAGCTTGAAATCAAGGCGCCTGGAAGGTACGCGATAAAGATAAGGGAGAAATAACGGTGGTATTCATGGCCAACAAGACGAGGGGAAGGGAAAGGCTAGGGACTTGCGACGCGTGCGGAAGGACGATACCGCGCGACAAGATGATAACCTACAACACGATGAACGTCTACTCGACAGACCTCAAGACGGCTGACGACGTGAAATCGTCCACGCACGTGGAGAAGCACTATTGCATTTCATGCGCCAAGTCAAAGCGCATATTCGAGAAGCTGAAGAACCGCGCCATCCGCACCGCAGGCAGGGAGCCGCGCGTGGACCGGAGGCCGACATCGGAAAGCTGGAATTCAGGAAGGCGCTGGTGAGCGCGCGCCCACCTTCAAAAAAACAGCTACGGAGGCGTTTTATGGAGGAAAAAATATCTTATGACGGCCGCGAATACATCGGGGTCAGCTTCCCCCTGGGCAATGTGCCGCTCCTCATCATAAAAGCCAAGAAGGGCTATGTGGCATGCGGCTATGTCTCGAAAGACGCGTCCGAGAAGTTCGGGGACGTCGCGGCGTTCGTGACCGGCGTGAAGACTTTCGAGGACATGTTCAAGGCCAAGATAAAGGCGTTCACCACCTGGGCGGACGACCTGGGCATCCGCGAGGGAATGTCGGTGAAAAAGGCGCTTGAGCTCATGGACCAGTGAGCGCCAGTTATTTTTTCAATTTCGCAAGCGCGAGCCTTGCGAGCTTTGTCCCGCTTTTGCTCTTTATTTCGGAAAGCGCGCTTTTGATGAAGGGTGCCATGCCCTTGTTGCCCGCGTTTGCGTTCATTATCGCCATGAGGAGAAGGTCGAGCTTGTCAGCATCGCGCGAAAGCGTGTGCAGGCGCTCTGACTGCAGGAGGGCAAGCTCTGGCGCAAGAAGGGTGCCTGAGAAAAGGTCGCGCTCAGCGCGCACCGAATCTGACTTTGTGTACTTGCGCGTCACTGCGTTCAGGTCGCCCACACGAAGCTCGTGCAGGTCGTGCAGAAGCGCGCGGCGGAGGAGAGCATGCTCCTCCTCTTCAGACAGCTTTTCCATGCGCGCAAGCGCAAGGGAGGTGAGTGCAACGCCAAACGAGTGCGCGCCTATGCTCTCTTCCGGCGCGCCCACGTGCAGCCAGCCCGTGCGAGGCAGGCGCTTCATGAGCATGGACTCGAAAAGAAGCGAGATGGTTTTGCCGTTGGATGCCATAAGAAGAGTAGCGGGGGCAGCATTTTTATTTGGCAGCCTTTGGTCAGGCTATCCAGTCGTTCCGCGGCTGAGCTGCCTGCTTGCCAGGAACTGCGGCAGGCTTGAAGCCCTCTGTAAATTCCATGAACCGCTCGGTCTTGGCTGCTAACGCCGCAATCAGCACTGGCGACATACCCATGCCCCTAGTCATGTCCTGGAAATACTGCAGGGACTCTTTTTTAGTTGCGACTGCTTGGAAAATCACCATCGTAATCACCACGGTTCATGGCTGCCAATTCCCTTCACAAGCTCCTGGTAATAGTCGCCTGCGATTTTTGGCCCGCCGTTCTCGTCAAACCATCCTTTCAGCTTGAGGAAGTTCTTTTTCATCTCGGGATTGGAGTTGATCTGCCTTTTCAGCGCTGGCGCAGAGGGAAGGACGTAGTAAATGAGGGTGGAATACATCACCATGGCAGACTGCCCCTCAAGAAGCGCCTTTATCCGCTCATCCTCGGACTTTGCCGAGCGGTATTTTGCCGCAAGCGGCTGCAGGCTGGTCTGTATGAGCCTGTCGGAGAAGCAGCTGCTGTAGACCAGTTCGCGCGAGGGCGCGGTGACGTCGGTCTTGCGAAGGAGCCAGCTCTTGAAGTCCAAGTCTTCCATGCCGTCCAATCAACACACCCGATATTATCTATACGGAAGGGATTAAATCCCTTGCCAAATCCTGCCCGAATTGCTTGCGCGCACTGGCAAGCATAAAATCCATGAAAAATTAGAAACTAACACCTTATAAAGGTTTGGCCGGCAAAATCAGGATTTGCCCTCTATTATGGAGAAGTTCTTTTCCACGATTTTCTGCACGTCGGTTGCAGGGTAGCCTATGCGTATGAGGCGCGTCCTGCCCCTCATGCCCGCCCCGGATTCCACAGTGGTTATCAAGCCCAGCATTTCCAGGTCATTGAGATACTCGCGGTACCAGCGCGCGCTCCTGCGCGGCTTTCGGTGCTTGCGCGCAACCACGCAGTAGCCTTCATAGACCTCGCCGGATGTAAGGAAGGAGTCGTCCTCGTCAGGCGTCCCGGTTGTGAGCCGGGTGTTCTTCCCCTTGTCAAGCGCAAGGTTGGCAATCGCCAAAAGCACGAGCTGCTGGTGGTCGGGGAGGGTGGAAATCGCCTCGAACGCGATGTCTGTGTCCACCGAGCGGCGAGCGTCCTCCACCTCCTTGTCGGTAATCTTCGTGATTCCCCTGTCATCGGCTATTTCACCGGCTTTCAAAAGCAGCTTGAGGGCGTAGCGAGCGTCGCCGGAGTCGTTTGCCGTGAGGGCGGCAGACAGGTTTATCGCGCTGTCCTCCACCACGTGCGGCTTGAAGCCCATTTTCGCCCTCTGGCGCACAATGGACTGGAGCTGGGTGGCTGTGTAGGGGGCAAAGACCATCTCGTTCTCGCAAAGCGAGCTTTTGCTCCTTGTCCCGAGCTGGTCCTTGAAGTTC
This sequence comes from Candidatus Micrarchaeia archaeon, assembly GCA_041662045.1. Classification (GTDB taxonomy): domain Archaea; phylum Micrarchaeota; class Micrarchaeia; order Anstonellales; family Anstonellaceae; genus UBA10161. The sequence goes on along the minus strand of JBAZTI010000015.1, from coordinate 4,289 downwards.
ACGCGGTTGGTGATGCCGATGATGCTCACGCTGCCATTTTTCAGCTCGTCGTTCGCGCGCGTGAGGGTGTAAAGCAGGTCGTCCAGGTCCTTCACCATGTCCACTTCGTCCAGCACCACTATGAGGTGGGTGCCTTTCGCCACCTCTTCCATCACCTTTTCGTAGAGCATGGCAAGCCCGAAGCCCATGGAGTCAAGCGCAGGGAGGAGCTCCTTCGCGATTTTCTGTATCACGCGGTAGCGCGAGTTGTACATCCTGCAGTTCATGTAGACGTGCTTCGCATTCGCCTTATGCTCGTCAAACTTGGAAAGCACGTGCTTTACCGAGCACGTCTTGCCCGTGCCGGTCTTTCCGTAGACGAACATGTTGTGCGGCCGCTCGTTCTTGAGCGCCGGCACCACAGAGGACATGATTTTTTCTATCTCGGCATCCCTGAACGGGAGGGTGCCGGGCACGAAATGGGGGGAGAGGACGTTGCGGTCGGAGAACACCGTCGGCTTGTTGAGGAGTTCGGAAAAAGTTTTCATGCCACCCACTTTCCCAGACGTAGCTGGGACTCATCTGGAGCCGCAAAGCCTTATTAAGATATACTCTGAATATCAGAAACAACACTGAGGTGAGAAGATGGGCATACTTGAAAAGATTACAAAGAGCATCGGCGTCGGCAAGGACATGAACCTCGAGGAGTACATGAACACCGTCGAGATGGAAAACGTGGACGTGCTCCATGAGGCTGCCGATTTCTACGTAAAGCCGATTGCGCTTGAGTCCGAGAACGACGTGAGCGTGATAATGGAGGAGCTCAAGGCGAAGAACATCATTCTCCTCAACGTGCTGCCCATGAGCAAGCAGCCCAACAAGCTCAAGCAGACGATTGACAACATCAAGTCCTACATAACCAAGATAAACGGCGACATCGCGCGCATCGACACGGACAAGATACTGCTCACGCCTTCCAAAGTGAAGATCGTGAAGAGCAGGAAGAAGTAAGGCTTTTCCTTTTTTGTTTGATTTCGGTTAGCGGTAGCGCCTTTGGAAATCCACCGGCCTGTCTTTGATGCTGTTGAACGCACACACTACTTTAGCAGCATCCAGTGCATTCTGGCGAACTTGCTCGGGCGTCAATTTCAGTATGCCCTGAGAGATTGTTGCTGACAAACGGCTTTCGCCTGTAGATATAGGTATTTTTTCTTTCATCACGCCATGCACCCGTGGAATTGTTAGCAGACATGAATTAATAGGCATTAGTCGCCTTTGCGCGCTGATAGCTCCTTCTTCGCGCCTATTTCCTGAAAAATTCTGTTACCGTGTCTGAAAGCCTGACTAGGAATATGCCGGCTATGCCCCACAGGATTGGGAGCCAAAGGGGGACGCCCAGAATGGGGGAGCCTGAATACTGCCACGCGCCGCCGAAATTCACCGCGATTGCCTCGGACATGACGCCCCAAATCCCCGCAAGCAGGAAAAACAGGGTGTCGTGCTTCCTGTGCCTGCCTGACAGTATCATGGTGGCTGCAATTGCCAGTAGGGCAAGCACAAGGAAGAAAGGCGAGCGCCAGTTGAAAGAAACGAAAAGCAGGCTAAGCGCTGCCAGCAACGCATCTACCACGTGCGGAAGGATTGTTTCCTTCGTAAGTTTCATGTTTTCCCCCGTTTTTTTCCAATCTCCCGTTCCGCGCGCCTAAGCACGCCCAGCACGGATGCGCATTCCTTGTCTGTTGGCATGGCTTTTCCGATTATGCGCCTGAATGCCACATTTACCTTCCTGGGATTTCGAAGCTCGTGCGCGAACTGGCCTGTGATGAGGCTAAACGCGCGGATTAGCGCCTCCTTTTCGCGCTCGCCAGATGGAACATATGCGCGCGGGGCATAGGTGGAAAGCTCGTAAAGGCAGATTGCGACAGCGTGGGAGAGATTCAGGGTGGGATAGGAGTCCGAAGTTGGGATGGTGACCAGAAAGTCGCAGGAAGAGATGTCCTTTTCCGAAAGCCCCACGCCTTCATTGCCAAAAACCAGGGCGATGTTGCCTTCAGGCGCAGCTTTTGCCTTTTTTGAGAATTCCTCAAGCGAAATTGGGGAACGGATTGTGGTGTGCCAGTGGCGGAACACCACGCCGGTTGTCCCAACCGCGTATTTGCAGCCGCGCGTTGCTGCTGAAAGCGATTTGTACTTTTTGGCGCCCTCAAGGATTTCGCGCGCATGCTTGCTGTACTTTATTGCGTCAAAGCCCGCGGGGTCGCAACGGGGGTTGACCAGGCGAAGGTCTGAAAAGCCGAAGTTCTTCATTGCGCGGGCAACCGAGCCTAAGTTAAGCTCGTATTCTGGCTCGACAAGCACTATCCGGAAGCGTGATTGATTTTTCATGGAAAAAATGGGCGGGATGAGGCTTTTATTCGTGTGCTTTTGCCGCATCAGCGCTTTTTTGCCTCCAAAAGCGCGATTTTCTCGAAAAAGAAGCTCTCCTGCGCAAGGATTTGCGGCTTTCCTACGTGCGAATCGAGCAGGGAGAGCGCGGCGTCAATGCCATTGTTCAGGGAAGTGGCAATTACGGCGATGCACCCCCCAGCTGACAGGTGCGCTGGTGCCTTTGCAATGAATTTCTTGAAAACCTCAAGCCCTGAGGCGCCGCCATCGTATGCGGCGTTTTCCGCAGGAGAGGCGAGCCGCTCCGCCCTTGTGGTGGGAAGGTAGGGCGGGTTGAAAAGGATGAAGTCGAACTTTTGCGCGAGCGGAACGGCTGAAAATAAGTCGGAAAGCGAGAATTTTGCATTTGGGAGCTTGTTTGCTTCTGCGTTTGCCCCTGCGCACTTTACTGCTGCAGGGTTTATGTCCACGCCAAGCACGGAGTTTTTGGGATTTGCCTGCGCGGAAGAGAGGGAGGCTATGCCGCATCCGCAGCCAATTTCAAGTATATTGCCAGACAGGCTGGAAGCATAGGTGGCAAGGAGAAAGGAATCCTCTGCGGGCTCATAGACTGCCGGGAAAATGGAAAGGCGGAGGGTGCCGAAGGAGATTTCTTTTTGGGAATCTGGCTGGTCCATCAATCTGCCTTTTCATCTTCCTTTTTCTTTTCCTTTTTCTCGAAAACCACGATTTCCTCCATGGAGACCGTGTCGTCGTAGTCTTTCATGTACTTGTCCATGTCGGAATCGTATTCGGCTTTCCTTTCCGGCCTGGCGCGCCGGCGGGGCGCGTCGTCAAACTTGCGCTCAGGGCGGCCTTGGCGATCCTGCCTGCCTTTTTGCCGCTGCTCATAAGCCGCCTTGCGCTCGGAGACCACCATTGCATATGCCTCGTCGCATGCCTTGCGGGTTTCCACGAGCTGGCGCTCCAAATCCCTGATTTCCGACATCAGCGCGTTTAAGACTTGCCTTTCGGCGTCCACTGCCTTGCGGGCCGCATCCAGCTCCTTGTTCTTGGCAATCTCGGCCTTCACCTCGCGGAGGCGCTTGATGAGCTCCTTTTCCTTCTTGGGGGTGTCTGCTTCGGTTGCGATTGCGAACTCTATGCGCTCGGCCTCCTCCATAAGCCCCATGGTCCTGCCCCCGCCTTTGCCGCGCATGGCGGCAATGAGGGACGATACTTTCCTGCGCGATTCGGACACAAGCGGGTTTTTCGCCTTGAGGGAGTCGAGTATGGCCTGGCGCTTGGCAATCAGGGAATCAAGCTCCTGCTCCTTTGGCGTCTTTTCGCGCTGCTGGGCAGGCTGCTGCTCTTTCGATGGGGATGAAGAAGTGTCAGGTGCGTTCTTCTCGCTTGGGATTTCCACCAGCTCCTTTATTCCGTCCGGAAGCTCATGGTGCGCCCCTTTGTTTTCCTTTTCGCTTTCCAAAAAATTACCTTTTTGTCGCTTTTTATGTCAGTATATATACAAACCTTTAAATATATGCCACGAAATAACACAATTGCAAGAAATGCCCGTCTTTTGTTCTGTCTCTGACAGAAAACTGGTCGCCTTGCCAGCGCTTTGCGCTGGCCTACTTTTCATAACCTTCAGCCGGAGGCAGAAAGAATCTGCCAGCCTGAAAATGGAAAGAAAGCGCCAGTAGGCATTTCCTGCTAACCCCATAACATCGGATTTTACGTTCATGAAGGTTTATTTACCCTTCGCTATGGAGCGGGCTGTTGCCAGAAGCGACCAGTCCCGCACCTGCTCAAGCACGATGAGGCATATTACCGCGGCAAGCCTCACATTTGCGTCATTTGAGGCAAGCAGCAGGTAGATGCAGTATGCCATGGGCGCAAGTATGATGTAGCGCAGCAGGAACGTCTTGAATATCCCGAAATGC
>JBAZTI010000014.1:16562-19448 GCA_041662045.1 Candidatus Micrarchaeia archaeon | reverse complement strand
TTCGAGCATCTGCAGGTGAACAACAGGCACTTTGCCATGGTGGTGAATGAAAAGGGCGAGTTTTCCGGCGTGCTCACCATGGACGACCTCCTTGAGGAGCTCGTGGGGAAGATAAAAATCGTTTGAAAACGAGGATTGGGGGAGTTTGAAAGCAAGCGGCTGTTGAACAAGTGCATAGCGCACAATATCGTGGTGTTAATACACGAGAGTTTTGAGTTGGGGGGGAGATTGGTTTTACTTTTTAAGTCTTTGCCTAAGTTTGGCTTTGCCCGTAAAGTCAATTGCTGTCCCTCATCCTACCCAGAGTTTTTTGCCAAAAACATTGCACAAGGCAAGGCGCTGAGGTGATGAATTTACGAGAATTAGACTCAATATTTTTCAACAATTTCCTTTAGTTTTTTTAAGAATCCAGTGCTATCTACGAAATAGTTTGGATATGCACTCTTCATTTCGCTAAAGGTGTCTGCTCCAACCAGCACGACATCATATTCTTTTTTTCCTAAATTTCTTTTTTCAATATCTGAGTAATCCTTAACTGCCTGCGCTTGCTCTTCTTGTGTATAAGAACCAACGCGTAAGACATCTCGGCTAATATCCAAGTCCAGCAAGAAGAATCTTGCTTGCTTGTTTGTTTTCATCATCTTATTCAAATTGTTAAAACTCCTCATCCATCCATTCATTTGTTTCATAACGTCCAACTCTACCTCTTTCTCTTTAATCTTAAGATAGAGTTCTTTTTCATCTGTAGGTGTGCCTTTAACCATAGGGCAGTTCTCATTCATAGCAAAAGCAGAACTCAACAGTCTGAAGAACTCTTTCCAAGGTTCACTTCCTACATTTGACTTGATAGCCTGTTTAGTGAAGAAGTCGACGATTTCAATTGCGGTTGCCCACTGATGCTGCAATTTTGACCTGAATTGGAGTTCTACCAATAAACCGTTATAGTCTTTTTTTCTTGTTTTGTCGCTAAGATAGCTATAGATGATATGATAACTCCTATATCCATCTTTTTTCGGGTGTGAAATATAATCGTTAATTTTTACTCGACCGTGTTTTATATCTCCTTTAAGATAATAGTCGGTATATAATCGCTTCACCTGTGAAACATGAGAGAGAATGGCTCTGCAGCCAGCAATATCTTGCATTTCAGATAATTTAATTCTCCGACCGTTGCCATAGTCACGTTCTAATTTAATTTTAATTGCAGGCACACGTTTAAGACGTTGAACTGCTAATGCATTTTTATCAACTTCTTTAGCTTTTGATTTTAATCTAACCTTGAAGACATGCATCGGGTAGCTGTGGCAAGCACGCCAATTGCTTAGCACTTCGATTGCATTATCCGTTTCTTCTGGAGGAACCAATTCCTCTAAGAGCATATCCCCTGCGTGGTCAATCTGTTCTTTAGTATGACCAGCTGGTTTTGTCCAAGCCATACTATCATTTTAAACCAAACATTATTTAAACATTCATTTTGCGCGGTTACCTTTAAGACGTAAAAACTTGGGGGCTGGCATATTTTATTAATTTTGCGCGGTTAGTTTCTTCTCGGTCTATCCCAATATGGACTTTTGCACTTTGGATTAGGATAAAACTTTGGTTTGTTCGGTGTTTTAGGAAACCATAGGTATTCGCATCGATAGCGTTTGAGCTCCTTGCTCCTTTTTGCCCGTAAAGTCGCCCGTTTGCCCGTAAAGAAATCGGTCTGAAATACATTACGGGCAAAGCCCCTCCCAGGCATACCTTTATTAAGCTATTTTGGCATAAGAAATAGGTCGGTTTTACGACGTAAAATGCGCTTGGCGGCGCGCGGGCTTGGAAGCTTGGAAATTGGCAAAAAATTAGCGCAGGAAATGCACAAAAACTAGTGGTAAAAATGGCTGAAGGAAAAGCGAAAAAGGAGGCCCCTGTTGAGGCAAAAAAAGCCCCGAAGGAGGCAAAGGATGCCCATGCCGGGGCGCAGGCTAGCGCGCCAAAGAAGGCTGAACAGGGCATCGGGCAGAAGCAGGAAGCGCCTGCCAGCGAGCCTAAGTCGGCCGCCCAGCCTGCACAGGATGCGCAAAATGCCCCTTCTTCAGGCGAATACACCGCCAAGTCCATCCAGGTGATGGAAGGGCTTGAGGCGGTCAGGAAGCGCCCGGCAATGTACATTGGCGACACAGGCGAGCGCGGCTTGCATCATCTTATTTACGAAGTGGTGGACAACTCGGTGGACGAGGCGTTGGCAGGGCATGCAAAGAACATAGAGGTGTCGCTTGGCGACGGAAGCATAGTCACTGTCACGGACGACGGGCGCGGAATACCCGTGGAAAAGCACGAGGGGACTGGCAAGAGCGCGCTGGAAGTCGTCATGACCATCCTGCACGCGGGCGGCAAGTTCGACAACAAGAGCTACAAGGTGTCAGGCGGCCTGCACGGAGTGGGAGTCTCCTGCGTGAATGCGCTTTCCGAATGGCTTGAAGTGGACGTGAAGCGCGGCGGCAAGCACTACAGGCAGCGCTACGAGCGGGGAAAGCCCGTCACGCCGGTGCGCGAGCTTGGCCCCACCACGGGCAAGGGCACCATAGTGCGCTTCAAGCCCGACTCCCAGATATTCCAGTCAATCGAGTTCAAGTTCGACATAATCGCAAACAGGATGAGGGAGCTTTCCTTCCTGAACAAGGGGCTGCGGATTCTGGTGCGCGACGAGCTTTCGGGCGAGAGCGAGGAGAGCAACTACGAGGGAGGCCTACTCTCTTTCGTGGAATACATAAACAAGAACAAGGTCCCGCTTACCGGCATCATACATTTCGAGAAGCAGGACGGGGATGTCGATGTCGAGGTCGCCATGCAGTACAATGACGGGTACAACGACAACATCTACACTTTTGCGAACAACATAAACAC
>JBAZTI010000014.1:0-16552 GCA_041662045.1 Candidatus Micrarchaeia archaeon | reverse complement strand
GCTTCCACCTGGTGGGCTTCCGCTCCGCGCTCACGCGCACCATCAATGATTATGCAGCGCAGAACAACGGCAAGGGGAAGGAAGTGAAGATAAGCGGCGAGGATTTGAAGGAAGGGCTTGCCGCGGTGCTTTCGGTGAAGCTGTCCCACCCGCAGTTCGAGGGGCAGACAAAGACCAAGCTTGGCAACAGTGAGCTTAAGGGCATAGTGGAGTCCATTGTTGGCGAGAAGCTCAAGGAATACCTTGAGGAGAACCCTTCCGAGGCACGAAAGATGCTGGAAAAGGCGACAAGCGCTGCAAGCGCGCGCGAGGCTGCGCAAAAAGCCAGGGAGCTTGTGAGAAGGAAGGGAGCCATGGAGTCTGGCGTGCTTCCCGGCAAGCTTGCTGACTGCTCGGAAGAGGACCCGGCAAAGTCTGAGATATATATCGTCGAGGGGGATTCTGCAGGCGGATGTTTTTCAGGCGGCACCAAGGTGGCGCTTGCGGACGGCAGGAGCCTGAGCTTCAAGGAGCTTGTGGAAGAGGACAGGCTAGGCAGGAAGAATTATTGCTACACTATAAAGGAAGATGGAAGAATTGGCGTGGAGCTGATAAAGAATCCGAGAATGACAAGAAAGGGCGCAGAAGTCGTAAAGGTTGTGCTTGACAATGGCGAGGAAATTGTCTGCACCCCGGACCACCTGTTCATGCTCAGGGACGGCAAGTATGTGAAAGCAGAGCAACTGGCATCGAAATCATCCATCATGCCGCTTTACAGGAAACTTTCGGAAAAGAAAGGGCGCATAACAATCAAAGGCTATGAGATGGTTCTTGACCCAGTGGCATCAAAGTGGATATTCACCCATATTCTTTCAGACAGATACAACCTGGAACATGCAAGATACCTGCCCGCCGCAGGTGCGTATAAGCACCACGTGGATTTCAACAAACGGAACAATAATCCTGACAATTTGCTGCGGATGGGCAAGGAGGCGCATTTTGCGCTGCATTCATCCATGGCGGGGAGAATACTTCACAGTGAAGACGTGAAACAAAAGGCAAGGGAAGCGCACATGAAACCGGAATACAGGGAGAAAATAAGCAAGCTCATGTCCAAGCCTACCATGAAAAAGATGCTGAGCGCCAGGGCGAAGAAACAGTGGGAGAACGGCGAATACAAAAAATACATGGCAGGGCGATGGGAAAAGTTCTACAAGGAAAATGCAGCTTACCGCCAAGCCAACAAAGAGCTTCTCAGGAAAATAAAGGATGAATACTGGTCTGACTCAGAAAACAGGAAAACGCAGTCTGAACGGGTGAAAAGGCATTATGCTGACCACCCGGAAGCCAAGGACATTTTGAAAGAGATGGCAAAGAAAGAGTGGGATAACGCAGAGCTTAGGGATTGGAGGCGCGCCCAGACCAGCAAGCAGTGGACGCCGGAGTTCAGGAAGAAACGGAAGGAAGCTTACAATAAGACATACTATGCCCACAGCCTGGCATGCATGAAGAGAGTGCTGGAAAAGGAGGGCACGCTGGACGGATATGAAAGCGAGCGGATAAAGGCAAGAGACCATAGCCTGCTCAAAAAGAAGACTGTTGCCGAAAGGTTCTTCCATGGAAACGAGGCAGAAATGCTTGAGGCTGTGAAGAATTACAACCATAAGGCAAAGGAAATTGTGCACCTTGCTGAAAAGATGGATGTTTATGACCTTGAAGTGGAAGGCACGCACAACTTTGCGCTTGCAGCAGGCGTTTTTGTCCATAACTCAAGCAAGCAGGGCAGGGACAGGAAATACCAGGCAATACTCCCTCTGCGAGGAAAAATCCTGAACGTGGAAAAGGCGCAGATAACAAAAATCCTGGGAAGCGAGGCCATACGCACGCTCATCTCGGCGCTGGGCACTGGCTTTGGCGAGGACTTTGACATCAAGAAGCTGCGCTACCACAAGGTGGTGATAATGACTGATGCGGACGTGGACGGCGCGCACATCCGCACCCTTCTGCTCACGCTTTTCTTCCGCTACCTTCGACCGCTTGTGGACAACGGGCACATTTTCATTGCCCAGCCGCCGCTATTCAAGCTCAAGCGCGGCAAGGATGAAAGATACGCGTACTCTGATGCCGAGATGGAGAAACTTTCTTCGGAAATGGGCGGCTCGGAATCAGTGGGCGTGCAGCGCTACAAGGGGCTAGGGGAGATGAACCCCGAGCAGCTCTGGAGCACCACCATGGACCCGTCCGCGAGGATATTGCTGCAGGTCACGGTGGATGACGCCATGAAGGCGGATGAGATATTCACCATACTGATGGGCGACGCGGTGGAGCCGCGCAAGCTGTTCATAGAGCAGCACGCGAAGGAAGTGAAGAACCTGGACGTGTGATTGCGATTACTGTGTGATTTGGATGGCAGAGGAAAACAAGGGCTACCAGCACGGAAAAATACTGCCGCGCGCAGTGGAGAAGGAGATGCGCGCGTCCTACCTAGACTATGCCATGTCCGTCATCGTGGGCAGGGCGCTTCCGGACGTGCGCGACGGGCTCAAGCCTGTGCACAGGAGAATCCTTTTTGCCATGTACGAGCTTTCCAACACGCATGACAAGCCGCACAAGAAGTCGGCGCGCGTTGTGGGAGAGGTGCTTGGAAAGTTCCACCCGCACGGCGACGTCGCGATTTACGACTCCATGGTGAGGATGGCGCAGGACTTTTCCATGCGCTACATGCTTGTGGACGGACAGGGGAATTTTGGAAGTGTTGACGGGGACAATGCTGCAGCCATGAGGTACACTGAGGCAAGGCTTTCGAAGTTTGCAGAAGAGATTTTGACTGACATCGAAAAGGAGACGGTGGATTTCACCCCGAATTTCGACGCCACGCTCAAGGAGCCGCTCGTGCTCCCCTGCCGCGTGCCCAACCTCATTGTGAACGGCTCGTCAGGCATTGCGGTTGGCATGGCGACCAACATGGCACCGCACAACTTGTCAGAGACAGTGGACGCGCTTGTCTCCATGATAGACAGGCCGAACATGCCGCAAGATGCCCTTCGCACGCTCATTCCCGGCCCAGACTTCCCCACGGGCGGCTATATCGTGGGCAGGCGCGGCATTGCCGAGGCATATGCCACGGGCAGGGGCATAATACGCGTGAGGGGAAAGGCGGAAATTGTCACTGCCAAGGAGAAGAAAACGCTCATTGTGATAACCGAGCTTCCCTACCAGGTGAACAAGGCTGAATTCATCAAGCACGTTGCAGAGCTTGCGCGCGACAAGAAGCTGGAAGGGATTGCCGACATTGCGGACAGGTCGGACAGGAAGGGCATGCATGTCGAGATAGTTCTCAAGAAGGACGCGAATGCGGACGTGGTGCTAAACCAGCTTTATGCGCACACCGAGCTTGAGGGCACTTTCGGCATAAACAACCTTGCCCTTGTGGGCAATGAGCCCAAGACGCTTTCCATGCCGCAGCTGCTTTCCGAGTTCCTCTCGCACAGGAAAGAAGTGGTGAAGAGGAGGAGCGCATTCGAGCTCCGCGTGGCAAAGGACAGGAAGCACCTGGTGGAGGGGCTGCTGCTTGCGGTTGCAAAGATAGATGCCGTGATAAAGGTCGTAAAGACCGCCAAGGTGCCCCTCGATGCGCTCATGAACGAGTTTTCGCTAACCCATCCGCAGGCTGAGGCGATACTTGAGATGAAGATAAGGAAGCTCTCCGCGCTTGAAAGCGGGAAGCTCCGAGAGGAGGACGTGGAGCTTTCAAAGACGATTGAGTACCTCGCGGGCGTGCTTGCGGACGAGAAGAAAATCTACGGGCTCATCCGCGCGGAGCTTGCAGAGGCGAAGCAGAAGTACGGCGACAGGAGAAGGACGGAAATAATCGAGGATGACGGCGAAGTGGAGCTTGAGGACCTGATTGCGGAAGAGGACGTCGCGGTCATAATCACGCAGGACGACTACATCAAGCGCGTGCCCATATCCGAGTACCGCGCGCAGAGGCGCGGCGGCAAGGGCGTCATCGGCTCTGAGACCAAGGAGGAGGACCAGATAAAGGACATCATGCTCGCCTCCACGCACGACCACCTGCTTTTCTTCACCGACAAGGGCAATGTGCACTGGCTGAAGGTGCACAGGCTGCCCTCGGGCGGAAGGTATGCCATGGGCAAGGCGATTGTGAACCTGCTTTCGCTTTCAGGCGAGAAGATAGCCGCATGGGTGAAGACAAGGACGTTTAGCGACAAGGAATACCTTGTCATGCTCACCAAGAAAGGCACTGTGAAGCGCAGCAGCATGGCTGACTACTCGCGGCCCCGAAACGGCGGCATCATTGCAATCACGCTGAAAGATGGCGACGCACTCATCGACGCGAAGAAGACGGACGGCAGGCGCGAGCTCATACTTGCCACCGCGCAGGGCAATGCCATACGCTTCAAGGAGGAGGACGTGCGCGAGATAGGGAGGACGGGGCAGGGAGTGATTGGGATACGCCTGGAAGACAAGGACACCGTGGTGGGGATGGCGACTGATGAAACCGAGACTTTGATGATTGTCACTGAGAACGGCTATGGCAAGAGGACGGACATATCCGAGTACCGCCTGCAGTCGCGCGGCGGCAAGGGAGTGATAAACATCAAGACGCACGGAAGGAACGGCACTGTGGTGGGAATAGTCTCTGTCAAGGACACCGACTCGCTCTTGCTTGTCTCATCCGGCGGCAAGATGATTCGCCTGTTCGTGAAGGATGTGAGCATCATCGGCAGGAACACGGGCGGGGTGCGGCTCATGAAGCTTGACGAGGGCGAGAAGGTGGTCGCGCTTGAGAAGGTCGCGGCTGATGCGGAAGGCGGCGTGAATGGGGAGGAAAAGGAGAAAGAGGACAAGGGGAAGCCCGAAGGCGAAGGCAAGCCGCCTGCCGCGCCACCCCAGGATGAAGGCAGGGGGAAAAAGGAAGCAAAGGGAAAGGAAAAGAAGGACGCGCCCGAGCCGATTATTATCGCTTAACAGAATGCACGCAATTATGGCATAATTGGATCTGGCTGCGGCTTTTCATCCCAGGGGAGGTATGTGCTTATTGCGCGGCCCGCTCCAAACGCGGCTTTTTCGTTGCCTACCTCCGAATAGGCATGGACCTTGAGTTCGCACGCATGGCGGCGTTCTATCTCAAGCAATCGGTATTGCGCTTCCTGGAGGCCGCCCGGGTTATGAAAAGAATAAATTCCGCGCTTGAGCTTTTCGTTGTAAAGACGGATTGCGCGGCTGAGCAGGGGGATTGCCGCGTTCGGCTTTGACAAGTCGTCCTTGATGAGCGAATTTTTGTGCTCGTCCATCAGCACCTTTGCCTTTTTGAAAAGCTCTTCCGGCTTTTCGAACGCACATGGGGAGAATATTTTGGCTACGCCGACAAGCACCCTGTTCATGATTGCACCTCGCCTTTAATATTGTTATATTGCATGGGCAAATAGGTTTAAAAATGGGGCGGTGGCGCGCCTAGATGCTGGGCAAGATTATTTTCCGCAGCCAAGCCACCGGCGCCCACGCGCGAAGCTTGCTTGCGAATGCGAAAAGCGCCAGGGGGAGAAGCAGGCTGGAGGCAAAGGTAAGGCCGCGCACAATGCCCATGCCTGAAGGCGGGATGAGCGGCACTGTCCCAAGGAAATAGTCGGAATAGTCGTTCAGCAGGAACCAGGCAAGCGCCAGCGCGAGCGCTGGAAGCCCGGCTTTCTTCGGCAGGATGGCAAGCCCCTCAAGCGCCATGCCTATGTGCCCTATCACGAAAACCGCGGAAATGCCAATCATGCCCGGCGAAAAATAGTAGCCTGAGTGGAAAATGAGCACGAACACAGTCCAAAGCCCGTATTTCACCATGCCAATAGATACAATGAATGAGAAGATGTCATTTTTCACAAGCCCCAGCAGGATGAGGAGGGCGAGAAAGACGTAAAGGGGGCAGTCTGGCACGAATATGAGAAGGTGCGTTGGCGTTTCCGAAAGCTGGCCAAGGTAGACCGTGGCGCCTATGATGACCGCGGCTGCGTTGAGGAAGATTGCAATGAGGAAAAGCGCCTCGCGAAGCTTCGCATTCATCCCATCTTCCCCTTTCCCGCGCTTTTGCCTATCCTTTTCGCGGGGATTCCGCCCCATGCCTCCCATGCAGGTATGTCGCGGTTCACAAGCGACATGGCGGAGACTGTCGCGCCCTCGCCTATCCTCACGCCCGGAAGCACGGTGCAGTTCGCCCCCACCATGGCTGCCGCCCCGATTTCCACCATGCCCGTCCTGTACTCGCCCTGCAGGAATTCATGCCCCAAAAGCACGGTGTTGTAGCCTATGATTGCGTCCTTGCCCACTGATATGTTTTCCGGGAAGAAGATGTCCACTGCCGCGCCCAGCCCGAAAGCCGCGCCGCCTTGCACCTTTGCGCCTGCAATGCGGAGGAGGAAGCGCTTGAGGGAAAGGGAAGGGGCGTAGCGCGCGGAATATACAAGAAGGAAGTTGGCGCACACGCGCAGGGGGTTTTTCACCCTGTGCCAGCCGTGGAGCGAGTTGCCAATGCACTTGTGGATGGAAAGCCTGCGCATGGGAGGATTTGGGGGCGGGAATTAAATAGCTTGCCGACTTGCCGCTCATTTCATTCCGTGCACGTATTTTTTCGCAACGCTTGACAGCCCGTACCAAAGGGAGGTGAAAAGGCAGGTTGCCGATGCGGATATGAACGCGAAGAACGCCACAAGGGTGTAAAGCGCGGTTATGCCGCGCAGGAAAACCGCAAAGGCGGCAAGCGCAAGGAACAGGACGGAGAAAAGCGCGGAGATGATGATGTGGCGCTTGTTGCCAAGCGTGTGGAGCACAAACCCGTTGCACACGAGCCCTATGCCTATCCCCATGAGCACGCCTGAGAACAGCGACAGGAAGATGGTGTCGAACCCGCGCGAGAGCGCCTCGACGTCGCCAGGGTCTGAGCGCACTGTGAGGATGTCCACCATGAGGGAGGCCACCCCCAGGAAAACAAGGAATAGGCCCGCTGCAAAGAGCGCATGCCTGAACTTGAATGCCATGCAAGCCCTTCCCACTTGAACCTTATTAATCTTATTGCCAAAACCCTGGAAAGGCGGCTTGATGGACGACGAAAACGAGGGCGCGGGGCTGGGCTCTGAGGCAAGGAAGCGCTCCATGCGCGCAATCACTGCGGACGGCATGGCATATTCGGTAATGGCAGGGCTGGGCGACGCCTACCTGCCTGCCGCACTTGTCCTTCTTGGCGCAGGGGACTTCATGATAGGCCTGCTTGCGGCGCTGCCGCAGTTCCTTGGCGCCTCCCTCCAGTTCCTCTCGCTTTCCGCCATGAGGATTGTGCGCAGCCGCAAGATATTGGTGATGGCGGGCTCCGCCCTTCAGGCGCTTTCCTGGCTTGGCATTGCCGCCATGGTCTTCTGGCCCGCCCCGCTATCGGTGGAAATAATCGTGGCGCTGTTCTCCATAGGCGTGGGCTCTGCGCTTTTCATCAACCCAGCCTGGTCAAGCTGGGTGGCGGACATCGTGCATTCCAACGAGCGCCCCGCGTTCTTTGCCAACCGCAACAAGCTCATGCAGCTCGTGCTGTTCGTGGTCATTTTCGGGGCGGGCTATGCCATCAACCGGCTGGAGATGGGCTTTTCCGCGGCTGTCGCGTTCTCCGCGGTCTTTTTCGTGGCGTTTGCCGCGCGCGCGCTCACGGTCTATTACCATGTGAGGACAGCGGACGTGCCTTATGAGATAAAGCTCATGAACGAAATCAGGCTCAAGCACCTGTTCCTGCTCCCGGCCTACAAGAACGAGCTTTGGTTCCTGGCATTCGTCGCCCTCATGAACTTCGCGGTGCAGTTCGCCTCGCCCTTTTTCACGCCTTACATGCTCCATAGCCTTGGCATGGACGTGGGGGCGCTGGGAGCGCTCACGGCGATTGCCATAATCACCAAGATAATATGCTTCCCCTACTGGGGCGCTGCGATTGACAGGTTCACCAACCGCATGGTGCTCATCGCCACTGCGCTTGCAGTGCCCTTTGTCACTTTCCTGTGGCTCTTCTCAACCGACTTTTGGATGCTTGCGCTTTTCCAGGTGTTCTCCGGCTTTGTGTGGGCGGGCTATGACCTGGCGGTGTTCAACTCGGCGTTGGGGCTGGTGGGCAGGGACCTGCGCCCTTCCTTCATCTCCAAGTACAATGCGTTCTCGGCATTCGCAAACGGGCTTGGCGCGCTTGCAGGGGGCTATTTCCTTTTCGCCTACCCAGGCTTTGCCGTGCTTGGCTTTTCAGGCATACTGCTCGTGTTCCTGCTCTCAAGCGCCATGCGGCTTGCCGTCGCGCTCATATTCGCCCCGCACATCGCGCGCGGACGGGACGTGCTGAACAGGCACGAGGACAGGGCAATGGTGTTCAAGATAGTCGCGGTCTACCCCACGCAGGGAGCGGTGGCGCAGGTGATGAACGGCTGGGACTTCACGCGCAAAATCGTCACCCGCAGCACGGAGTCGAGCGGGGAGATGCTGAAGGAGGGCATTGAGGCGACAGGCGAGATAGTGAAGGAGGGCGGAAGGAAGCTGATGGGAAAACTGAGCAGGCGAGGGCGTCTTTAAAAATTTGCGCGGGAAGAAAATGCCATGCACAATATAGACGAAAAGTGGCAGAAGAGGTGGCAGGAAGCAGGCATATTCGCCCCGCAGGCAGGCAGCGGGGAAAAGTTTTACCTTACCGCTGCCTTTCCCTACCCCAACTCGCCCCAGCACATAGGGCATGGGAGGACGTACACCACAACGGACATTTACGCGCGCTACCAAAGGATGTGCGGGAAAAACGTGCTTTTCCCAATGGGCTTCCACGTGACAGGCACGCCCATACTTGCCATGGCGAAGAGGATTGCGGACAAGGACGAGGAAATCCTTTCCATCTTTGAGAAGATATACGGCATCCCGCGCAACGTTTCCGCCTCGCTTACCGACCCCAAGGAGCTGGTTGCCTATTTTTCGCGCGAGATTGAGGCGGGCATGCGCGAGATGGGCTATTCCATTGACTGGCGCCGCAAATTCTACTCCTATGATGCAGCATTCAACAAGTTCATTGAGTGGCATTTTGCAAAGCTTGAGAAAGGAGGGCACATAACAAAGGGCGAGCACCCAGTGCCGTGGTGCCCTGTGGGCAAGACCGCGATTGGCGCGCACGACACCAAAGGCGACCTTGACCCTCAGATAGAGGAAGTGACTGGCGTGCTTTTCCCGTTTGAGGATGGCGCGCTTGTTTGCTCCACTTACCGCCCGGAAACCATATACGGTGTCACCAACATCTGGGTGAATCCGTCCGCAACTTATGTAAAAGCGTCCTGCAAGGGCAAGAGATACTACATTGCCAAGGATGCGCTTCCTTCCCTTTCCATGCAGCTGCCCCTTGCCGTGGAAGGCGAGATAAGCGCAGCTGAAATGATGAAGAAAACAGCGAAAAACCCGCTCACAGGCACCACGCTTCCCATTTTCTCAGCTACATTTGTGGACCCCAAGCATGGCAGCGGCGTGGTGATGTCAGTTCCCGCGCATGCGCCGCTTGACTTCCTTGCTCTTCGCGATGCCAACCTTTTGGGCAAGATATCCCTTGTCCAGGTGCTCAAGCTCGAGGGGTTTGGCAGCTTCCCTGCAAAAGAACTCGTGGAAAAGATGGGCGTGAAAAACCAAAACGACTTGCGCGGGGAGGAAGCCACAGCGGAGATTTACAAGAAGGAGGCGCACGGCGGCATAATGATGGTGGGCGACTTCTCAGGAATGAAAGGCATGGAAGCGAAAGAGAAGATACGCGCGAAAATGATTGCGGATGGCAGCGCGCTTGCGCTTTACGAAATTTCAAACTCCCCCATTTACTCGCGCTTTGGCGGATTGGTGGGCGTAAAGATAGTGAAGGACCAGTGGTTCATAGACTATGGCGACGAGGAGTGGAAGGGAAAGGCGCGCGAATGCCTTTCCGGCATGAGCATCCTGCCTGAAAAAACCAGGCATGACTATGAATACACCATAGGCTGGCTCAAGCAGAAAGCTTGCACTCGCGCAGCTGGCCTGGGCACGCGCTTCCCGTTTGACAAGACAAAAATGATAGAGGCGCTTTCAGACTCCACCATTTACATGGCATTCTATGCAATTTCCCACATTGCCATGAAGATGAAGCCTGAGGAGCTGGATGAGAAGCTTTTCGATTATGTTTTCCTAGGCATTGGGGATGCCAAGCATCTTCCCAAGCAGGCAGCAGAGATGCACCGCGAATTCTCCTACTGGTATCCATTGGACTCCCGCCACTCGGCAACAGACCTGGTGTACAACCACCTCACCTTCTTCATATTCAATCATGTTGCCGTGTTTCCCAAGAAGCACTGGCCCAGGCAAACTGTGACAAACGGGTTTGTGCTCATGGACGGCAAGAAAATGTCAAAGAGCATGGGCAACATCATACCCATACGCGCGGCTGTGAAGCAATTCGGGGCAGATGCCATCCGCTTTGTGGTGGTGTCAGGCGCAGACCTGTCCTCAGACACTGACTTCAACCGCCCTGCAGTGGAGGGAGTGCTTTCGCGCCTGAGATTTATGCAAGAAACTATGGAGAAATACGCCGGCAAGAAAGATTCCGGAAAGCAAGATATTGCGGACAAATGGCTTCTCTCGCGCATGCACAAGCGCGCGTTGGCAGCGCCCAAGATGTATGAAAGCTTCCAGCTGCGGCAGCTTAGCGGGGAGCTTTTCTACAACACGTTCAACGACCTGCAGTGGTACCTCAAGCGCGCGCACTCCCCGCGCCTGCGCGAGTTTTTCGAGATGTGGGTGCCCCTCATCGCGCCTTTCATGCCGCATGTGGCAGAGGAGATGTGGGAGAAGCTTGGCAAGAAGCACTATGTTAAAGATGCAGACTTCGTTTCCATTGCAGAGCTTCCAAAAGCGGATGAGGCAAAGATAGACCCCGCGCTTGAAGCTGCTGAGGATTACATCCTCCGCGTGCGCGAAGACATTTCCTCGATACTCAAGCTCATAAAGAAGGAAAAGCCTGCGAAAGTTGAGCTGTTTGTCGCAGCAGGCTGGAAGAGAAAGCTTCGCGCGCTTGCCGATAAGGAAAGGAAATTCGACACCGCGATGAAAGCTGCAATGGCTGATGCGGAAATCAAGCCGCACGCACAGGAAGTTGCCAAGGTGCTGCAAAGCTACATGAAAAACATAGGCGCACTGGGAAACACGCCCGAGGCGGAGTTTGAGATGGAAGCCCTGAAGTCTGCAAAGAAGCTTCTTGAGGACGAGTTGGGCTGCGAGGTTCGCGCGGAAGGCGAAGAAAAATCAAGCGCGCCAAAGGCGAAATTCGCGCTGCCCGGCAAGCCGTCAATAATGATTTCCTGAGCGCCAAGACCACGCTTTAAAAGCTGTGCATGCGGAATGGGGAAAGGTGCAGATATGGCAAACGGAAAGGGAATCAAGGTGCGCGTCTGGAAGGAAGGCGGGAACGTGCTTGTCAGGAGCGACGTTTTGCATATCACTACATACGGAAAGACGACTCAACAGGCTTTGGAAAACTTCAAGGAAGCCCTCACGCTCACCCTGGACGCCATGACTGAGATGAAGCTTGCGAAAAAGCAGGCCTTCCCGTTTGAGTTCGAGCTGGGAATGCCAGGTTCTGTTTATGGGCGCGCTAGCAAGAGTAAAGCCGCTGGAGCTTGTTAAGCTTCTTTCCAGGCTGGGAATAAACGTTGAGCGGCAGCGGGGCTCGCACGCGCAGCTGCGCGGCGTTTACAGGGGCGAAATGAGATTCACCACCATCCCCATACATATGGGCGGGGAGCTGCCCAATGGCATACTTCTTGCAGTCCTGAGGGACTGCGGAATAACAAGGAAGGAATTCGAGAAAATGCTGCGGGAAAAGTGATGGCAGCGTCGGGCAAGCCCTCCATAATGATAAGCTAGGCGCTTGTTTTCCCGTTTTTCTCATTCGCATCCAGCAGGCCATATCCAGGCACTGTTGGGCCAGGCTCGCCAAAAGCGCCATTCATCAATTCAACAAATTTCTTGATTTTTTCCCATTTGCTGCGATTTCGGATTTTGTTCCGAAGTGCATCGCTTGGTAGTGAATGAGGAAGCTCATCTTCAAGCCTCTCGTCAAGCGCCCTCATTTCCGCAATCACCAATTCAAGCTTGCTTTTTACGCGCGGGTCGGCAATCTTCAGCTGTCCGCATATTTCCTCGGCGAGGGCTTGCGGGCTCTGCACCTTTTCTTCCCTCCAAAACTTGTCTCCTGACATGAATATCCAGTCGAAACCTTCCCACGACGACCTCTTTTCTTTCCCCTGGTTGCCAAGGATTCCCAAGGCATTGGAATATTTCGAAAGCCATGGATCAAGCGAATTCATCAAATATTCGTGATATAAGAAGTCTATGGCAAGCTGGACCTGTTCGCTTGGGTTTTCTTTTTTGGCATTAGGTTGCGCGTCAAACCAGGCTGCCCATTTTTCAACCGCCTCTTTTGTGCCCACATAGCTGTTGTAAAAGTTCCGCCATCCAAAATCTTCGCTGATGCTTTCGAGGGAGAATTTTTTGGGCAGCATGATGCTGCTGATCAGCGAGGGAGCCTCCTCTTTCAGTAAAAAGGCAGCATGCATCCACTCATGCATGCTCTGGTCGATGTACTGTTCCAGCCGGAATCCGTCCATTAGCAAAAAGTCGATGCGGTTTCCCATAGTTGTGAATGCAGTTGGCGTGTCGTATAAAAGGCGGTGCACCTCGTCCTTAGGCGGAAGCCTTCCTTTTTCTACCTTAATTGTTGCCTTGTAAGGCGCCTTGATGCCCATCTTTTCCGCCAGGAAGCTTTCGGCATACTTGGTTGCGGCCCACCCGGCAAAAACATAGAGCATCATCATTCCGACCTCATCGCCATACATCCGGAAGTTTATATCCGAAATATCCACCTCGTTGCTTGCAAGGGCGGTCCCGAAGTCTGGCAAAAGGTTGGGATTGCTTTCGATGAATTTCAGGAAGCCGTTGACCCTGTCGCGCACGAACGGGACTTTTACCATGTCGTCCCCATAATATTCTCGGAACTTCCAGGTGAAATAGAAAAGGGGCGGATTCTTCTCCCAGTCGGCATAGAATGGCTTTGCTGATGGCCCAGTGCCAATGCCTTGTAAGAGCGCCCTATCATCGGTTCTGGACTTCAAAAGCTCGGCGTTCAGGGCGTCAAGCGCCTGTTGGGAGTGATTCGAAAGTTTGGGCCCGGCCCCCTCGCCGCCTGCCTTCCCATCAGATGCCACCCTGAACTCGTCATCCCTGCCCTGCGTGCGCCGAGGAACGATGTTTTCAATGTCTAGGGGGGATTTCCCATGCTTGCTTTGCGCGTATGCCTGCTTTCCCATCTGGTCACCGCTTCTTGGATACATTATGCCTGCACGATTTTAAGAAGCTAGCGCCATGCAGGTGGATGATACAGGGAATGCGCTCACTTTGGCATGAACTTCTGAAGATACGCCGGGTCATCGTTTTTTGGCCCTGAGCAGTTCCTGTAGTCCACGCCCCCCAGCGAATGCTGAAGCTTTATGAACAGATCTTTGCCGTCTTCCAGGCACGCCCTGTTCAGGCGGTTTAGCATGTCCTTGCCATCAGGCAGCTTCTGCATGAGGTCCACTGCCCTGTCATAATCCTCCTGCGCGCTCGGGTCGAACTGGCGGGCGTATTGGAGTGCGCGGTCTGCATATGCATTTGCAATGATGATGCTTATTTTCTCGCTTTGGGGCAGGCTTTCAAGAAGGGCGATTGCGTCTGAGATGCGCTTCAAGGCAGGTGCGTATTTTTTTTCAGCAAGGCAGGCTTTGGACATCGAGAGCAGGGCAAGCGCAGACTTTTCCAATGCCTTGTCGGACACGAGCCTGGAAAGGGGATGATACTGCACGGCTTTGGCTACCAGCTTTGCCTTAGCGCCCTGCACTTTTCCAACCTTCTGAGCCTGATTTCCAGCCATGCAATGCCTCCGCTATGGATATTGTTAAAAGTGTTTATAAATGTATTTATGTGCCTATGCCGCCAGAGGCAGGAACAATGGCAGGCCTATGATTCAAGGCTACTTTTCGCCGCAGTAGAGCAGGTCTTTTCCGCGGTACTCTTCCGCCTTTTGGGGCATGCCAAGCTTCTCATAGCACTCCGCCATGCTGGAAAACAGGCTGGTGTGGAGCTTGTGCCCCATGTTGTGGAGCTCGTCATAGGTGCCAATCACCATGCCTAAAGATTTCTCATAATTTTGCACAGCTTCCGCGTAATTGCCGAGCTTGAAATGGCAGTTGCCAATTTCCTCATAATAAAGCCCGATGTCCGGGGCTTCGGAGGTTCCAAGGAAAGCCGTTCTTGCTCCTATTGCGAGGGAGTAGGAGCTGATGGCGTCATTATAGTTTCCGGAAGCCATTTGCAGGTCCGCCATGCGCTCAAGCACGATGTAATTCCCTGGCGCCAAGCCGGCTGCCATGGAATATGCCTCAAGCGCCTTTGGGGCATTTCCGGCATCCTCGTAATAATCTGCGAGCGAGAACCAGGCAGAGCCCGATGATGAGTTTGCCTTTATCGCCTGTTCGTAGCACCAAAGAGCCATGGCATTGTCCTTGGCCACGCTTTCCGCCCGTGTCCCCATGGTCTGGTAGGTGATGGACTGCATCTTATCGAAATCCTGCCCGTAATAATGCGCGGACATGAACTTGCCTTTCTTGCCAATATAATCCTGCCAGGGGACAACGTTTATTCCGTCGTCAACCGCAAAATCCCCCGCCTTCACCGCAACGTGGCCGGAAAACCAGGACTGGAGGTCAACGACCTCGATTTTTTTCCTGTCCCCTTCGCTTCTGAATATGTCCCTAAGCACATCGAACACCAGGAATGCCTTTAGGTCGCAGTCCATCTCCATCATGTCCAATGCTTGCCACAGCGGCCGGGTCCCGAATTCCGCCAACTCTTTAAGCGTGAATTGTTCCTTGTCGGTCCCGAAATTGAAGTTCACGGTCTGGATGACGATGTAGGAGACCAGGCCCCCCAATGTTTCGAATTTCACCCCGTCAATCTCGGCGTCCACTGGCCGGTCAAATGCGAAAATCTCATCATCCGACTTTTTCCTGTCAGGGCCTTGCAAGAATTCTCTTATCGTCCCAACAACGGCATCGGCAATGGATTCCACACAGTTGGAATATGCCGTAATATGGCTGTCCACAAACGAGGCTTCCCTGCCTGAAAGTTCAATCCCTATCCTCATCGCGCCTGCGTGCCTTTGCGCAGAGCCAAGGCTTGGCTTGGTCTTGATGTCGCCCCCTGGAGCCCCTGTCAAGAAGCCGTCCGCAATCCCCTGCGCGTGCTTCAGGGCCAAGAGATCAGGCATTGTTTTGCTGCCGCCTGGGCCTTTTTGGAAAGTTGTTTGTCCTGCCATAATATCGCCCGCCTATTCAAGCGGCACCATGGTGATGTTCTTCAGGTCGGCAGGGTCGATGGTGAGCGTGTAGGCCCGCCATTCCGTGGTGAGAATGCCTATGTCCATCGAGACTTTGCCGCTGCTTCCGCCCTCCACGAAATCTATGAACTCGATTTCCTTCGCGCCCTTCAGCAGGTAATCCGCAGGCAGCATTATGCTTTCCCCATTGCTGAACGCCATCAGGTGCGTCTTTGTCAGGGCGACGAACACGTTGCCCTTGGCATACAATGCGCCCTCAAGGACAGGCTGGCCGTCGCTTGGGTCGAACACAGAGGAAGCCAGCAGCTCGTCCCCTGTCGCAGGGTCCTTGGTTATCTGGAGCCGGGTTACTGCGCCGTTGGCGTATATCATGTAAGCAGTTTTTTCAGCCCCATCCGGGTAGATTATCGCAGAGGGCTTTTCGGTTTGATAGTCCTCCACGGTTGCGCGGAAGGGCCTGCCCTTGACCTCCACCTCTGCGTAGAGGGCGTTGAGCGGGTCGGTGTTTATCTCGAATGTCTTCTCGCCTGTTATCGGGCATGGCGGTGCGCGCTTGAAGGTTGCGCTGTCTGATGACAGCTGGTCGACCATGTAAAATGGCAGCTCGTACCTATCTGCGCTGCCCACGTTCCTGCCCTCTGTGTTCACATCTATGCTGTACAGCCTGCGGCCTTCCACGCCCATGTCTGGCTTGGGGGCTTTGTCTTTCTTTTTGCCTTCCGACATTGTGATTTTTATCTCGTCTTTCTCGGCTTTTTCCCTCAGCTCGTCCCTCTTGTCTTTTGAAAGGCCAGGGGCATTCGGGCTGGCCGCGTATTGGACAGGTGCAGCCGGCTTTGGTGAGAGTTTTGGCGGGACAGGGTTCAGCTCGTTCCTTTCCTCCCGCGTGGGCGGGTGCTGGGACATGTCAACATTCTGAACAGTCCGCTGGGAAACTTCAGGCGCCCTGGCTTGCTTGCCCTGCAGCGCCCCGGTTCTCTTCGAGCCGAGCTTTGAAGTAGCGGGGTTGATCGCGTTCCTCCATTCGCTCACCTCTTCCTGGGTGGGCGGGTGCTGGCCCATGTCCACGGAGGCGGATTTCCTTGGAGTGGCATCCACTTTTGAAGCCTGCCTGCCTGT
>JBAZTI010000013.1:0-21241 GCA_041662045.1 Candidatus Micrarchaeia archaeon | reverse complement strand
TGTTGCGTATGTTCTCTATCCTGTTCATCATCCCTACGACTTCTTCGACGACGAATTCCTTCCTCACCATATCAATACACCTGGGTTGGTCTGATATACTGACCTTGCGTAAAAATCAGCATCAGAATGATTGAGCGTGGCACTATTTCATCGGCAAGGGTTTATAAAAGTTCTGACGACGCTGGCTTTGCGCAACCGCGCCTGCAAACACTTATAAAAGGTATTGCCAACAATAGAACAACGTGTAATTAGAGGGGATGCTCTGGAGCATGTTTTCAAAGGCGGGGGCAGGGGGTTCCGCCAGATCGGAAAAAAGCTAAAGCTTAGGCCGGATGCCGGCAGGAGGGAAGGCCTGGCCCTGTCCGCTGACGAGAAATACTCGGCGATAGCGGAAAAGCTGCAGGGCAACCGGTTCAGGGTGCTTCTGGAGAAGCATCAGGACCCGGAATTCATCAAGGCAAGGATAAGGGAGTGGCTTTGGAAGAGCAGGGCGGAATACGGCCCGGCAGTGCTTGAGGATGCTTTCAGATTCGTCGAAAGCTTCTACACTGATGAAAAGACAGGCAGGCCGCTTTTGAGGAAAGACGGCAAGACGCCAAAAGTGTGCCATCCTTTGTCAGTGGCATTGGGCATTGCCCAGCTCGGAGGGGACTTTGGCCATGTGCTGACCGCGCTTTGCCATGATTTGCTGGAGGACAGCCAGGGCTGGAGCGGGGAGGAAAAGGCGAAGGTTTTGGCCTTTTTGAGGGGGCTGGGGGGCGGGGTGCTTGAGAAGGTGCAGGTGCTCACGCACGACAAGGGGAAGGGGAGCAGGGAAACATACGATGATTACCTGGGAAGGGTGTACAGCTCGAACGACATGTTCATAATGGCGATAAAGGCGCTGGACACTCTTGAGAACCTCAAGACGCTTTATGTGGACGGCTTCAGCGACGAATTCAAGCAGAGCACAATAGAAAAGGCGATTAAGCACGTCAAGCTCTGGAGGAAGATAAACAGGCAGTTCTTCGAGCTCATGCTGGAGCTCATCAAGGGCGTGGGCCTGGACGGGCTGGAGGAGAAGGTAAAGCACGACCTTGAGGCGCCGTCGCTGGCGCAGATTGCGATGGAGAGCGCCGGCTGCACGTTCGTGAACTGGAGGGGGGAAATCGCCTATTCGCTCATCCTCAGCCTGCCGAATGCAGACAGCCCGGTCCTGATAATCTACAAGCCAGAGGCGATGCAGGAGATAAATTACATCGAAGTGGAGTTCCCGGAATGCGTGGGCGGGACGGAAGAGGCGGCAAGATACCTCAGGAGGCACCTGGGGTGGATGGCATTCGAGGAAGAGCAAAGCAGGCTGCCTGAGAACCTGAGGAACACCGCCATATTCCGCACCAGGATAGTGCCGCCTGAGGAACGCGAGCGCTTTGTGGACGGGATTGAGAGGATAGGCAGGGAAATCGGAGGCCAATACAGGAAAGAGCAGGGGTTCTTCGATTCGCTCAGGAAAGGGTAAGTGCGCCTTGCAAAACCGCATCTGTTTTTAAAAGAGCAAAGCCAATCCTTGGCAGGTGATTCTCATGAAAGCCATTTTTGCAGTTTTGGCAGCCATTGCAATGCTTGCCGCTGGCTGCGCCGCCCTGCAGGGGCCGAAAGCCTGCACAGCAGAGGCAAAGCTCTGCCCCGATGGAACAGCGGTAGGGCGCACTGGCCCCAACTGCGAGTTTTCGCCCTGCCCGGCGCCTCCTGAAGGCTGCGCCTGCACCAAGGAATATTCCCCGGTGTGCGGCTCTGACGGCAATACTTATGGCAACTCCTGCATGGCCGGCTGCGCAAAAGTCACCATTGCACATGAAGGCGTGTGCCAGCCAGGCTCTGAGCCAGGCATGACCCGCGAGCTTTGCGAATCCGCGCGCGGGAACTGGAACGAGTGCGCATCAGCCTGCAGAGGCGCGCCAGAGGGAACGGCGTGCACAATGCAGTGCGTGCAGCAGTGCGAGTGCGGCGGGCTTGCCGGCTTTGGCTGCCCGCTGGGCTATTATTGTACTGATTACCTGCCAATCGGCGCGATGGACCCGATGGGCGTGTGCAGGCCGGTTATAGGCTAGCACCTGTCTGACACAAAAGACGCGATTTTCCCTATAGCCTCGTGCAGCTCCTCGGGCGGCGCAAGGTAAACGAGCCTGAAGTACCTCCCTTTGAGCACCGGGGAGAAGCCGCTGCCGGGCACCACAAGCACGCCGGTCTGCTCAAGCATCCGGTACACGAACTCCTTGTCCGTCTCAAGCTTGCAGGACTCTATTTTTGGGAAAGAGTAGAATGCCGCAGTGGGCTTGGGGCAGCGTATTCCGGGTATTTCGTTGAGCTCCTTGTAGACTATGTCGCGCCTTATCCTCAGCTGGCGCTTGAACTCGTCGAGGTGGGAAGGCGGCAGCGTGAATGCGGCCAGTGCGCCGCGCTGCATCTCCCAGTTCACGGACAGCCGCTGGTTGCAGAGCTTGAGAAGCGCGCCCTGCAAGCCTTCCATGTCCGGCCCCTTGAGGGCAAGGTAACCCACGCGCGCGCCAGGGTAGACGTAGTTCTTGGAAATGCCATTGCCGGTTATGAGCTGCTGGTCGGATGACACCACATCGCGCATGTTCACGGACCTGTCCACGTCAAGCGTGGTCCGGTCGTATATCTCGTCCGCGATTATTGGAAGCTTGTGCTCGGCTGCAATGTCCGCGATTTTCTTGAGAAGGGGGCGGGGGTAGGTGGCCCCGGTTGGGTTGTTGGGGTTGATTACCACGAGCGCCTTTGTCTTTCCATTTATCCTTTTGCGGATTTCCTCAGGGACAGGCATGAATTCCTCGTCGGTAGGGTAGTAGTTCTCAGTGCCCCAGGAGACTTTCAGCTTGGTGTTGTAAAGCGGATAGCCCGGGGAGGGGAGGAGTATGTTGTCTCCCGGGTCGACAAGGGCCTGGAAAAGGAAGTCTATGCCCTCGGAAAGCCCGGAGTGGATCGTGACGTTTTCAGTTGGCACGCCCTCCATCTTTGCCACTGCTGCGCGAAGCTCCGGGTCGCCCTCGGACGGGCAGTATGCGGAATAGCGCGGCGCGTCAAGCGCGGCCTTTATCGCGTCCGTGACGTGCTGCGGCGGCCTGAAGCCGAACTGGTTGGGGTCGCCGATGTTGAACCAGTGGATTTTCTTGTCGGTTGCCTGCACGCGCTTTGCGAACGTGACTATGTCGCGTATTTCGTACGATATGTTGTCCACTCTTTTCGAAAGCCGGATGGCCATGGGGGGAATGGGGGAAGAAGGAATAAAAGCGAGACGTTCGGCGATTGTTGATGTTTTTCCAGCGGGCAATGGTTTTTTAAGAGGGAGCCCCATCAAAAAGGCATGGCAAGGCAGATGGGAATGAAGCGGAATGCAGGCGCCGCGCCCGGCAACGAGAGGGCAAAGGAGGGCGTGCTTTACGGCATACTGGTCTGCACGCTGGGCTCGGTATGGCTTGCGCAGGAGATAGGCACGATAAGGACGGACGTGCCGATAGGGCCCATAGTTGCGATAGTGATTGGCTTTCTCATGCTTCTCCCGTGGCTGAAAAGATAGCTTTTGCGAGGTTGTTCCATGAACATGGTTTTTGAAATCCCGATTGCCGACAAGGCAAAGCTTGTTGCGCTTCTCGAGGCCGACCCGTACGGGAAGCCCTGCTTCTCGAGGAACGGCTACAAGGTGAAGGACGGCGCGCAGGCAGGGCAGGACAGGGAAAAGGCATACCTGTTCATGCGCGCGACGGACGACTTCGCGGCTTTTGCGCGCGAGAAGCTCAAGGGCATTGCAGCCGAGAGCAAGCCTGAAGTGGCTGCCGCGGTTTCCAAGATAATCGAGGACGAGGAAAGCAGCGCGGAGCAGGGCTTTGGCGCCATCTTCGGCTAATGCCGCCAGGCATGGCTTCTTTATCCTTTCCTACCCTTACGTTTGCGCTGTGATGACCTCGAGGTATTGCTGATTCCGCCCCGAAGGTGGAAAGTGATGTCGATCTTGAGTGCTGAGCTCACTTTGTTCGCTCAGCACTGCTCTCGCGCGCCTCGCTTGCGCTCGATTGAGTGCTGAGCAAATTCATCAAGATCAGCTCTGCTGGCAGAATTAGAACGGCTTGTCGTGCGAAAGGGGCTTGAAACGGTGCGAAAACGAGGTTTGGTTGCCGGACGCTTTTCCGTAGGCGCCGCCAAATGCGCCCTGCGTGGCCCTGTTCGACAGGGAGCTCAGCCACTTGTCCATCACCTGAGTCACTCTCAGCTTTGGAAGGCTAACCCAATCCAATGCGCCCATATCAGCACCGAAGCTGGGTGCCATCTGAGCCTTTATTAAATTATCTGAAAAAAGAACGGCAAACAGCGAACTATGCAAAGAAAACTTCATGTTTCACATGGAACATACTGTTTTATAGCCTTGCGCGGCGCAAGCAGGCAGGGAGGCGCCGCAAACTCTTTTAAGCAAAGGGTGAGCAGGAATGCCAGGGGAATTACCGCATTGAACAGGTGAAAATGATGGCAAACAAGCTTTGGGGGGGCCGGTTCGGCAAGCCTGCGGCAGAGGAGATGTACGATTTCCTCTCTGCGGAAAATGCCGCGCTCGACTCGGCGCTGGCGGAATATGACATCGAGGGCAGCCTTGCCCATGTTTGCATGCTTGCCAAGCAGGGGATATTGGGGAAGGAGGAGGCAAAGGCTGTGCTTTCAGCGCTTCTCGCGCTGCAGAAGCAGGCGCAGGCGGGGAAATTCCTTGTCGACCCGCATCTCGAGGACGTGCACACCAATGTGGAAGCCGCCGTGACGAAGATTGCGCCTGCGGGGAAGAACATGCACATCGCGCGCTCGCGGAACGACCAGGTGGCGCTCGACACGCGCCTTTACATGCGGGAGCAGATAAACGGGCTTTCGGAGGGGCTCCTGGAGCTCCAGGAATCCCTGAAGGCGCTGGCAAAAAACGACGTTATTTTCCCCACATACACCCATACCCAGGTTGCGCAGCCGGCATCGCTTTCCTTCTGGTGCCATGCGCATTACCATGAGATTGAGCGGGACCTGGAGCGCCTGTCGCAGCTTTATGCGCGGGTGAATGCCTGCCCGCTGGGCGCGGGGGCAGTGGCAGGCACCACATGGAACATTGACCGGGAATTCACGAGCAAGCTGCTGGGCTTTTCAGCGCCTACCGCAAACCCCATGGACAGCGTGGGCAGCCGGGGCGAGCTTGAGGCCGAGCTGCTTTCGCACCTGTACCTTGCAATGGCGCACGCAAGCAAGATGGCAACGGATGTGATTTTGCTTTCCAACAAGCGCCTCATCATCCTTCCTGACGAATACTCCACAGGCTCGTCCATGATGCCGCAGAAGAAGAACCCCGACCCGTTCGAGCTTGTGCGGGCTAAGGCAAGCCGGATGCTCGGGCTTTATGTCCATGCGGCAGGATTGCTCAAAAGCGTGCCGTCAGGCTACAACCTTGACTCGCAGGAGAGCAAGCATGCGCTCATGGAAGGGGTGAAGACCGCGAAGATGGCGTTCTCCATGCTTTCGCACGCGCTTCCCCGCCTGGCTTTTGACAGGGGGAAAATCGCGCTTGAGCTTGAGGAAGGGTACGCGTGCGCAACCGAGCTTGCTGACCTTTTCTCGAAAAAAGGGGTGCCTTTCCGCACATCGCATGAAATCACCGGGAAGATTGTGAAGGATTGCATTGCGAAGAAGAACTTCCTCTCCTCGCTTGGCGCTGCGGAAGTGTCCAAGCTTGCAGGCGTGAAGATTTCGGCGGCAGAGCTTGCAGAAGCGGTCTCGGTGGACAAGGTGGCGCGGTTTGCGGCCGCTTACAAATTCCCGTCCTCATCAGCGCACGCAAGCGCGCTTGAGGCGCGCAAAAAAGCGCTTGAGGCGGCGCATGCACTGCTTGAGAAAGAAGTTGAAAAAGCCGTTAAGTAGAAACCGCCTACATCTCAGGCGTGGGCAGCTGGATGGCTGCCAAAAACGCGCGCGATTGCGCCTCTTTTGCAGGCACCGGGTAAGCTATCTGGATGGCGTCCCAGGTGTTGGGCGACATTTCCCATGAGGCGACACCGCTAAGGTTGGACTTGAGCGCGGAAAACTCCTCCTTTGCGCCTTCGTTCATTGTGCGCGCGGAAGGGACGCTGGGCACCTGCTTCATCAAAGCCATGCATGCTTATTTTTCTGCTAAACTTATAAGCCTTGCCGCCGTTATTGGTTTATGACGGACGAACTTCAGGACCAGATGGTGGCGAAGGCAGAGGAGCTCACAGAGCAGAAGAAGGGGGAGGAGGCCGTTGCAGAGGCGACCGAGCTTGCGGAGCTTGACCCCAAGGATGCCATTGTCTGGTTCGTGAAGGGCAAGGCGCACTATGTCGACAGCCAGTTCGAGGAGGCGCTTTCATGCTTTTCAAAGGCTGCGGAGATCGAGCGAGAGAATCCGCAGGTATGGCACATGATGGGCTATGCGCTCATTTCGCTTGGCAGGCTTGACGAGGCGGAGCAGGCGCTGGAGTACGTGAAGGCGGTGCAGCCCGAGAATGCAGAGGCGACATGCGCGCTTGGCATCTGCCAGTCCATGGCAGGGAAGCACAAGGAGGCGCGCGCCAACTTCGAGCTCGCCCTTGCCATGAACAAGCCCCTGGCAGTTGCCATGATGGAGCACTGCAACGACAAGTTCATCTCGATTTCCAAGGAAACGGCAGCCGGCACAAAGGCGCTCCTGGAGCGCGTGCTTGAGACGGTAAAGCTCGTGCGCTAGTGCGAAGGCTTCTTAAATATATGTGGTTAGATTAGGTAATATGAGAACAGTTAACATTGAAAGAACCCCGAAGAGCGGGTCGCTTGCAAGCTTTTTCAAGAAAGACCTGTTGCGGGCAGAACCATCTGAAACGACAGTGTATGTCATTCACTTCAAGGGCATGTACGCGCCCCCCGTGGCGGACCTGAAAGCCATTGACAGGCTTGAACGTGGAATAGTGATTGCCAATGTTTTGCACCCGGTTGGCTATTTGAACGGAAGGCGGGTGAATTACATACAGATTACCAGCAACCAGGGCGATCTATTTTCCAAGGTAATCCTCACGGCAAAGCCGCTTTCTGAGAGAAGCAATCCGCGCATATACGATTTTGCGTCCTTTTCTGATGGAAAGAAGAGATATTCCATGGCAGTCCAGGATGTAATCGCAGTCAACCGCATCCAACTGTCAGCAGAAATCGCATCAATTTTCCCTTTCCATGCCAAAAGAGATGCGGAATACTTTGGGCTGACGCTCGTTGGAGGGACCACTTGCCAAATCTTCGAAAAAAACAGTTCGGGATATTATGGCATATCGGTTCCTTACGGCTATTATAACAAACATAATCAGGCAATGGCTGGGCAGTCGCTTGAGACCCTGATAAGCCCGGTGCTTGACCAGCTTTCCGGTTTTGCAAAGCTTCTTGGCGCAGGCTGGATGGCGGAGAGAATCAATGATCTCCAGGCGCAGGTATTGCTGAAATCTGTAAATGCCGAACTCAATATTGATGCTGAATGACTGCTTCGTGCCCCTGAAGCTAAATCCCCAGGAACTTGGCCGCTGCGGCAAGCACTATTATCGCGCCCACCAGCCCTTCGCCCGCTATTGCGCCGCCCGCGACCAGCCTCCATTTTTCCGTCTGCTTTGCCCTGTCGATGAAAAAGCGCGCCACTCCCCCTAT
Organism: Candidatus Micrarchaeia archaeon; assembly: GCA_041662045.1. Lineage (GTDB taxonomy): Archaea > Micrarchaeota > Micrarchaeia > Anstonellales > Anstonellaceae > UBA10161. The sequence goes on along the minus strand of JBAZTI010000013.1, from coordinate 13,540 downwards.
GAAAAGAGGGAGGGAGAGCAGGAACGGCACATACAGGCCTATTCCGAAGGCTATGGCAACTGCGCCAATCCCTATTTTCCATGACACCAGCGTTGCGGCAAAGCCGAGGAGCGCGCCTGCCATGAGCACATCGGGCATCCCGCCTGCCTGCACGATCTCTTTTACAGCATCAGCCTGGGGCGCAGGGAATTCGGAACCTCCGAATCCCACCTGGGCAAATGAAAGCATGAGCGCGCCCATGATGAGCGAAGCTGAGATTACACCCGCAGCCTCCGCGGCAAGCTGGTGCTGCGGCGGCGTGCCAAGCAGGAAGCCTGTCTTGAAGTCCTGCATGGCATCCCCCGCAATGCCTGCGGCAATGCACACCACTGCGGCAAGGAGCACAAGGTGCAGCACGCCAAAGCCGAAGATGAACTTGGCTGCCAAAAGCACGATGAGCGCGAATATCTCCATGGGGTCCACGTTCATTTCGCCGGTTATCTTTGCGCCTATGAATGCCATGAGGAAGGAGCCTGCGACGGCGAAAAGCGCAAGTGGCAGCGACAGGTTGAATGCATAGGTCAGGACAAGGCATGCGGCAAAAAGCGCTGCAATCCCCCACCTGCCCATGTGCGCCTTCCCGTAATATTGCGCGGTTTTCAGGAAAACGGGCACGCCGGATGTGAGGAAGTACGCCAATGCAGAGCCGATCACTATGCCCACGCCAAGCGGCTTGGCTATTGCAATGGCTGAGTTTGCGCCGAATGCCGGGGAGATTAGGAGCACGGTGGCAAGCGCGCCAATGAACCACGCAAGCGTGAAGCGCGGGCCAATAAGGTAGCCGCCTGAAAGCGGGATGAGGGAAAATGGGAAGGATGCGAAAAAGGAGTGCTTGGCAGCCGCGTAGAGGGCGGCAAAGGAAAACGCCTTGACAAGCGTGCTGCTCTGCTTTCCCTTGCGGTCGCCTGCCTCGATTATTGCGGCTGCGGCAGCGCCGTCGGCATAGGGAAGCTTTTCCTCAGCCACCATGCGCTGGCGCAGGGGATAGGTGAAAAGCAGCCCAAGCATCCCGCCCATGAGGGAGACAAGAAGTATGTCAGATGCGCCCACAGGGATGCCCAGCATGAAAAGCGCCGGAATGGTGAAAATGACGCCTGCGGCAAGCAGCCCGCCCGTGGAGGCCGCGGTCTGCATCACGTTGGTTTCATGCCTGTCCTTTCCGCCAAGCAGGCGCACGATTGCCATGGAAACGACAGCAGTGGTCACCATGGGCCAGTAGACGCCGCCGATTTTCAGGCCCGCGTAGGCAGAGTAGAGCGCGACAAGGATGGAGAGCAGCGCGCCAATGAGAATCGCGCGCAAGGGAAAAGCTGCTTTTCGCATGGAGCGCGGTTTGCCCATTGCCTTATATATATCTTTTCACAGGATAAAGCGTCGATTCTTCCGCCCAAAGGCGCCGAGTTGGCAGTTTGAGTCGCTTAGGCGACTGCCTGCCAACAGCGCACAGAAGTGCCGAGTTGGCAGAGAGGCTATGCACCCGCCTGCAGAGCGGGTCAGGGGGGTTCGATTCCCTCACTCGGCTTCGCTATTTCTTTTTCCCCGCCCTTGCCGCGTGCCACGCGTCCTCCTTGCGCGCAAGCTTGTGCGCGCTGGGGTAGGGCTTTTTCCTGCGCTTTTCAGGGAATTCGTCATCTGGTTTTGCCATTGAGGCACCTTACCGTTTGGAGCGCACTGCAGGCGCCCTTGACTCGAAGTCCATGCCCTCTGTGAGCGTGATTGGCACGGATGTCTTCTGCTGCGCAAGCCGCTTCATGGACGAGTAGTATTCGTCCTGGTTGTACTGGTAGATTGCCACGCGGCGCCTGTGCAGGTCGCGCCTGTCGCGCCTGGTCCGTGCAAGGAGCGCGAAAATCCACCTGCGCTCGCCGCAGTCCTCGAAGACCTCGAACTCCACGTCCCCGAAGCCCAGCCTGCCAGCCTTTTCCTTTGTGTATTTCTTGATGTGGGCCAAGTGCTCGGCAACCGCGCGGCGCGCAAGGGGAAGGGTGGTAAAGACGCCGCAGAGCTCCTCGAAATCATACACGAGGTAGATTTTTTTCGCCATAATGGCACCAATGCCTCAGCCTATGCCCATGATGCCGAACGCCAGCATCAGCATGCCGAAGAGGAAGGCGAGCGAGGCGACGTTTATCCTGTGCGCAAGCGAGAGGAGCGCGCCTATCGTGACGTAGCCGAACACGAAGGATGATGCGGCAAGCAATATCCCCTCCTCAAGCGGGATGGAGGAGACGCCCATCTGCGCAGCCCACAGCAGCACCTCGGCAAGGAACACGGTCGGGATGGCAAGCAGGAAGCTCAGGTGAAACGAGCTTTCCGCGTCAAAGCCCCGCCATATCAGCCCGGTGGTGGTGCAGCCTGCGCGCGACACGCCCGGCAGCACCGAGAGCCCCTGGAGCGCGCCTGTGAGGATGCCGTCCTGCCAGGAAGCCGAATTGGCAATCCTCCAGCGGTGCTTGTGCTGGGTGGTGAGGAGGAAGCCCGTCAGTATCAGGCCTGCGCCCATTATGGAAAGCAGCATGTTGGTCTTGAGGGAGGGAAGCAGGTAATGCTCAACCAGCAGGAGCGGGATGCCCACCAAGCCTGTGAAGAAAAGCGCGGTTGCCAGGTAGCCTGTTTTCGTGCGGGCATGGTGCCTGATATCAGGAGTGCGCACAAGCTCGCGGGAAATCTCCGCTATTTCCTTCCTGAAATAGATGATTGCGGCAAGCAGCGTGCCCAGGTGGAGGAAGAGCAGGACGGAAACCACGTTCTCGTTCGCCCCTCCGAAAAGCCCGGTGTAGGCGATGGTGTCCATCGTCTTGGAGGACAGCGGGAGCCATTCGGTTATTGCCTGCACAAGGCCGAGGAAGATTATCTGGAAAATGTCCATGCAACCGAATGGAGTAGTCCCACAATAAATTAATAACCTGTTGCTCCCGAATTCACCGTGGAAACCGAATGGTGGCGAGGGAAGGGGATGGCAGTTTGCGAACGGTACGGGAAGGAAACAGAGGAGAAATGGCAGAAGTGGTGGGAGGAGGGCCGCACCTACTGGTACGACGAGGCAGACCGCTCCCGCCCGGTCTATTCCATAGACACGCCCCCGCCGTTCACCTCCGGGGAGCTGCACATGGGGCACGTGCTATCCTATGCCTACTTTGATTTCGTGGCGCGCTACAAGAGGATGCGCGGCTTCAACGTCTACTATCCCCAGGGGTGGGACTGCCAGGGCTTCCCCACGGAGGTCAAGGTGGAGCAGAAGTACGGAAGGCTCCCGCGCGACGAGTTTAGGAAGCGGTGCGTGGAGTGGACAGGGGAGTTCATCGCGAAGATGAGGGGGCAGATGAAAAGCTGCGGCTTGTCGGCTGACTGGCGCTACGAGTATCGGACAATGGACCCGGAGTACCACAAGCGCGTGCAGTATTCGCTTCTGAAGATGCATGAGAAGGGGCTGATTTACCGCTCCGAGCATCCGGTCTTCTGGTGCACGTCGTGCGTTTCCGCGCTTGCGAAAACCGACACCGAGGATGTGCAGCGGGACACCGAGCTTTATTACGTGAATTTCTCCCTTGCAGGGAAGCCGCTTGCCATTGCCACCACGCGCCCCGAGCTCATGCATGCCTGCGTGGCGGTGCTTTACAACCCGAAGGACGGGAGGTACAGCCAGCTTGGCGAAAAAACGATAACCACTGCGCTTGGCAAGGAAGTGCCATTCCTGCCTGACGCGGATGTGGACAAGGAGTTCGGCTCTGGCGCGGTGATGGTGTGCACGTTCGGCGACAAGCAGGACGTGGTGTGGATGCACAGGCACAGGCTTCCCCTTGTAAAAGCGATGAATGATGTTGGGAAGCTGGTGAATTCCGGGGAATTTGACGGCCTGAAGGCGGCAGAGGCGAAGAAGAAGCTCCTGGAGAAATTCAAGTCCGAGGGCAAGCTTGTGAAAAGCGAGAAGCTTTCCCAGGTTGTCAAGGTGCATGACAGGTGCAAAAAGCCCATTGAGCTTGTGCTTTCCATGCAGTGGTTTGCCAAAATCACCGAAAAATCCGATGAGATAATCGCAAATGCGCAAAAGATAAAGTGGGTGCCCGAGTTCGGCATACAGTACCTGATAGACTGGGCAAAGTTCGTGGAATGGGACTGGGTGATTTCGCGCCAGAGGGTGTTTGGCACCCCGCTTCCGTTCTGGATAGACAGGAAAACAGGGAAATCCTACCCGGCTGAGGAGGGCGAGCTTCCCTTCGACCCCATATTGCACCCTAAAAAAATCGGGAAAAACGGCGAGGAGCTTGAGGCCGAGGCTTCCACGTGCGACTGCTGGGTGGACTCGTCCATCTCCCCGCTTGCAATTGCGAAATGGCCAGAGAACAAGGAGTTCTTTGCGCGCACCTACCCAGCTTCGCTCCGCCCGCAGGGCGTGGAGATTGTGAGGACATGGGCGTTCTACACAATATACCGCTGCACTGAGCTTACGGGCAAGCCCCCCTTCAGGGAGATACTGCTGAACGGCAATGTGCTTGCCCCTGACGGCAAGAAGATGTCAAAGTCCCTTGGCAACATCATTGCGCCGGACAAGCTCATCGCCGACTACTCTGCGGACGCGGTGAGGCAGTGGGCTGCGCTTTCGGGCGCCATGGCAAAGGACAGGCCTTTCTCCTACCAGGACATCCAGTACTCAAAGAGCTTCCTTACGAAAATGCTCAATGCAACGAAGCTTGTGGAAAAGTCGTGCGCCGGCTTTGACGGCCACGCGCCGGACAGGAAGCGCCTGCGGCTCACCGACAGGTGGATACTTTCCAGGCTGCAGAGGGTGAAGAAGGAGGCAACCGGGGATTTTGAGGGTTTCCAGTTCCACCATGCAACCAAGCTGGTGCAGGACTTTTTCTGGCACGAGTTCTGCGACTTTTACCTTGAGTACACCAAGCACAGGCTATACCAACCGGAGATATATGGCGAGGAGAGCAAGCGCGCAGCGCAGTGGGTGATGAGAACGGTGCTTCTGGAGAGCTGCCAGCTCCTTGCGCCTGTCACCGCGCACCTGTCTGAGGAAATATGGCAGGCTTTCATGCCAGGCAAGAGCGTGCACCTGTCCTCCTGGCCAAAGGAGGATGAAGCGCTCATCTCCGATGAGGCTGAGAGGAAGTGCGCATTCCTGAATGAGGCGGCATCGCTTGCGCGCCAATACAAGGCGGAAAGGAAGCTGCCCCTGAATGCGGAGATTGCATCGGCGGGCATTTCGTGCGATTTCGCGCTTTCCGAGATTGAGGAGGAGCTGCGCGCGACCGCCAGGGTAAAGGTTATTAACTTCACAGCAGGAGAGGCAAGCATAAAGTTTGCATAGTGATTTGTGTGGTTGCAAAAAAGAGGAAAGCGCCCGCTTCCAAGCCCAAGAAAGCGGCCAGCCCCCGCATTGCGCCATCTTTGAAAAAGCCTGTTTCCCTTTACTACCCCAAGCCTGACGAGATGAGGGGGAGGGTGAGGGTGGAACCGCCCAAAATACCGCCGCATGCAGAGCCCATTGACATCGCGCCAACGCACGAGATGAAGGCATCGGGGAAGAAAAAGACAGTCCCGTACGCGGCAACCGCAATCGGCGCATCCGCAGTGCTTTCAGGCTCGCTTGCCGCATTCTTCTACCTTGCGCTCGGGCTGGACCTGCTGTTTTCCGCAGGGCTCGCGCTCACTTTTTTCATTGGCCTGTCCATCCTCTTCTACGAGTTTTTGGAGCTGTCGGAAAGGGCTGGCACGAATTAGGCGCGCGGCTGCGCTCTCTTTCGCATGCAATGCGGCGTCATTCCTTGTTGGCTTGATGGTTTTCTAAAAGCTCTTGGAGGCTAGTCTGCCACACGCCATGGCGGCACCATGCCGCGGTCGGCAAACCACCTGTCAAGCACCTTGATGGACTTGTCCAGGACAGCGTTTATGATGTCCTTGGAGCCTTCCTGAAGGTCTCTATTTTCAGAAAACACGCTGGTGGAAATCCAAATCGGCTCTCCCTTGGCTTTGATGAACAGCGCCGTGCCGAAGCGGTTTTCAAGGGAAGTTCGAAGCTCAAGCCCGCCCCACCACCTTCTTACCGCGATGTCAGAGGCTTCGTTCTGTGTGAGGTTTCTTGGCGTTATGAGCGTGTACGCACTTCCCCTGCCGTTGGCCAGGGGCGCCTGCAAAAAAGAATACATGTCGTTCTTTTCCGAAAATACCATGAAGTAAACATCATTCCCCGCCTTGTATATGACGGCAGGGTACTCCCTGAGGCTCCTGCGCTGTTCCTCCCCGCCATAGTAATCGTAATCCTGGAGAGTGGCAACCAATACCCTGTCCCTGGGAGGGTCCAAAAGAAGTTCGGCGAATTTCCTAGATTTTTTGCTGTTATTTATTGAAAATGCCCCTGGCAGGGTTTTCACGCGCGCGTTGATTGCCATTCTCGGGGGCTGCGGAAAAAACAGTTTCATCGCATTCCTCTGAGTCCCAAAAGTCTCGTTTATCAGGGCATTGGCGTCAAGCCCAAACGTGCCATTGCCAGAATAAGTTCTTGCGCCGCCCGCAGTTCCTGAAAAGAAAGCCATTCCATCCCTCCGCTTCCATTCTATACAAAGTGTTTAAAACCCCTATCTCAATAACCCGTACGCTTCGGCGGGACGCGCAATCGCGCGAAGAGTGAAGCCTTCGGGCTTTGTTTTGCCAAATATTCCCGCCTCTTTGGCATAGGCATGGAAGGAGTGGAGTTTCAGCTAATGCATATGCAATGCTGGGACAGGAGGTTATGAGATGGCACGACTGCATTCCAAGAAGAGGGGCAAGTCAGGCTCGAAAAAGCCGGCCGTAAAGGTAGTCCCCGAATGGGTGGAGTACTCCGCCCACGAGGCTGAGGACTTTGTTTCGAAGATGGGCAAGGAAGGCCGCGGGCCTGCCGAAATAGGCATGGCGCTGCGCGACACCTACGGCATCCCGTCCGTGCAGACCCTGTGCGGCAAGTCAATCACGCAGATACTTGCCGAAAGCGGGGTGAAGCAGACATACCCCGAGGACCTGCTGAACCTCATCAAGCGCGCGGTGAACATGAGAAAGCACCTGCACGCCAACCGCTCTGACAAGCACAACAGGACCAAGCTCATACACGTCGAGTCAAAGATAGGGAGGCTCGTCAAGTACTACACAAGGAACGGAAGGCTGCCTGCGGACTGGAAGTACGACCCGGAGACCGCGGCGCTGTTGGTGAAGTGATATTATGGCTGAAAAACCGACTAAGTCAAAGGCAAAGGTTGTGGACAAGTGGAAGATGAAAAGCTGGTACACCCTTGTCGCGCCCGAGATGTTCGACTCGAAGGAGATGGGCTCTGTGGTCTCGTCCGACGAGGCGAACCTCATAAACCGCAAGGTGAAGATAGGGCTTGGCGACATGCTGGACAGCTTCTCGCAGTCCACCGCCTACACGTCCATGTACTTCCGCATAAAGGAGGTCAAGGGCAACTCGGCGCACACCGCGTTCATAGGCCATGAGCTCGTGCCCGGCTATGTCAGGACGCTTGCGCGAAGGCGCCGCTCGGTCATGAACCAGGTGGACGACGTTGTCACAAAGGACGGCGTGGGCGTGAGGATAAAGATGATATGCGTCTCGGGCCTGAAGGTGAGCGAGGCGGTGAGGGCGGATGTCAGGCGCGGCATCTCCCAGACCGTGCGCGCGCTTGTTTCCCAGATGGACTTCCCCACGCTTGCGCAGGAGATGGTGTTCGGCAAGCTCCCGGCAAAGCTTTACGCCTCGGTCAAGAGGATGGGCCCCATCAAGCGCGTGGAAATCCGCAAGAGCGAGGTCAAGGAGAACTTCGAGAAGTCGAAGCAGGGGAACTGAGTTTCCCTGCTTTTTGTTTTTCTTCTTTTTATTTATTTTTTTCTGTTCTTAGCTTGGCTTTCTTGTTTTTCTTTTCCTTCTTTTTCCTTTTTCTTTGTTTTTTATTTTCCAAGCAGCGCGCACCCTGCGCATTCACCACTGCGCGCCTTTCCTTCTTTGGCGCGCTTGCGCGATTTGCTCGTCAAGCATGGGGCGCACCTCTTGCCATTCGTAATGCGCCTTTGCCAGCATGGAGTGATGCTGCAGCTGCTCTTCCATTTTCCTTTTCGCCTCTTCCTCCCGGTTGAAAAGCCTCTGCAGGTTTCCTGCGAGGTGCGCGGGCTTGCCGCCCTTCACGCGCTTTTGCAGCTCGAATTCCTTGTCGTTGTAGGAAATTATTTTCCGCCTGGTTTTCTCGATGGCAGCCATTGCCTTGTCAATGTCCGATTTGGAGACCGGGTTGGCTTTGTATTGCATGGCTATCTGCGCGCGCTTCCTGGACAGCGAGCGAAGGTTGGGGAGCGGCCCTTCAGGCCCGTGGTATTCCCTTTGCCCCACCCCAAGCCCGGGCAAAGGCTTAGGGTATCCTTTTTGGCCCACTTTGCCGTCATCGCGGTTCACAGGCCCGTTGTATTCCCGCTGCCCTATTCCGGTTCCCATATGCATCATCCTGTACCGGCTGATAATGTGGATAAAAGTGTATAAAAATAGATATGTTGCCGCCTTACGTCTTCACCATGACGCGCTCGCCGACAGACGAGACGTCCTCGAACTGCACGGAAAGCTTCTGCCCCAGGGGGGAGCGGTAGAGGATGGAGGACTCGCGCGGGTCCACGCCCATCACCTTGCCAAGGTACGCGCCGTTTTCCGAGAACAGCTCCTTGTTCTCGAGCTTGATGCGCGCGACGATGTCGGTCTTTATCGCCTTCATTGCCCAGATTGCGCAGAAGGCGAGCACCATGCTCATCACTATTGCGAAAAGGAAGTCCGAGAACGTCACGTAGGGCGGGGCGGTGTTGAGCACCCAGTCCCCTGCCACGGAAAGCACGAACCACATTATCACGGTGGTTATCGCGTAAAGCCCGTACTTGGGGAGCTCTATCTTTCGCTGCTCGCGGTCGTTGAGTATGTCTATCATCTTGCCGGCGAAGAGGATGATGAACGAGATTGCAAGCAGGTTGGCAAGCGTCTTGACTATGAGCGCCGCGGTCTTCACTGCCGAAAGCCCAGCCGCCACCGCCTCGGTGTAGCGCTGGGAGGCGGCCCAGAGCGAGACCAAAACCATGATGAGGAAGAACATGTACACGATTGAGGATATCTTGTCCGCGGAGAACTTGAATGCCGACGCGGCGCGGAAGAACTTCTCCTCCAGGCCAAGCGCCTTGGCGCCCAAGTATAGGGCAAGTATGCCTGCCACGGCCTCAAGCCCCCAGCCAAGGTAGCGGCTCAGGGTGAAGAGTATGAGCACGAGGGCGGGCACGCCGAATATGAGGCGCGCGTAGTGGGGCTCCTTGAGCTTCTCGAGTATGACGAAATAGGTCTTCTCAAGCTCCTTTGCCTGCTTCATCACCACGATTTCCATGCTGTCTATCTTGAGGCGCGAGCGGATGACCGGCATCATCTGCTCGTCTGATGCGCCGTCCGAGACGAAGATGCAGGAGTCCGCCGGGAACTCGGCAAGCACGCGCTCGAGCTGGGAGGTTATCTCCTTGTCGGCCTGGAAGCCAAGCGAGGAGGAGCCGGTGAGCGTGGCTATCTGGACGCTGACGTCCGAGGAGATGGTGTCGTATATGTTCACCGCGCGGAATATGGTGTTGGCGTCGGTGTCGGTTGGGTCGGCAAGCGCGAGCTTTATCGCCGCGTCGAGGTTGGCCTCCCTGCCGATTATTGGGCCGGACACCTTGGCCTTCTCGAACAGGTCGTTGTCGCGGTCTATGCAGAGCACCAGCCTGCCTTTTTTGACTGCCATAAGGGGGATTTGGCAAAAGCTATTTAAATACGATTGGAACAGAGAACAACTAGTTTTGCTTCATTTAGGGGTTTGTTCATCATGAATGAGAAAAAATTCGTTGTTCCAGGGGACTTCATCGGCACCGAGGAGGAATACCTCCCGGGCGAGGGCACGAGGAGCGAGGGCGAGAAGGTGTACGCCACGCTTTGCGGAGAGGTCGCCGACAAGGCGCGCACGCTTCTGGTGCTGCAGAAAAGGAAGCTTGCCGCGCTGGGGATAGGCACCACGATAATCGGCAGCATCGAGAACATCGTGGAGCCCATTGCGCTTGTGAGGGTGAAGGCGGGGAGCCTGGATGACGACCAGCGGCTCGGGGACAACCCGGACTACGCGGTGCTGCACGCGTCCATGATAAAGAAGGGCTATGTGAAGAACGTGCGCGACGAGTACAAGGTGGGCGACATAATACGCGCAAAAATCGTGGACATAAGGAACGGCGAGATGAGGCTTTCCACCGATTCCGACGGCATGGGCGCGATAAAGGCGTTCTGCGCCAAGTGCCGCCACCCCATGGCGCTTGCCAACGGGGGGCTTGAGTGCGAGGCGTGCGGGGCAAAGGACAACCGCAAGATTGCAGCTGACTACAGGAACGTTACGCTTGACTAGGGGTGTGTGGATGGAAATTGAAATATTGAAGAACGAGAAGGATTACCTTGAGGTCGCGATAAAGGGGGAGGACATCGGCTTCATAAACGCGATAAAGGAGCTTTTGTTCGAGGACTCGGACGTCGAGTTTGCGGCATACAGGCTGGACCACCCCACTGCCGCCTCGCCTGTGCTCATGGTGAGGATGAAGAAGGGAAGCCCTGTCTCAGCGGTGAGGACCGCTGTCAAGAAGCTCAAGAAGCAGGCATCGGACTTCAAGGATGCGCTGTCGAACGCCAAGAAGTCCAAGAAGAAGTGAAACCGTGGCGCAACACGCGGCTGGGAAATGGCCCCCCTCCCCGATGGAACTGCTTTCCAGCCAGCAGTTTGCCTACGGGCTCATCGTTGTTTTTTTGCTGCTCTATTTCCTGTCAGGCGTGTGGGTGTTCGGCCTCCTTGTGGGCGCCGGCATCGTCTATGTCGTGGTGCTTGAGTTCGCGCACGGCGCGCACCAGCACGGCCTGAAGGACGAGATAAAGGAGACTTTCATCGCCCTCCTCCTTGCCCTTCTCGTGTGGTTCGGCGCTTCCTTTGTGCTCCAGACGTCATCCCCGCTCAATGCCATTGTCTCGTGCTCCATGCTGCCGCATGTCTCGAGGGGGGACATGGTGGTGCTGTCCGGCGACAGGCTCCAGGCGCCGCAGGAGGAGGTGGCATCGCTTTCCGGCATCTGGCGCGCGCAGGTTTACGAGAATGGCGCAAAGGCGCTGGAAGCAGATGGCTCCATCTACTCCTATTGCGCAACCAGGCAGGCATCCGCGCTTTGCCAGCGCTTCATTGCCTCGCCTGATGATTTCACTGAAAGGCACGGGGAGCTCACGTTCGGCTATGGCAAGTGCGGCATTGTGATGGACAGGGGGCGCGCCACCACTTACGGGCCTTGCGTTTCATGGCTGGAAGTGAATGGCAGGCGCTACTACGAGAACCTGTCAAACGACGTGGTGGTGTACCAGCCGCAGAAGGGCGAGTACTACGCGCGCGTGGGGGACATCATACACCGCGCATTCATACTCCTCAAGAACAGGGAGGACGGCAAGACGTACTTCCTTACAAGGGGGGACAACAACCCCATATTCGACGTGCAGGTGTACGAGGAGAAGCTTGGGGAGGGCAATGCCCCTGTGGAGCTTGCGCGCTCAAAGGGAAGGATACTCCTTTCCGTGCCTTACCTGGGCTACTTCAAGCTTTTCATCTCGCCTTCCGCCATCCCGACCCCCGACGGGTGCGACCGCCATTACGAAAAATGGGATACAGATCAGTGAATTGCCAGCGCCGCGTACGCCACCCCTTCCCCTTTGCCGCCCGTCACCTCGCTTGAGTGGGTGTAGCGCAGAAGCTCGCACTTCTTCGCGCCTGCAAGCGCGCTGTAAAAAAGCGCAGCGGCAATGGGGCCGTGCCCGCATATGGACAAATCGCGCGCATCCACAAGCCCCTCAAAGCCTGCGGCATCCATTTTCTCAAGCAGGGAAATTGCAGGCGCGTCCTTTGCCTTTGCCGACTGCGCGCTTTCATAGTGCGTGAAGTCGGACGATGCGATGACGATTATGTTGCGCTTGAGCCTGCGCGCGGCTTCGAACACCGCATGCGCCAGGTCCTGTGCGGACTTTTCGTCCTGCCACGCCATGCAGATGCACACTATGCGCGCGGAAGGCGCAGCCATCTGCAGGAAGGGAAGCTGCACCTCGCTTGAGTGCTCGCCCATGTGCGCGGACTCGTCCCTGCGCGCGATTTTGCTCCCTGCCACTATGGCGTCTGCCAGCTGCGTGTCGCACTTCATTTCGCCAAGGGGCGTTTTCCAGTCCTCGCGCGAGACCGAGATGGGGGTGCCCATGCCTGTGTGGTTGGGGCCGATGATCACCGCGGTGAGGCCGGGCTTGGAAAGGTTTGCCGCAGACGCGAATGAATATGCCGCGGTGCTTCCCGAGTACATGTAGCCTGCGTGGGGGCACACGATTGCCAGCCTGTCCCCTGGCTTCACTTCCTTCCCGGCAGCCTCAAGATACCCTTTCACCTCCTGCCGAAGCTGGGAGGCTGAAGAGGTATAGAATGAGCCTGCCACGGCGGGAAACCTCATGATGGGGATTCGGGCGCTAGCTTTATAAGAATGAAACAGGAAATCGCAAAACATGGCGGAAAACATACTCTCATACTCGTTCAAGGCGTACGCCGAGAACATCAAGCTCATTTCGTTCTTTTCCATCCCCTCGCTCATCGCCTTCCTCATCCCTGCAATGGTGAACACGCCCGTGTTCTCGGCGCTGGGAGGGAGCTTCTTGAGGACAGGGAGCATCCCGGACATGACAGGCGCGGATTTGGGCATAGTTATTTGCGGCGTTCTGCTTTCGCTTTACCTTGTCTCTTTTGCGATTGTGAACATCAACCTTGTGATAAAGTCCCAGCGCACAGGCACGAGCATAAAGAAGGAAGTGATAAAGGGGATAACCGGCTACACGCTCAACGTGTTCTCGCTTTTCCTGCTTGGCACCATCGCGCTTCTCATCATACAGCTTGTGACCTTCGAGATGGGCGCGCAGAGGTGGCTGTCCCCGCTGCTTTCCCTTATCGTGTGGCTTCCGCTTTTCTACGCCCCCGCAGGATTGGTGATTGACGACCTGCGCCCATTCAGGGCGGCGCAGAAATCGCTTTCCATGGTGATTTCCAAGTTCCCTTATTTCCTGCTCTGGTGCGCAATCGCTTTTGTTCTGCTCGCAGTCATCGACGGGCTCGCGCTTGCCCTCCTGCCGCACAAGGTGGGCTCGCTTGCAGTGCTTCTCCTGAACTCGCTTCTGCTCATGCCCTTCCTCATTGTGCTTCAGACTCAGATACACATGAGCAAGTACACCATACTTGACTGATGAGGCGCCAGCCATTTTGCCTTCCCTAAGACATAGACTTTTAAACACTTTTAGACACAATACTAACGCCGAGGCGCTGCCTTATGGAGATGCTGGAATCAAGCGGGAAGAAGGAGACGGGAGTGCTCGTCACCGATCCATTCAGGGGAGCCGAGGCCATGGACGGGGGCAGGCTGAGAAAGGACT
>JBAZTI010000012.1:0-22649 GCA_041662045.1 Candidatus Micrarchaeia archaeon | reverse complement strand
CGTCCTTGAGGTCTTTGTTGAGCAGCGTGATTTCCGAAACGTTTACTCCGCTGGCAGTCAAGTCCTTGAGGTTTTTTTCTATCCTGGTCTGGATGGCGTCGAATTCCTTGCCCAGAGGGACGTAGCCAGCCCTTTCCACATCCTTGCTGCCAAGAGCTCTTTCCATGTCCTTAAGCAGATTCTCCATTTTCTTGTCTTTTGTTTCCTTTGCCTTCTGCTGCATCAGCCTGAAAAGGCCGTCAAGCGCGTTTGCTTCCGAAAGCCGCTTCACATCTTCAGGCTTTATGCCCATCCGCAACGCAAGCGCGGCAAGCTGGGTTGCTATTTTTTCCTTGTCCATGTTCGCGCGCGTGGGGAGGGCGTATTCCAGCTTGGCGAAAAGCTCCCTGAACATGGTGTTTTGCGCGTCGATTGCGTGCTGGCGCATGCTGTTGAGGTTGTTGTAGAATTCCACGAGCTTTTTAGTAGTCAAATCGTGCTTGTTCTCAAACGTGCGCCAGTCCCTGCCGGTTATCATGGTGTATGCCTTGCCGAAGCGCGTCTGCACCGGCTTCCCCTTCCCATCCAGGGCGCCTGTCACGTGCGCGCGCCTGAATGCATTGTACACCGGCTTGCCAAGCATTGTCCTGGTGCCAAGCATGTGCCCGACCTGCCCCAGGAACTCCCCGCGTATCGCTTTCAGGCTCTGCCTGGAGCCGCGCAGCTGGGATGCGACGTCCAGCAGGCGCGTGGGCATGGCAACCACCTTCTTGACAAACGGTATCCTGCCAAGCACCCTGCCTGTCCTGCCTGTCTCGAACGCCACAGAAGCGTCCATTCCCTTTTCCACCATCCGCGCAGCGACATAGCGCGACCACAGCCCGCCCTGGCCTGTCTTTCCCCTCGCCTCCTTCATTGCGGCCGATGCCTGGTGGGACTCGATGTACGCCTCAAGAAGCCCGCTGGAAATCTGCAGCGAGCGCTGGAAGCGCTTGACAAACGAATCTTCGCCATTCCTGTGTAGGGTCGCGGGCGAATATTTCTCCATCATGCGCGCAAGCGCCTCGGACAGGGAGCGCTTCGAGTCGTCGCTCAGCTTGCGCTTGCCCTTCATCAGCGCATCCATCCTGTCGTAAAGCGCGTTCATCTCCCGCCTTGCCTCTGAAACGCTCTTGCCGCTTATCCTTGCCAGCCGCGCTATTTCGCGCACAGAGTCGCGCCGCGCCTGGCGCTTCATCATATTGTACCTGCGCTGCACCTGGCGCAGCATCTGCGGCGAGGTCTGCATCTTGACCTTGAAGGTCGGGGTGCGGGGCAGCTTGGGCGTGGTGATGTCGAAAAGCGAGAGCGGGTCCCTGCCCGAATAGTACATTGCCGCCACAAGCAGGCCGGCTATCAGCATCGCCGGGAAGCAGAACGGGAGGTTGGAGCCGACCGACGAGGTTATCGCAGGGCCGAATGCGGAGAGCGCAAACACCCCTGCCGGGCAGACTGTGACGGTCTGCGAGGACGCGGAAAGCATAACCCCGCCCATGCTAAGCTCGTCCAGGTTGATTGTCGCATAGCCGCAGCTCTTGTATTCCTCAAGCGCCTTCTGCTCCCCGTTTGCGTCCCTGTAGTATGCAATGTCGCACGATGCCAGGCCGTTCTCGTCGGTAATCACAGGGTTGCATATTTCATTCCCGGCAGGGTCAAGCACAGGCATGCCCTCGAACGTGAAGCGCAGCGAGGAGCCGTTCAGGGGCAGCACCTCTGCTGTGAAGCTTTCAGTGGAATAGTCCCCCTGCTGGTACAGGTCCTCGATGTTCTGCGTGTCCCTGACTTTCTGTTCCACCTCGCCTATTTTGGTGCTGTTGAGCTCGCGGAAATAGGTTATGTTGAGGAAGGTCACCCTCACATCCACCTTGGTGCCGTCCACGGACACCGAGATGAAGGTGCGGAAGGCCGCGTCGGAGTAGGGCGTCTGGGCAAGCTGGAGCGAAGGGGCAGCAAGTAGGAGGAAGAAAAACAGCGCTTTTGCAGCATGCGTCACCATAAAGGCTCCCGTCCGATTCTATTCTCTCATTCTTATAAATATGCTTCCTGAAATAGTGCAAGGCAGGGGCCCTGCGCCGCAGGCTGCAGGCGCGCGATGCCTAGCAAGGTGCCATCTCCGATGCTCGAATACCTTCTGCTGACACCTGGACAGCTCATTGCGAACAGCTACGTGATGATGGCTTTCGCGTTCGCGGTTTCCATAATCGCGCTCTCCTTCATGGCTGGCGAATTCATGTCCATGCCTAGCCTGAAGGGCTTTGCCAAGGCTGAGCTTTACGAGCTTGGCGTGAGCGCGGTCATCCTGGTGATCCTGCTTGTCTTCATAATCCCCGGCGGGCCGTTCGACATGATAGGGCGCGGCTTCATGGCTCCGGTGCAGCCTGTAGACCCCAATGCCCCCCCTCCGCCCTATGTCGGGCCTGCGCTTTGCAAGGAATGGCGCATGCTCCACGGCGACCCTGTGATTGATGCATCCGGCACCTGGTCAGTGCCTAACGGCAACATCGTGTTCGGCCAGGCGAACTATTTCCTGGGCTGCGCGCCTGACTTTGCGAACATGGACTGGAACCCGTTCGGCGGGATACCGCCGCAAAGCTTCAGCGGGGTCATGACCTCCCGGCTTGCCAAGGGGTATGTCTCCCTCATGCTTACCCAGATGTTCACCGGGCTGCTTGCGGGCTTCTACACCTCGATTTCGCTTTCCATGTTCAAGGTGCTCTCGGTGGACGTGGGCTTTGTCCCCTGGGTGGCGCTGGGGCCGCTGAACCAGGCGCACACCACCATCGTGGACCTCATCGGCACCACGTTCGCCGCGTTCACCGCGCAGAACATGCTCCTCAAGTTCATCGAGAAGTCGGCAATCGCCTTCTTCCTCCCGTTCGGCCTGATGCTGCGAGCATTCCCATTCACCAGGAAAACCGGCTCCACCATAATCGCTGTGATGGTGGCGGCGTATTTCATCTACCCCGTCTCCATACTGATAAACGAGCAGATATGGATAATGATAGCCGACCCGCCCTGCCAGGGCGGCGCGGTGGTTGGCGGCACCTGCCAGGAGGACGCGGACTGCTGCTCCTTCAACTGCAGGGCAGGCGTGTGCAGCGTCAAGGTAACCGACTTCAAGGAGTACGCGTCCATATATGAAATCTGCGAAGACCCTGAAGAGATAGACGCCACGCTTGCCCAGATAGCAAAGGAGCAGGACGACCGCATGCTCGAGATCTACTTCTCGGGCAACCCGTCCACCACCGAGCCCACCCAGGCAGAGGCAAGGCTCAACGACGGGCTCGGCACGCTGGCAAAGCAGAACGCGCAGGCCACCTGGACGTTCACAAAGTCGCTTCTGAACCCCCTGCCCGGGCACACCGCGCAGACCGTATTCTCCCAGATAGAGGTGATGGTGGTGGATGCCGGGCAGTTCGCCCTTCTGGGGATGATATTCACGGTGATAACGATAGTGATGTCCCTTACCATGCTCAAGGACTTCGCGATACTGATAGGCGGCGAGCCGCGCATATTCGGGCTCTCCAAGCTCGTGTGACAATGATGCAGGGGAAATGCTTCGGGTGCGAAAATGTATTTGCTTGACATATGCGGGACGGACAACATGGTGGGCCTTTTGGGCACCATGGTGGGCACGGGCGCGGCCACCATGGTGGTGCTCCTGGCCCTTTTCTACATGGCGGCCAACCTTTTCAAGAGAAGCGGGGGGGAGAGCTTTGTAGGCACCTTGGGCATGGTGGGGAAGCCAAGCGAGTACGAGGCTTTCGTCTCCACCGAGCTCTACCAGCTCGCAGTCTCCCTGATCATATTCTCCTTTGTCTTCGGCGCGTCCTGCTTCGCCGACCAGCTGGCGGCCTCCCTTGCAGGGGGGGGCAACGACGCGTTTTGGGTTGCAAACTCCTACCTGCAGTACATCTGGGAGGACGTGGCGCTCGACGCTGTGGAAAAATTCCAGGCCCTCGTGCTCCTTGCGCAGTGGACAAGCTCGATAACCATGCGCTTCGGCGCCTCGGTGTGGGGCATAATCATCCCCGTCTTCCCGGCAATGTCCGTGGTGGAGCGCACAGTGGAGTTCCTCCTCATGATGATGTCTCCCTTCACGGCAAGCATCATCGTGCAGCAGGTCGGCCTCCAGGTGATAAAGGGCGTGATGCTCCCCTTCGTCCTGCCCATGGGCGTGGTGCTGCGCATGTTCCCGCCAACGCGCGACGCAGGCTCGTACTTCATCTCCACGGCGCTTGCCTTCCAGGTGATCTTCCCGTTCTCCTATGTCATGCACGCCCACATTGTGAAAGACATCCTCATCCCTGCGGCGTACGAAAGCCCGGAGCAGTTCACCGACGTGATGAACAGCTACGGCGCGGGCGACGTCGCAGCCTACATCACCGACTACGGGGTGTTCGACATCAACAAGATGCTGTTCCATCCGCTGCTGGCGGTGTCGTTCCTCCTGCTGCAGGCCGTCTTCCTCCCTGCGCTTTCCATCACGCTTGCAGTGGCATTTATCAAGGGCTTCAACAAATTCATAAGCCAGAAGTTCGGATAGTGGCGGCATGGCATCTAAAAACGCACTTGCGCTCGCAGGGGCTTTCCTCCTGCTTTCCCTCAGCTTCGGCTGCACCGACACTTCCGGCGCGTGGAAGGCTCAGATGATGGGCTGGGACCTCATTGTCGGCGTGGCGCTGGCAATCGTGGTGCTGCTCCTTGCCATCGGCTACATGGCTGCCGTGTTCATGGGCGACGACAGGCTCAAGGCGTGGGTGGGCAGGGAGCTCGGGCAGGTGTTCTTCTCCGCCGTGATAATAGTCGCCGTGGTGGCGCTCGTGGGCTCGCTCGACTCCTGGGTCCGCGTGCTTTCCCTCGCCTCAAGCGAGCCTGGCTGGAACGACTATGTGGACAAGGGCGTGTGCTGCGTGAGCACCCCCTCGCAGCAGTGCGTCCTCCCGGCCGCAAGCGAGGCCCGGGGCAGGGCGTGCCACATCGAACTTGCCACCGACTATCTCCAGATACTCTACGAGACCGCGCGGCAGGGCGCATCGTCCTACCTGAGCAACTACGGCTGGTTCGCCCTGCTCTCCCGCATGTCCGTTTCCACCACCATCGTGATGAAGTTCATGGCAGGGCTCAACCTCACCCCGTTCGCAGGGCTTGAGGTCCCATCAGAGCTTTTCGCCCACCTCTTCGACCTGTCCATAAAGACGATGTTCCTCCTGCGCGCGCAGCAGATTTTCCTGGACTTCATGTGGTATCCCATCTTCCCCGTGCTGATATCCATGGGCCTTGTGCTGCGCATTTTCTATTTCACCCGCAAGCTCGGGGGCATGCTCATAGCCCTTTCGCTTGCGCTTTACGTGGTGTTCCCCATGTTCTACGTGCTCTCGAACGCCATGCTCTGGGGCTTCATGAGCCACTCCCAGCCGAACACCTGGGAGCATTTCGGCAACACGTTCGACGGCGACCCCATCCCCGCGTCAGGGTCTGCCCAGCCCATCGCCCCGGCGCAAAACGCGAAGGGCGTGTTTTCACAGGAGGCGCTTCGGCTGGACCTGTGCAGCAGCTCCACACAGGGCGAGCAGGACGCCATGGGCGCGGCAATGGACAACGTGCGCACCAAATGGGATTTCCTCGAGGGCGGCAGGTGGTATTCCCAGGTGCTGGATTTTGTCACCAACAATGCGTTTGACGACGAGGGGCCAATCGCCCGCCTCGCCCTGCTCATGGTCTTCACCATTTTCATGCCGTTCCTTGCGCTCATGACCTCCCTTGCCTCCTTCAAGGTGCTCTCGCCCCTGCTGGGAGGGGACGTGGAGATTTCGCTGCTCTCGAGGCTGATATGATGCGGATGCACTGCAAACAATGGGCGCCCGCCCAGGGGCTGATGTGATTGGCAAAAATCAGCAGGCTCTCAATCGCGGCTGCCGCGCTCCTGGCACTCCTCATGCTCGCAGGCAGGCTCCATCCCGCCCTGTTCGACAGCCTCATCTCCCCAAGCATGGCGCTCTCCTCGTGCAGCACCGCGCTTCCCTACGATGAGGCGCGCGACCGGCTTGCCGAGTGGGTCGGGCTTTCCCTGATTGCCACCATGGTGGCGGTGGTGTGGGCGATAATAGGCCAGGTGCTCACCGGCGCCTTCTCGGGCCAGAAATACAACGAGTTCATCAAGGCCATGCTCTGGGGCGCGGTGGAAACCGCGGCGCTCCTGGGGCTGCTCACCGCGCTTTTCTCCACCCTCTGGACGTATGGCAACGACTCGCTTGACAAGGCAAGCGCGTATGCCGTGCTTGCAAAAAATACCGTGTCCTTCGACTTCGGCCTCATGCTTGGCGCGAACTTCATCGCAGGCTTCATCACCAACATGAACCCGCAGTTCAAGATACCCGGGCCTGCCTACATGACCGTGAGCCTGCAGATAGCGCCCATGTTCAAGCCCATACTGGACATACTGGGCGTCACCATGCAGCTCATCACCACCGCGGTCCTGATGTGGTCCGCCCAGGAGTTCCTCCTGTGCTTCATCAAGACCAACATGCTAGTCGTCCTGCTCCCGGCCGGCTTTTTCCTGCGGGGCTTCGGCCTCAAGGCAGGGGGCAACGCGCTAATCGGGATTGCGCTTTCCCTCTTCTTCATATACCCGCACATGATAATCATGTCCGGCGAAATAGTCTCCTCCCAGATGGAGGACGACCTCTACACGGGCGAAGGCGCTACCGCGCACGTCTGGGAGAACACCTGCGTGAACAGGCCGATATGCTGCCTGAAAGATGCGCAGCCTGACGATTTGGGCGACCCGTTCATACCCAACGGCGCCGATGCGGCGTCCCTGGAGGGCAGGCTGTCCCCCTACAAGGTGAGCCACGGCGTGTTCGACATGCGCTACACCGACGGGCAGAGCGGCGGGTCAGGCCCCAACTTCTGCATCTACAACACCATACTTTCCAATGTCTACAAGGCCACCTTCATGGATAAGATAATGAAGCTTGACGTATGGACGTTTGCCGGCGGGGCTGTGATTTTCACGACTGCGAAGATGCTGCGGTACATGAACGTGAGCTGGATGTCCACGAGCCTCATGATACCCCTTCTCCTCTTCTCGCTCTACGCGATAATCGAGATGGTGTACTTCGTGTTCATAATGACCATGATGGTGCCACTGTTCATACTCTTCGTCACGCTCACGCTTGCAAAGGAGATAGCCAAGGTGCTGGGCACCGAGATAGACCTGACCGCGCTTGAGAAAATCATCTGAGGTAATGGACATGACGGACATGGCGGCGATTGCGTGCAGCCCGGTGATGGGCGGTGAGCTGGGCGGCTTGGTGCTCGGCAGCGACTGGCTCCTGCTCTCCGTGCTGGCGCTCGTTGTCTCCACGCTCGCGCTTGCGCTCCTCTACATGTTCGCCTCGTTCTTCCGCCACCCCCAGCTGCTCGTCTGGACGAAGTTCGAGCTTTTCCAGCTCTTCGGCACCGCGGTGGTGATAGCGTTCTTCGGAGTCACGCTTATCAGCGTATGCACGTTTGACCTAAGCTTCCTGGACCAGAAGTCGCCGCAGAACCCCCAGGGCCGCTATATTCCGGTGGCGCCCGGCCAAACCACCAACATGTACGTGATAATAGACAACTATTTCACCCAGCTTGAGACCCTGGGCTACCTCCTCTACGGCTACATAATGTACATCTCGAAAATACTGATATTCCTCAGCCGCACCACCGTGCTCAGCTCCCCGCTCGGCGTGGGCAGCAACGAGAACCCGCTTGAGACCATGGGGCAGGTGAACTCCCTGCTCTTCGTCATGCTCTCGGGCTTCATCACATCGTTCCTTCTCCTCCAGCTCCAGATGCGCATACTTGACTACCTCGCATTCGCGTGCATAGGCTACCTCTTCCCCCTGGGCATCTTCTTCCGCTGCTTCGAGCCCACGCGCAGCTTCGGAGGCACGCTCCTGGGGCTCTCCATCTCGCTCTTCCTGTTCTACCCGATAATCATGGTGTTCAACGACTACCTCATCAACAGCGACATAGCCAACGTGAAGGAATGGCAGAAGGACGCGCTTGCGCAGGCGAACGGCAGGGTGGCTGCCGCTGGCGGCACACCGGACGCAAGCCAGTACTCAAACGAGATAGGCGGCATCTGGGACCCGGACAACGCCGGCAGCTACAACTCGTTTGCAGGAAGGATAACCAATGCGGTATTCTCCCTGTTCCGCCCCATAATGGTGTACTTCGTGGCTGCAGTGGTGCTGCCAATAATAAACTTCATCGTGCTTGTGGAGATCGCGCGCGGCTCAACCGCTTTCCTGGGGGACGAGCTTGACGTCTCCAACCTCACGAGGCTGATATGATGGCATTCGACTGGGCAGGCATCTGCATCACGGTTGCGCTAATGTCATTCTTCATCACCGTGCTTTTGCAGATGGCGGCAAAGGCGCTTTCGCTGCAGAGCCTCAACATGTGGGTGCGCGCGGAGTACGCGCAGGTGGCGGTGAGCTTCCTGATAATCTTCTTCGCGGTCTTCATGGTGGAAGCCGGCTACAAGGTGGTGGCGGAAATAACCGGGGTGCTCGCCTCGGCGTCGGGCAACATACCCCTCAATGAAATCATCAACAGCCCTTCTGGGACGCTGGAAAACCCCATAAGGATAGGCCAGGCGTACCTGCACACCCTCCTGTCATGCGAGCGCAACCTGTACTCGCTCATCTTCATCTACAACTTCTCCACTGAATTCTTCAGCAAGATAGGGCTGGACGCGCTGGGCGTGGAGGCCATAGGCGGCGGCTGGGCGCTTGGCGGCCTGGTGAGCCTGCTCCACTTCATGAACAACAACCTGGTCTACCTGGCGCTTTTCAACTACATACAGTTCTTCGTGCTCCAGCTCTCCCAGTTCACCATGCTCCAGGTGTTCCTGCCCATCGGCCTGGTGCTGCGCGCATTCCCGGTCACCCGCGGCGCCGGCGGGCTCATCACCGCTTTCTCCATAGGCTTCGCATTCGTTTTCCCCATGTGCTATGTCATAATAGTCGCAATGATGCCGAATGTTGGCGCGGCATGCTCCCAGATAGGCGTAATGGAAGGGGAAGCCAGGGCAGCTGACGCCCCGTGCCTGAACAACCCCGGGAGCCAGATGAACGAGTACTACAGGCTCAAGAGCGAGAAGGGGAGGATAAACGGCGTGGTGGCGTTTTTCGGCAACACCATAAACATATTCTTCCTCCAGTCCATGTTCTACCCGCTGGTGGCGCTCATCATCACGTTCACGTTCATCAGGCAGACAAGCTCGCTCATGGGGGCCGACCTTGCGGAAATCGGGCGCGGGCTGATGAAGATAATATAGCGCTGGAAGCCCCGGGCCGATGAGTATCATATAATATATGCATGGGGCAAACCTGAACGGGATGCAAAAAGGGATGGTAACATGTCGATGTGGTCTGGATTGTCGCTTGGGGCCGGGGCTGCCGCAGTGGGCGGCTCATTGGTGTCCGGCATGCCCGCAAGCCCAATAGCCGACGCTGTGCCTGCCGGCGTGCTCATGGGCGCAGGCGTGGCGCTCATAGGGGTGGGCGCGGCGCTGCACATCATCGAGTGACGCATCCGAAGCCTCAAGCGCAAAAGGCAGGGGTTTAAAAAGTATTTTGCGTCACTAATGCCGCTTCGTGGGGGAATAAAGGTTTTGCCATGTCTTTGTCAATGCCAAACCCGTATTCGGGGAATTACAAGGTGCTGGCGGCGGTGCCGCTGCTTCTCGTGCTAATCTCGCTTTTCTTCATCCCCCAGATACAGCTCGGCGTGGACTTCAAGGGAGGCACCCTTGTCACCATGCAAACCCTTGCGCCCGTGGATGCCGAAGCGCTGTCCGGTGCGCTTGAGGCGCAGGGCTATGCCGCGTCGTCCGTGAAGTCCCTTCCCAACCCCAAGGGCTACGAGGTGGAGGTGGAAATCGAGCGGGACGAGGCTCTCACGCGCGCCGAGTCCCTCAAGTCCTCGTTCTTCGCAAGGATAGACGCCGTCTCCCAGCTCGAGGCTGACAAGGTGCTGGCAAACAACAGCGCCGAGTCGGTCGCCGCATACGTGTCCGCAAGGCAGGAAGTGGACGGGATGGCCGACGAGCTCTTTGCAATCGCGGGCATGGGCGCCAAAGCCTCGTCCATGGACAGCAACCGCCTGAAGCAGGAGGCGGGCGTCGCCTACAGGCAGGTGATGGACGGCTACTCCAGCCGCCTTTCAGCCGCGCTCTCCGCCCTTGTGGACTACGAGAGCGCCTCCTTCAACGAGGTCTCGGCATCGCTTTCGTCGAAATTCATAGACAAGGCGTTCATGGTGGTGGTCTACTCCACGGTGCTGGTGAGCATCGCGGTGTTCATAATCTTCCGCACGTTCGTGCCCAGCCTTGCCGTGCTCATAGGGGCGGCATGCGACGTGCTGATTGCCCTCGGAGCAATGGGGCTTTTCGGCATTCCCCTCACATTGGCGTCGTTTGCCGCGCTCATCATGCTGGTGGGCTTCTCGCTTGACACCGACGTGCTTCTCACCATGCGCGTGATAAAGCGCAAGGAGGGGCAGCCGCGCGAGCGGGCCTATGACGCCATGAAAACCGGCATGACCATGAGCATGGCGCTCATGCTGGCCTTCCTCTGCCTCTTCATACTCGCGTCGATAACCCACATCAACACCTATTACGAGATTTCCGCAGTCGCGCTTGCAGGGCTCCTGGGCGACCTCGTAGCCACCTGGCTCCTGAACGGCGTGATAGTCTTGTGGTACCTCGAGCACGGCGGCAGCACCGGCGAAGCTTCGAAGCCGTTCCTCTCATCGATATTCTCAAGCTAGGTAATTCCCATGATTTCCACAAGCGAAATAATCTCGGGCGCGCGCAAGCGCGAGGTAATGGCGATATTCCTCTTCGCCGCCATCGCATGCGCCGCCATGTTCCTTGACAAGGCGCACGGCGTGCCCATCTACGTCGCCTGCATAGTGGCTGTCTCGATAGCCGCGGTATTCATCAAAAGCGACAGCGTGCGCGTGGCAGCGCTCCTTGCAATCGTCCTCCTTTCCGGATTCTCCATAGCCTCAAACGGCGTGAAATTCGGCATAGACTTCTCGGGGGGAGTGCGCATCCCGGTGCTGCTCGAGCAGTCGGTGAGCGCATCCGACATGGAGGGCATGGTCCAGACCATAAAGACGCGCGCGGCGTCGTTCGGGCTTTCCGAGGTGAAGGTGCGCCCGATAGGCGACTCGGAAATCTACGTCGAGATGCCGCAGAGCAGCCCCCAGCTTGTTTCCGACGTGGAAAGCCTGCTTTCAAGGCAGGGCGTGTACCGCGGCATAGTGGATGGCAAGGTTGCCGTGAAGGGGGAGGAAATCTACACGGGCACCATCTCGAGGATCCCCTCGCAGTACCTGACCGGCGCGGACTGGGGCGTGGGCTTCACCGTCACGCAGTCCGGCGCGCAGCTTTTCGCCGCAGTGGCAAAAGGCAAGGCGGAATACCCGCTTTTCATGTTCCTTGACCGCCCATCCGACGCGATAGTCGTGCTTTCGGAAAAGCAGCTCATGGAGGATGCCGCGTCAAGCTCGCGCGTGGTGCCCATCTCCAAGTCCCGCGCGCTCCAGCTTGCCTCCGCCGCCCTTGCGCTCGAAGGCGACAGCATCGCGGTTTACCTTGAGGAGGACCTTGATGGCAACCTCTCAATCTCCCCCTCCACGAACAAGACGCGCGCATTCGTCACGCAGAACAGCTCGCTCATACCAGCGCTCCGCGGGGCCGGATTCGATGTGGTGGAAAAAAGCGGCGAGGAAATGACGCCGTCATACGCGATTTCCCCGCAGAACCCGGTCACCGACGCGGTGGTGCAGTGGAAGGCAATGGGGCTCCTTTCCGCGCCCCGCCTGGTCAAGTCCGTCACCGACGGCATACCCAACTTCTCCTACACGATAAGCGGGCCTGCCGACGGGGAAAACGCGCAGCAGAGGGCGCTTGACGCAATCAAGAAGGAAAAGGAGCTCGAGTCGCTCCTGAAAGGCGGCGCGCTCCCTGTCCAGATATCCCTCGGCTCAAAGACCATCATCCCCGCCCCGCTAGGCGAGGAGTTCCTGAGGCTTTCGCTCATAGGCCTTCTATTCGCGCTCGTTGCAATCTCCCTCATGGTGGCAATCCGCTACCGCCACCTCCAGATAGTCGTCCCCATGATTTTCATAAGCCTTGCAGAGCTTGTCATCCTGATCGCGATACTCGGCTCGTTCACAATCGACCTGGCAGGCATGGCAGGGATACTTGCGGCAATCGGCGTGGGCGTGGACGCGCAGATAGTGGTGACGGACGAGCTTCTCAAGAAGGAGGGCGAGATGCAAAAGAGGCTGGAAAAGGCGTTCTCCATCATCACCACGTCCGTGATGGTGGCGGTGGTGGCAATGGTTCCCCTGCTCTTCTTCTCAGGGCTTGTGGAGATAATCGGGTTTGCCACTGCGACCGTGCTGGGCTCGCTCCTCGGGCTTTTCATCTCGCGGCCTGCCTACGGCGTCATCGCAGAGCACCTGTTCGAGTAAAAAAGGCCCGCGTCAGCGCTTTGTTTTCTTTCCCCTACCCAGCCTTTCCTCCACGATTTCCCAAAGCGAATTCAGGATGGGCACGAGATAAAAGGGAAGCGCAAAGCCGACAATGGCGCCTGTCGCCTGGCGCAGGAAATTGCTGCTCTCGCGCATGCCCAGAAGCTGCGTGCCGCCGTCAATCGCGATTGGCACGCACGCGGCAACGAGCAGCCACTTGTTGGGCCATGCATCGCTCTCAACCTTCCTCACGAATGGAAGGGCAAGCGCGCCTGCCAGCATGGCAAGGTAGATGGCAACGTCTCGCGAGCAGACGGGCAGCTTGTAGCCGGTCCTGTCGCCGGCATCCACCGCGTCGGCGTGCGAATACGACAGCACATCCGACTTCATGCAGTCTCCAAACGAATAACTGCCGTCAATTTTCGAGACAAAAATGCAGTCCGAGCGCGAAGTGAGCTGGTGGCAGGCGGGCGCAAACGCGGCATACATCGCGCCGGCGTTCGGGTCGCCCCTCGACGCCGCATAGGGCACGTAGAAAACCGCCGCATTGAGCGCAAGCAGCGCCAGGAGGAAAAGCACGTAAGGGAGCTTGGAGCC
Source organism: Candidatus Micrarchaeia archaeon (assembly GCA_041662045.1). Classification (GTDB taxonomy): domain Archaea; phylum Micrarchaeota; class Micrarchaeia; order Anstonellales; family Anstonellaceae; genus UBA10161. The sequence continues at coordinate 9,497 of JBAZTI010000012.1, read as the reverse complement.
TGCCATGGGCTGTTTCCATGCCGCACTCTTTTAAAGATGATTTGCCCGAAAACCTCTGAAGACGGGCTCGTAGCTCAGCTTGGATAGAGCGACACTCTCCTAACCCTTTTTCGCGCTCCAGATGGGTACGCGCGAAAAAGCGTTAACGGAAAGGTTCTTTTTCCGCGAATGTGCGGAGAAAGGTGAAGGTCGTGAGTTCAAATCTCACCGGGCCCGTTTCGCTTCGCTCACGTCCCGGTGTTTTGGCACTTCGTGCCAAAATCGCGCCACCTCCGGTGTCGCTCTCACCGGGCCCGTTTTTTCTTGGAACCGCCAGCAACAGCAATATTTTATAAGCTCGAGCGCGAAGTAGGGGCATAAGGCTGAGTATATGGCATCCGACTCTGAAGTAACCCGGCTCGCGGAGCTGTTCGTGGACAGCGTGCGCAACAACTGCCAGGGGGAGGTGGCAATCCTTTTCTCTGGCGGCATAGACTCGACCGCAATCGCCACGGTGGCAAAGCGCTTCACCACCCCGCTGCTCATCACCGCGGGGGTGGAGGGCAGCTCGGATTTGGAGGCTGCAAGAAAAACAGCAATCGAGCTCGGACTTCCCCACAAGTCCGTGGTGCTCACGGAGCCTGAAATCCTCTCGGTCTACAAGAAATGCTACAAGATAAGGAAGGGCGACCTGAACAAGGTGGAGCTCATGGTGCCGGTCTTCAAGTGCTGCCGCGAGGCCGCCCGCGCAGGCAAGTGGCGCATACTCTCCGGCTCCGGCGCGGAGGAGCTCTTCATCGGCTACGACAGGTTCTTCAAGCACAAGGGCAAGAAGCTCGATGCCCTGCTGAGGAAGGAGATAAAGGAGCTGCCCTCTGGCGACTGCGAGGGGCAGGACCTGGTGGCAAAGAACTTCGGCATGCGCGCGGCATTCCCCTTCCTCTATCCTCCGTTCGTGGACGCCGTGCTTGCCATGCCCCTTTCCGAAAGGCTGGGCACGCTTGAGAGCAAAAAGCCCCTGCTGCGCAAAATCGCGGCAAAGCTTGGCGTGCCGCAGGATGCAATTGACCGCAGGAAAAAGGCAATGCAGTACGGCAGCGGCATCCACAAGATACTCCTTAGGAACATAACGCAGATAGAGGACGAGCTCCGCGTGAAGGAGGAGCTCAAGCAGCGGAAGCGCGACCAGGCGGCTGAGAAGTTCTCGCGCAGGAAAAAATACCAGCCGCGCTAGCCTGCGCCGCCAGCCCTTTGCTGCATCTCAAGCATCCGGCTCCAGAATCGCTTCATTGCGCCAGTTTCCTGCACCCCGTGCTTCGCTATTTGCTCAAGCGCATATGCATCCCCTTTTGCTGCTGACATCTTTTCCTTTGCCTTCATCAATTTCTGCTCAACCCTGTCTTTCTCATCGGCAAGCTTCCTGACCCTGGTGCCAAGCCCATTTACTTTTCTTTCAATCTTCCCTGCAACCTTCGCCCGCTGTTCCTTCACTTCAAGCAGGATGGCAAGCTTTCCCTGAAGCCCCGAGGCGTCCCCAATCCCTTTCCGCAGGCGCTGCCTCACGCCGATTTCCCTTGACCTAAGCCACCTGTTCCCGTGCCTTTCTGCAATTTGCCTATACCCTGTCATTTCCATTGTTTCACCCCTTCTTTGCCGAACTCCCGAATGAAGCCCAGGCACCCATCCGTTCCCCTGCAAGCATCCACCATTATCGTCCTTACTCCTGCCGCCTCGCCCGCCCTCCTGTCGCTTGGCTTGTCCCCCACGAAAACCGCGCTTGCCGCAGGAACCTCCAGGCGCACAAGCGCAAGCCGTATCATATCCGGGGCCGGCTTGGGCGGCGCGTCGCCTATGGTCATCACAGCCTCGAAAAATGCGGCTATGCCCAGCCTCTCAAGTATGGCATGCGCCGCCGAAGGCAGCCTGTTGCTTGCAATCGCAAGGGCATATTCCCTGGCAAGGGCGGGCACAAGCCCGGACAGCACAGTCGGCTTTATGCTCCCGACATTCTCAACCGAAAGCTTTGCAAGCATGTTCACCATGTGCGCCAGCTCCTCCTCGTTTTGGGCAAGGGAAGGTGCAGCCTCAAGCAGGATTGTCCTTGCGCTGCAGCCCTTCTTTGCCGCCCTTTCCACCACCTCCATTCCCACCCTGCGCCCGCTTTGCAAAAGCAGGCGGTGCGTGTTTTTCACCACGGCTTGCCTTGAATCCGCAAGCACGCCGTCTATGTCGAATATTATCGCCTCTGTCCTTGGCAGCAGCACCCTTGCCGGCCCTATCTTGCGCCTCAGCATGGCGATTTGCCTATGCTCCGCTAGGGAAATTTGTGCGGATCGCATGCTGCCACCTCAATTCTCCTGCCCTGCCTGGAGCTGGGGAGGCGCGCACACAGCGCGCCACACCGTCATGTGGGAGACTGACATGGCATCGGCTATCATGCGAACAGGGAGGCATTCCTCCCAGTAAAGCTTCTTCGCCTCCGCAATCTCGGGCTCGGTAAGGGCGCGCGGCCTGCCTTTCTGCGGCATCTGCCCGCCTTCTGCGGCAGGAGTGATGTGTATCTTCCCCATCTTCATCACCCCCCGATGGCGCCTTCCAGCTGAAGGCCGCCTTCCAACCCGGCAACAATCGCGTTCTTCATGCAAACCTGAATGCAAGTCATCCTAAACACCCCTTGCTAATGCTATTCGTTTCGTGTGCCAAAACCGCCACGGCAAGCATTGCAAGAAGGGCAAAAGCGCCGCTATGGGGATTTTGTCCGGAGGCCCGCGCAATTAGGTGTTTCACGCAAGCCAAAAGCTACTGCTTGTAGTTGTAGCAGAAGTGCCTGCCAAGCCAGAAAGAAGAATTAGCAGGGCTAACCATCGGCCGAATCGCCGCCGATACGTTTGTTCGTTCGTCTTTCATGGTTAGCACCTGTGTGGATGGATATGTCTCTTGGTGTTTATATACCTATGTATCAGAAATCGGCGTGCTACTTCCTTTTCCCGGTGATGAACAGGTGCTCCAGGTCATAAGGCGTCAGGTCAATCTGGTCTGCCACTTCTATCTCGCTCCCCACGTGCGCGACGAATTCCTCGAACACTTTTTTCGGCCTGCGCGTGACGTCGATGGATTGTGATTTTATCGCAATCATGCCCCATCCGCCGCGCTTGAGGAACATTTTGCTGTTCTTCACGAAGATGTCTGCCTGGTCGGGCTGCGCCACGTCCTGGTAGACAACATCCACCTTGCCGCTTCCAAGCATCTCCTCATACTCCTGCGGCTGGCGCGCGTCGCCCATTACGGGGAGCATGTTCTCGCGCCGCTCGCACACTGCCAGGAGGTCGCGCATGGAGCGCTGCGCGAACTCCACGCAAAAGACAGTGCCGTCCTTGCCCACGATGTCGGAAACATGCGAGGCGGTGGTGCCGGTGGATGCGCCCAGGTAAAGCACCACGGAGCCAGGCTTGACGTGCATCTCGCGCAGCCCCTTGTGGATTGCGGCGGCAAGCTTGCTTCGCTGCAAATCCCACATGCGGTATTCGGTGCCGCCCTCGTTCACAAGCCTTTCGCCGTAAACGCGGAAGCCCGGGGCCAATGATTTTGTGGCAAGCCTTCCGCCCACAACATAGACGCCCGGGAATTTTTCGAAAACTTCCATGCAACCAACAACGTATGGAAAAACAAAAGCGGGCCCGGTGGGATTTTTGGGCGGCAATGGACCGAAACAAATCGGCTAAATGCCGGAACCCACGGCTTTCTGGTTTCCTCAGAGCGGCTTTGCGCACAATCGCGCAAGAGTCGTGCTTTTCCCTAAAAGCCAGACACTCTAGGCCAAGCTGAGTTACGGGCCCGCTATGGGTGGTTTTCTATTCACAAGCTTTTAATATCTATTCAGCGAGTTTTAGCCATCTGTTTATGCGGGGTGGGCTCATGAAAAACATTATGTGGTTCTCCGAGATAAGGAAAAGCAACCTGGCAGAGGTGGGCGGCAAGGGCGCGAACCTCGGCGAGATGTCCTCCATCGGCCTCCCGGTGCCAGGCGGCTTCGTGGTCACCGCTGGCGCATACTTCCTTTTCATCAAGCACAACGGCATAGAGCGCGTCATCCAGGAGATGACGTCCGACCTGGACACCGAGAACAACGACAGGCTCAACCTTGCCTCCGAGGCGATAAAGAACAAGATACTGGCTGGCGAAATCCCAGCCCAGCTTCGCGCGGACATCCTCTCGGCCTACAAGGGAATGATAAAGAACGGGCGCGAGCCCTACGTCGCCGTGCGCTCGTCCGCAACCGCCGAGGACCTCCCCGAGGCGTCGTTCGCAGGCCAGCAGTCCACCTTCCTCAACGTGAAGGGCGCGGAGGACTGCGTGCAGATGGTGAAGGAATGCTGGGCGTCGCTTTTCGAGGCGCGCTCCATCTACTACCGCGTGGAGAACAAGTTCGACCACCTCAGGGTGGGGCTTGCCGCCGTGGTGCAGGAGATGGTGCAGTCCGAGAAGGCAGGTGTGATGTTCACGGTGGAGCCCATGAGCCAGGACAGGAACAAGATTTCCATAGAGGGCGCATACGGGCTTGGCGAGGTGGTGGTGTCAGGCTCGGTGACGCCCGACCGCTACGTGGTGGACAAGAACACCTTCAAGATAGAAGTGAAGGACGTGGCAAAGCAGACCTGGATGCTTGTGAAGGTGAACGAGAAGAACGCGCACATGAACGTGCGCGAGGACATGCAGTCGCGCCAGAAAATCACGGACCAGCAGATAGTGGAGCTTGCCCGCTTAGGGAAAAAGATAGAGCAGCACTATGGCAAGCCCCAGGACATCGAGTGGGCGGTTGCGGACAACAGGCTTTTCATCGTGCAGTCCCGCCCCATCACCACGCTTAGGAAGGACGTCATGGCAGATGCGGAAAAAGTGCTTGCAGGGGTGCAAAGCATGGCGCCGCAGGCGCAACAGGGCGCACAGCAGCAGGCGCAAGCGAGGCAGCAGCCTTACTCTTCTTCGCAGCAGGGCGGGCAGCAACAGCAGCGCCAGCCCCTGCCAGCGGTGCAGGCCGGGCAGGAAACCCGGATTTCAGCAGGCGCAACTGCGGCAGCCGCAGCGCCAAGCGCGCAAAAGGAGGTTGTGAAGATGCAAGGTGCAGGCACGGACAAGGCAATACTTCGCGGATTGGGCGCGGCGCCTGGCGTGGGCAAGGGGATTGTGAAAGTCCTTTCAGGCCCCAAGGAAATGGGCAAGGTGGAAAAAGGCGACGTGCTTGTGACCGACATGACCACGCCGGACTTCGTGCCTGCCATGAAGCGCGCGTCAGCAATCGTGACAAACTCAGGCGGCATGACCTGCCATGCGGCAATCGTGAGCCGCGAAATGGGCATCCCCTGCATTGTGGGCACCAAGAACGGGACCACGGTGCTGCACGAGGGGCAGATGGTGACTGTGGACGCCAGCCGCGGCATGGTCTACGACGGAGACACCGGGCTTGCGGATGTGAAGAAAGAGCCTGCCTCGCCAGGCGCGCCATCGGGCGGGGCTGCGGCATTTGCGCCGTCTGTGCCTGTGACAGGCACGAAAATATACGTCAACCTCGCCGAGGTTGACCTTGCCGAGAAAGTGGCGAAGCTTCCGTGCGACGGCGTGGGGCTGCTGCGCGCAGAGTTCATGATAGGCGACATAGGCGAGCACCCCAAGAAAATGATAAAGGAGGGCAGGGGGCAGGAATTCACCGACAAGCTTGCAGAGAAGATGCGCGTGTTTGCAACCGCGTTCTTCCCGCGCCCGGTGGTGTACAGGACAACGGACTTCAAGACGAACGAGTATCGGAACCTCAAAGGGGGCGAGGAGTTCGAGCCTGCCGAGTCCAACCCCATGATGGGCTGGCGCGGCTGCGCGCGCTACATCACCGAGCCCGACGTGTTCTCGCTCGAGCTTGCCGCGATAAAGAAGGTGCGCGAGGAGTTCGGCATGAAAAACCTCTGGGTGATGCTGCCGTTCGTGAGAAGGATAGGCGAGCTTCGCGCAATCAAGGAAATGCTCAAGGAGCACGGCATGCACCGCACGCTTGACTTCAAGCTCTGGATAATGGTGGAAGTGCCCTCCACGGTCTTCCTCATCGACGAATTCTGCAAGGAGGGGATTGACGGCGTCTCAATAGGCTCAAACGACCTGACGCAGCTCATCCTCGGGATTGACAGGGACAACGCCACTCTGGCAGAGGGCTTTGACGAGCGCAACCACGCGGTGCAGCGCGCAATAGAGCGCGTGGTGAAGGTGTGCAACGAGAACAAGGTGACCTGCTCGATTTGCGGCCAGGCTCCCTCGGTCTACCCTGAGTTCGCCGAAAGGCTGGTGGAGATGGGCATCACGTCCATGTCCGTGAACCCTGACGCCGTGGAGAGGACAAAGAGGAACGTGGCGTCGGCCGAGATGAAGGTGCTTCTCAAGCGCCTGGCAAAGCTTTCCGCCGAGCCTGCGCCAGAGTACAAAAGCGGGGTGGAGGACTGAGGATGCGGGGTGTTTTGATGGTCCCGATGCGGTATTTTGCAGTTCTTGCGCTATTGGTTGCCTTTGCGGCATGCGTGGGCGCCCCCGGGCAGGCGCCGGTTTTGCCTGGGCCGGGAAGCGCATCCGCGCCAAGCGCAGCCCAGCAGCAACCCGCCCCTTCTGCCCCTGCTGAAGAGCCAGGGCCTGCCGCGCCGCCTGCCGCAGCCCCCCCCAACGAAACAGCCTCGCCGCCAGGCGAAGGCGTTGCCGACCTGCAGCTTTCCTCGCTTGAGATACAGGGGGAAATCAGTGCCGGCGAGCGCGTGCACGGCACAGTGACCACCTACAATGCAGGGAGCGGCAAAAGCCCTGCCACCAAGACGGCCTATTACGTTGACAGCAAGCTTGAGGGCGAGGTGGACGTGCCTCCGCTGGAGCCTGGCGGCTTCAGCACGGGCAATGTCACATTCATCTGCGAAGCCGCGGGCGGGCACACCATAAGCGCCAAGGCCGATTCCGAGGGCAAGGTGCCTGAGTCCAACGAAAGGAACAACAGCATGGGCCTGACGTTCGGCTGCAGCGGCAACGGCTCGCTTGCAGGCCCGGCAGATTCCATAGCCGCCTCCATGGCCGATTCCAGCGGCAACCTCTATGCAATCGTGATGGCAAACCTTGGCGTGCAGCTGGACGGGCTTGGAAACTAGCCGGATGGGTGGCAACCATGGAAAACGCATATGCAATCCCCCTGGTTTTTATTCTCTTTGCTTCCCTTTTCGGGTGCGCCTCTCCGGGGGCGCCAGGCCCGCAGCCCGCAGCCAGGGCGCTGCTTGCGGAAATGGAAAACCAGTCAGTGATGGGTGATTTGATAGCGGACAACAATGCGGCAGCGGCAGGCGACACAGTGAGCGTGAACTACATAGGCAAGCTCACCAGCGGCGAGCTTTTCGACACGAGCATCAAGGAGGAGGCGCAAAAGGCAGGCTTCCCCCTCCGCCCGTCATACTCCCCGCTTTCCTTCAAGGTGGGCGCGGGCCAGATGATCCCTGGCTTTGACGCCGCGGTGGTTGGCATGAGGGCGGGCGAGGAAAAGACAGTCACCCTCCCCCCCGAGCAGGCGTACGGGCAGCCCAGCCCCGACGCCATAGTCTCCATCCCGGTTGCGAACATCGGCAACTCCGCAAGCATAAAGGTGGGCACCCTGCTCTCGGCGCAGAACGGCGCGACCGGGAAGGTGGTGGAGCTGAACGGCACGCACGCCAAGGTGGACTTCAACCACGAGCTTGCAGGGCAGTCCCTTGTTTTCACGATAAGGATGGTTTCAGTGCAGAAGGCGAGATAAAGGAAAAACCATGGCAGCCCAAACCGAGACCTATTGCCACCTCGACAGGGAATGGCGCACGCTCTGCAGGATGCTTCTTGGGGGCGAAATCGTGGTGCCGCTGTCCATTTTCAATGTGGGCTGCGCCAAGAGGAAGTGATCCTGTGCGCATTCTCCTGCAGTTCCCCGAAGGCCTGAAGCGGCAGGCGCTTGCCGAGGCAGCGAAGCTGCAGTCCAAGGGGCATGAGGCCTTCCTTTCCTCATCCGCGTGCTTTGGCGCGTGCGACCTTGCGCTTGACGAGGCGCGCGCCGTGAAGGCGCAGAAGCTCATCCATTTCGGGCATGCGGAATTCATGAAGATGAAGGTGCCAGGCCTCAAGATAGAGTACGTCCCATATTTTGCTGAGATTGACTGGAAGGCTGCCGGCGCAATGCTGCAAAAGGCGGGGGGGCTGCTGAGGGCGGCAGGCGCGAAGAAAATTGCACTGGTATTCCCTGTCCAGCATGTGAAGAACGGGGCGCGCGCAAAGACAATGCTTGAAGAGGCAGGCTTCATCGTGCTTGTGGGCAAGGGCGGCAGCCACATCAGGTACGCGGGCCAGGTGCTGGGCTGCGACGGCACAGCCGCTTTCTCAGGCGAGGCGAAGGATGCGGATGCTGTTGTTTATTTTGGGGGAGGGAAATTCCACCCCACCGGCATCCCGTCGGGAAAGCCTGTGCTTTGCGCAGACCCGCACCTCTCAGATGTGTATTGGATAACCGATGAAATAGTGCGCCAGGAAAAAAGGAGAAAAGGCGCGCTTCTTGCCGCATCGCAGCGCAAAACTTTCGGCATCCTTCTCTCAACAAAAAACGGGCAGATAAACACGGCAGGCGCGCTCCTTGCGAAAAAGCTTTTGGAAAGCAAAGGCAGGCGCGCGGAAATCCTCGTGGCAAACGAATTCTCGCCGCTCTCGCTTGCGAACTTCCTCGCGTTCGACGCTTACATAAACACCGCGTGCCCGAGGATAGTGGATGACACCGAGGCGTACGGCAAGCCGCTGGTGAACATTGCGGACATAAAGAGGCTTCTTGAAATTATGGTGTAGCCTTCAAGGCGACACATGGCGAGCAGGTCCCGCTAGTATAATTATAACCCTTTTCCGGCACTTATCGCACGGGAGGTCGTTTTCATGGCTATCATCATAGGCTTGACCGGCGAGAACTGCGCGGGCAAGGGCACGGTCGCCGACTACCTGGTGCAGAAGGGCTTCTACTACTATTCGCTCTCGGACATCATACGCGAGGAGCTTGTCGGCGAGCACAAGGAAATCACGCGCGAGGCGCTCATCTCAAAGGGCAACGAGCTTCGACGGAACTTCGGGGCGGACGTGCTTGCGAAAAGGACCATTGCGAAGCTCCTCCCGGACAGGAACTACGTGGTGGATTCCATCCGCAACCCTGCAGAGGCGCGCGCGCTCCTTTCCACGGGCAAGACCACGCTCGTCTATGTCACGGCATCGGCGAAAATGCGCTTCGAGCGCATGAAGCAGCGCAGGCGCGAGGGCGACCCGCGCAGCTTCGAGGCTTTCCAGATAATCGACAATGCCGAAATGCAGGGAAAGGACGAGTTCGGCCAGTCCCTCTCAGAGGTGTTCGCGCTTGCCACGAAAAAGCTGGAGAACGAAAGCGTTTTCCGCGAGCTTTACGCATCCGTGGACGAGCTTCTCTCGGGCATTTCCGCGGACTTCAAGTCCAA
>JBAZTI010000011.1:0-26753 GCA_041662045.1 Candidatus Micrarchaeia archaeon | reverse complement strand
ACTTCCGGGCGCTTTATCTTGCCCGAGTCCTCCAGGAGCTTGATGATGATGGGGGTGGAGGAGAACGAGAGCGCGACCGCCACCAGCACTGCGGCCTGGGTGCCAAAGCCCATGGCGGCAAGGAAGAAATGCGCGACAAAATAGACCATCCCTATCTTGAACAGCGCGGCGAGGAATGTGAACCAGCCCATTTTCCAGAGGCGTATGACCGAGAACTCGAGCCCGATGCCGAACAGTATGAGGGCGGAGCCAAGCACTGCAAACGTTTCCACGATGGACGTCTCGGTGATTATGATGTTGCCGAAGTCAAGCCCGAGCAGGCTGAAGCCTGCAATCGGGCTGTGCGGGCCGATGAGTATGCCTGCGGCAAGCACGCCGAGGATGTGCGGCATGCGCAGCCTGTCGAAAATCAGCGCGGAGAGCATGATGACCGTGATGCTTATCCCTACGGCTAATGCAGGCTCCATGCGGATAAGATGGAGGCTAGGTTTAAATTCGCTTGGTCAGCGCACAGGTCAGCAAACGATGGCCGTGCCGCCGGCGATGGTCTGCAGCACCGCTGGCGCAATCACCGAAATGAGTATGCCTATGAGAGCGCCGGTGAGCGCGGAGGTCGCCCAGACGTTCGCGCGCGCGCGGGTCTCTGCTCCCATCATCTGCCCAGTGGCATATATCACTGACGCAAGGAGCACCATGAGCATGGCGGCGACCGGCACCAGCTGGTTCAGCCCCTGGCAAAGCTCGGAAAGCGCTTGCTTGAGCTGGCTTGTGGGCGCGTTGGTTGCGAATGCAAAGCCTGCAAGCATAAGAAGCGTGAAAGCAAAGGGGAATGCCTTTCCAAAATTCATTGTCGCACCTGTCTTCTCCTTTTGCGAATAAGGATTTTAATACCATAGCCTGCCAGGGCAAAAGAATGGCATGCACCACAAATATCCATAAAATACAAAGATTTAAATACTAAACGCACCATATATGCCCCATTACAGGGGTGTGGATATGGTGAATTTTCTTGCGGCGCTTGCAGGGCTTCTCCTGCTTATTTCAATGCCTTTTGCAGAGGCGTATTCCAAAAGCTTTGTCTCGGACGGCTGGCTCGAGGTGACGCGCACCATAGAGGTCGGCAAATCCGGGCAGTGCCCGCTTCCCCAGCCAGGGGTGAGCGACGTGTGCGCAAACACGGGCGCCAGCCCCCCTGGCGGCGCGGCATATGCATCCACGCTCGTGACCCTTTCGCTGAGGAACATAGGGCCGACCGACAGGGAGCTCATCAATGTGGGCGAGAGCCTGTCCTATGTGCCTATTGGATCGGAGATTTCGTTTTCGCCAGGCCCGTCGCAGTTCGACGGCAGGCAGGCGGTCTGGGAGATTGCAGGCCTTGCGCGCGGGGAGGAGACGAGCCTCTCCTACAGGTTCGGCTCGGCGATTTCAGAGGCTGCCGCAGGGAGGGTGCCTGACCCGGCAGTGTCAGCCTCGCCAAGCACAGTGATGCTTTATGCCCCCTCAAAAGTGTTCGTGAACGGCACGCTCGCCCTTTCCCTCAGGTCCATGGATGGCAGGCCGGTATCAGGGGCGCGCATAGTGGTGGATTACCCGGACGGAACCAGGCAGGCGGTGCGCACGGACAGCGCAGGGAAGGCGAGCATGGCTGCAACCCGGGAGGGGAGCTATACTTATTCCGTTGAGGGCTACCGGCTTTACCAGATGGCCTCCACGCTGGCAGGCGCCAAGGAGGAAGAGGAAGTGCCTGCGGCAGCGGCAAGCGCGTTTGACGCCGGCCTGCTTTCAGGCATTGCAGGGGCGCTCCCCATATTTGCCATGATTTTCGCAGCCGCGGTGGTGGCGCTCATTGCCTACAATTTCCTGACCGCAAGGCGCGAGGAGGAGGAAAGCCAGCCTGCCCCGCCCCCGCTTGCCGAAAGCAGGGACGAGCAGAAGGGGGCTGTCTATTCCCAGAATTTCTCGTTTGCCGCAGGCGCCGAGCGCGAAAAGGAGATGGACGATGCCACGCGCAGCATGGTGGAGAGCCGCAAGAGGCGCATGCAGGAAAGCGAGCCTTCGCCCCCCAAGGAGCAGGAGGAGGGACCATACGAGGCTGAGCAGGAAGGGGAGGATGCTGCTGAGGGGCAGCACGCGCTGTCAGGCGCAATGGCGCCAGAGATGACGGTTTCAAATGGGGACATGGATGGCGAGCTTGCCGAGCTTGAGAGAAACGCCCGCATAGCAGGCGAGGTTGCAAAGCAGGAGAAGGAAGTAGAAAGCATGCTTGTGCAGCTTGAGCAGATAAGGAACAAGCTTCGCGCAGGAAGGGGAGCCGTTCCCCAGGAAGCAGGGGCTGCCGGACCTGAAAGCAGGCCCAAGCCGCCGGCAAGGTCGGCGCCGGCGAGCAGGGCAGCGCCTGCGAAAAAGCAGGCAAGGCAGAAGCAGCGCAGGAAGTAGGCGGTTCCCTTGTGCCGCAAATGGACCGGCTGCTTGCCCGAAAGCTTGGCAGGAAGCAGGCAATTCCCCTTAGCTGCAGTTGGCAGCGCTTGAGTTTTCTTTTTCCGAGTCAGGGGCGCACCGGCCGAATGCTGTGCCGCACCGGTTGCATGTTGCATGGCCAAAAGAGCAGCCGTCCGTGCTGCAGCCTATTTCCTCGCCAGGCCAGCACACTTTTTTCGGAAGCATGCAGGGGGAGAACGCCCCGTCATCGCATTTCCTGGTGCCAGGGCAGCCGCCGGCCGAGCATTCCATAGTTTCATTGCCCAGGCACTCCCGCGGCAGGACGGAAAACGGCATGGAAGCGCTGCAGCCGTTTCCCTGCGCAAGGAGGGCATGGCTGCCCTGCTCAAGCTCAACTGGAACGGATGCGTATGCCCCCCCTTCGCCTATTTTTTTCCCGTCCAGGGAAAGCACGAACGCGCCGCAGGAGGAAATTGCGCGGGCCGACGCCATCCTGCCAGCCACATAAGGCTGGCGGCCGGAAAGCTCAAGGGAAATCACGGAGCCTGCCTGCCCTTCCAAGCCAGTGGCGCCTAAGCTGGGAAGGAAATAATATGCCACCGCGATTGCGGCGCACACCAGGAGGATGGGAAGCAGGAATGGGATCGTGCTTTTGTTTTCCATCTTCCCACTCACCTGTAGGAAACGCCAAACCCGCCTGCGCGCTGCAGGGCAAACTCAAGCGCGTCGAAGGACAGCGAGCCGAAAATGCCCCCCTGCCTTTTCCCAGCTGAAATTTCGCAGAGGCTCGGCTCGCCAGCCATGCCTGAGAGGCGGGCGGCGGCTGCAATCGCGGCATCCTTGTTGCCCAGTTCATCCACCAGCCCTATCCTTTTCGCCTGCCTTCCCGTGAGGATGCGGGCGTCAAGCGCGGACTCGAACAATTCCCTGTCAAGCTTCCCTGCGCGCCGCTCCTCCACTGCGGAGCGGAAGGTGAGGAAGCTTTCGTCCACTATGGACTGCCACACCTGCCGCTCTGCCTCGGTGATTGGGCGGTCGGGCGACCCCATGTCCTTAAGCCCGCCTGTCTTGAAGGTGGTGGCATTTATGCCCAGCTTCCCCATGAGCCCGCTGTAATCGGAAAGCGTTGCTCGCGCGCCTATGCTCCCTGTGAGCGCGTCCGGATTCGCCACTATGTGGTCGGTGCCCGCAGCCGCATAGTAGCCCCCCGACGCAGCCATTTCGCGTATGAATGCCACCGATGTTTTGTTCATGGCGCGCACGGCTGCATATACTTCCTGGCTTGCCACCACCGAGCCGCCGGGCGAGTCTATGAGCAGCAGCACTGCGCGCACATCCGGCCTTTCCCCGGCCTCCTTAAGCTCGTCCGCGATTGATTGCGAGCCTTTCTGCCCGCCTGTGAAAATGGACGGGGAGACGTCCTGCGTGATGAGCGGCCCGCTTATCTCCACCACGCCTATGCACCCGTCGGAGGGGATTAGGGAATATGCCGCAAGCGTGAGCGCTGCTACGATGAAAAGCCCTGCAACAAGAACCAGGGCGTAATTGCGGCTGCTTTCGCGCGTTTTGGCTGCCATTTTTCCCCTCCCGGGGGGATTATGGTTGGAGAATTAATAAACTTCCTTGCTGGAAAACCAGCATGGACGCGGCTGCCTGGGCATTCCAGCTTGTGCTTTTCATACTTCCGGCATATTTTGCAAACTCGGTGCCGGTCCTGCTCGGCGGGGGCGCGCCCATGGACAGGGGAAGGGAATGGTGCGACGGAAGGAGGCTGTTCGGGGACGGAAAAACAACCCGTGGCTTTTTCGCAGGCGTGCTTGCAGGGGTTGCCGTCGGCGCGCTTGAGGGCATGCTCCTTTCAGGCACTGCCTTCGATATTTACGGCTCAAGCATGCAGGCGTACGCACTGGCAGGGCTCCTGCTCGGGCTGGGGGCGATGCTTGGCGACCTGGCAGGAAGCTTCATAAAAAGAAGGCGGGGGCTTGCGCGCGGCAGGCCCTCCCTTGTGATGGACCAGCTGCTTTTCCTTGCGCTTGCCCTGGTTTTCGCCTACCCGCTTGCCCCTTCACTCCTGACCTTGGAGGCGGTGCTATTCCTTGCCGTGCTCACCTACTTTGTCCATGTGGGCGCAAACGTGGCTGCCAACAGGCTTGGCCTGAAAAAGGTGCCCTGGTAGATGCCGGCAGGTGCCAACTGATTTTAAGTTAACCCGAGTAAAGCGGCGCATGGAATTCCTGGACGAGGTGGTGCGCGTCAAAAAGCCTCCCGCGCGGCTCATTGACGCGCTTGCCGAGCAGTATTCGACAATCGCATTCAAGTTCGGCTACCTCGAGGCGCAGTCCCCATGCTGGCTCTACTTCATGAGGAAGGGAGGGGACGCGGCGGCATTCGAGGTGCAGTTCGGCAACATATCCGAGTTCAAGTCTTCGCTTGGCAGGCTGGTGAAGTCAGGCGCGGGCATTTGCTTCCTGGTCACAAGCTCCCGCGCGCACACCATGAGGCTGGAGGAGGCGCGCGGCCTCCTGCTCCGCAATTTCGAGATAAAGAAGCAGAAGTACGTGCTCATGGACATCGAGACAGGAAGGCACCTCCTTGTGAACTTCGAGTGGGACAGGTTCGAGCAGAGGCTCTCCTCGCGCCCAGGGGGCAATGGGGAAGCCGGGCAGGAGGGGGAGGGCAGGCCGATTTTCCGCGAGCAGAGGAGGAAAAAGATATACGGAAGGCGCGGCGAGCACAAGGAGCAGGACTGAGAAGGCAGCAGCTGAGGAAGAGGCGCCCCGGGCTCATGGGGCATGTGCGCGCAGTTTTAAACCTAGCCGCCAAAATCCGTCCGGTGGGAGAATGGCAGCGGTTCCGGTTTCTTCGGGGCAGTATCTTGTTTCGCTTGCGCGGCAGTCCATAGAGGGATATCTTGCGGATGGCAGGAAAATAATGCCATCGCGCGCAGAGGGCGCGCTTTCCGAGAAGAGGGGCGTGTTTGTCACGCTGGAGAGCTACCCTGGGCACGAGCTGCGCGGCTGCATAGGCTACCCGCTTCCCATAAAGGAGCTTGCGCTTGCGACAGTGGACTGCGCGCTTTCCGCGGCATTCGAGGACCCGCGCTTCCCCCCTGTGGAGAAGGAGGAGCTTGCCAGGCTGGTCCTGGAAGTGAGCGTGCTTTCAGTGCCTGAGGAAATCAAGGTGAAAAAGCCCGAGGAGTACCTGAAAAGGATAAAGGTTGGCAGGGACGGGCTCATAATACACTACGGGTATTCGTCCGGGCTCCTGCTGCCCCAGGTGCCGGTTGAGTGGAACTGGGGCGAGGGCGAATTCCTCTGCCAGGTGTGCGAAAAGGCGGGGCTGCCCCGCGAGATGTGGCGCTCGCCATCCGCGAAGATAAGCTCGTTTGGCGCGCAGATATTCTCGGAAAAGGCCCCGGGCGGGGAAGTTGTGCAGAAGAAGCTGATACGCTAGGATGATTTGATGGAAGTGAAAGTGAGGAAGGCGGGCGGGGGCGTGGAGCTTTCGGGCAGCCTTCCCGCAGACATTGCGGGCGCCGCCGCGCTTGAGATTTTCCCGCTGCGGGACGGGATCTACCTGCTTTCCATTAAGGGGGCGCTGGAGGCGCACAGGGAGGCAAGCCGGCTGTCAGAGCCCGAGCGCGCGCTTGTCAGGAAGCTGCTTGCAATAAGGTTTGAGAGGCGAACCCCGGCAGAGGCTGACAGGGCGCTTTCCAGGGAGGAGAAAGCCACGCTGGCGTCGCTTCTGGCAAAAAAGGTGGTCACGCTTTTCAGGAGCGGCAAATACGAGAACGGGGTGTACAATGTCTCGGACGCGGCATTCGGCCAGACAAAGGATGCCTCAGGCGCGCCGCATTACGCAGCTGCCCAGCCTGTGCCAGCCCACGACCCGCTTGCGCAAGGCTGGCTGGCGCTTGACAACGAGGGGGACGCGCGGCAGCTCTCAAGCGCGGTCGCGGAAAGGATAAAGGCGGGGGAAGTCTCGGGGCTCCGCGCGTTTGACAGGAAATACTATTTCATCAGGAAGGACTTTGCAGTGGCGCACAGGCCCGGGATAATGTCCGCGCTTGAGAAGGGAGGCAAGACGGCGGATGAGATTGCGCGCGCGCTTGGGCTTCCGCAGGAGGCATGCCTTGCAATCCTGCTGCACATGGCAGAGGGAGGGGAGCTTCTTGAGAAAAGCAGGGGCAGGTTTGCGCTTGCCTAGCAAAAGGGATGGCATGTTCAGGATAAGGGACCCGTTGCATGGAACCATTGCGCTTTCAGGCACAGAGGAGAGGCTGCTTGACTGCTGCCAGATGCAGCGGCTGCGCGGGATACGCCAGCTTGCCACCGCCTATCTTGTCTATCCCGGGGCGAACCACACGCGCTTCGAGCATTCCATAGGCACGCTTTTCCTTGCGGACAGGATGTGCCATGAGATGGGGCTGGGCGAGGAGAAAACCGCAAAGGTGAGGGCCGCCGCCCTTTTGCACGACATCGGGCACGTGGCATTCTCGCACGAGGCTGAGGCTGTGCTTAAGGGCAAGCTTGGCACGCACGAGGAAGTGGGAAGGCGCATGGCACTGGCAGGGGAGGTGTCCGACGCGCTTTCGCCAGAGTTTTCGCCCCGCGAAATCGCTGGCCTTTGCGACACGCCGCTTGGAGGCGTGATAACGTCCGACATCGGAGCCGACAGGATGGACTACCTCCTTCGCGACTCGCACTACACGGGCGTTGCCTACGGGGTGATAGACACGCAGAGGATCTGCACCAGCGTTTCCCTTGGCAGGAAGGGGCTCCTTATCCGCGAGCGCGGGCTCGAGGCTGCGGAAAGCCTGCTGGTCGCGCGCTTCACCATGTTCTCCACGGTCTACCTGCACAAGACAGTCAGGATTGCCTCGCGCATGCTGCAGCAGGCGATTGTGCTTGCGCTTGGGGACGGCACTCTTTCCGAGGACGACTTCCTTGGCTTTGGCGACTCGCAGGCGCTTGACGCGCTGTGCGCCTCGCCCCGTGCGCACGAGTATGCGGCAAGGATAAAGAAGCGCAGGCTTTTCAAGAAGGCGCATTCCGTCCCAATGCCAAGGATGCTGGTGCCCGCGCGCAGGGCCGAGGCTGAGCTTTCGGATGCGTGCGGCTTCCCTGTGCTCATAGACATCCCCGCGCTTTCAGCAAAGGCGGACATACTGCTTGAGAAAAAGGACGGCAAAACGCTGCCTCTTGCGCACGAGAGCGAGCTTGTCTCTGCGCTCGTGGCAATGCAGGCGCACAGGCTCGAGGCGCTTGTCATGTGCGACGAGAGGAACGTGCCTAAGGCCGCGCGCGCGGCAAAAAGGATGTTCGGCTAGGAGGCTTGCGCTGGGGAAATTGCTTGCTTTCCCATGCTCAGGCGCTGCTCCTGAGGAATACGTCTATTATCTTGACAACGAGTATGAAAAGCGCCGAGAAGATGACCACGCCGCGCGGGTTGAACTTGATGCCGCCAAGGTTGGTGTTGGAGGAAATTCCCATTATCCCCGCAGCAGACTGCGGGCCTGATACGGATAGCCTGTCCACGCTCATGTCGAGGTCTGTGCTATTAAGACTTTAAAAGGCTATTTGCCCCAAGCCAAGGCATGGCAGGGATGTTTGGCACCTCGGGCATACGCGGCATTTATGGCACGGAAGTGGCGCCTGAGCTTGCCATGCGGGCGGGCAATGCGGCTGCAAAGAAAGGGGAAAGGTTCATTGTTGCGCGCGACGCGCGCGCCACCTCCCCTGTGCTTTCCGAGTCGCTGTCCGCAGGCGCAATGCTTGCAGGCGCAGAAGTCTATGACATCGGGCTTGCGCCCACGCCCCTCCTTGCCTATGCGACTTGGCGCGAAAAATGCAACGGCGCGATGGTTACCGCCTCGCACAACCCGCCGGAATACAACGGCATCAAGCTTTTTTGCTGCGGAATGGAATTTTCGCGCGGGCAGGAAGCGGCAGTGGAGGCGGCTTTGCAAGGCAAGGAAAGCACAGCCCTGTGGAGCGAGACAGGGCAGAAGAAGGGGCGCGACTACTCGCAGGAGTACATCCATTTCCTGCTTTCGCAGGTAGACACCCCTTCGATTGCCGGCAGCAGGCCCCGCGTGCTCGTGGATGCCGGGAATGCCGCGGCATCCCTCCTTGCGCCTGCGCTCCTGCGCGCAGCAGGCTGCGACGTTGTGGAGCTTTACTGCGATGAGCCCGGAAAGTTTGCGCGCAGCCTTGAGCCCAAAGCCGGGACACTGTCGGCTGCATCGGAGGCGGTGAAGAAAAACAAATGCGACCTGGGAATTGCTTTTGACGGGGACGGTGACCGCGCAATCGGCATTGACGGGAAAGGCCGTGTGCTTGCGCTGGACGTGCAGCTTGCCATTTTCTGCAGGCACTTCCTGAAAAGGAAAAAGGGCGCAATAATAAGCACGGTGGAGGCCTCGCTTTGCGTGAAGGAGGCGGTGGAGAGGGAAGGCGGGAGGCTCCACATTACACCTGTGGGCAGCCTGCATGTTTCCGAGGAAGTGAAAAGGCTGGGAGCGGTGTTTGGCGGGGAGCCTTGCGGGGAGTATGTTTTCCCGTCCTCCACGCCTTGCGCCGACGGCTTGCTTGCCGCGCTTCATCTTGCCGAGATTTCCTGCACAGGAGGGGGCCTCTTTGCCCTTGCGGACGCGGTGAAAACATACCCGATAGAGCGGCGCAAGTATGCGTGCGCGGGGAAAAGCAGGGAAAAAATAATGTCCGGGTTGGCAAAAAAGCTTTCATTCGAAGGCGCCTCGCTTTCCACCATGGACGGCTTGAGGTTTGACTTCCCCGACGGCTGGCTTCTCGTGCGCCCGTCCGGCACCGAGCCTGCGATAAGGCTCACATGCGAGTTCAGGAGCAAAAAAAGGCTCGATGATGCAGTGTCTTTCGCGGAAAAGGGGATAGCTGCCGCAATAGGCCCGGGCTAGCCCTTCTTCTCGGCAGCCATCTTAATCTTCATCAGGGTCACGCGCCAGAGGAATGTGAGAAAGACCATCAGCACGGGCATTGCCAGGAAGGCAAAGCAGCAGGTCAGAAGCGAGCCTATCATGGCCCCGATGTTGAGGAGAACAAAAATGATTGCGAATATGGTGAAGTGGACAACGTTGCACCTCACAAGCGCTATTGAGCGCGAGATTGACTCGAAAAACGGGAGATTGTCAAGCACATAGTAGACCCAGACAGGGATGAGGTAGAAGCCTGCGTTGAGCCAGACGATGAGGACAAGCAGGAAAAGGATTGCCGAGGCCACCCATGAAGTTTGCACGACAATGAGGCAGCCGACCACAGACGCTGCAAAAGCGGCCGTCATCGCCACATCCAGAAGCGCCATTACGACCGACTTGGAGAGGTGGTGCTTTGTGCGCAGCTGCCAGTTGCGCGTTATTTTCTCCTTGTGAAGGATGGCGTAGAAGTGCTCGCTTGCATAGTACCAAATCGCCATGCTCAGCACTGCCATTGCAAACGCCACAGCCGCGGCAATCGAGATGGCAAGCAGCTTCGTGCCTGCCAATTCCGCCATCAAGCCTTCTGCGCTGGACAGGGCGCGGGGGATGCTGCGCACGTCGTCCCACTGCAGGCTGCTGCCGCCAAAGTCGTTTGAAAGCGAGGAGCCGCCGACATAGCCCGCAGCCGAGAGCAGCAGGAGGGCGGCGAGAGGGACTGCCACCTCTCGGAAGTGCTTGCGGATTAGCCAGAAAGACTCGAAAATTAGGGATATCACATCCATCTTCATTCTTTTGGCTGTGCTGGCAAATTTAATAAGCTAAAGGGGGCATAATGGCACCATGGCAATCAAGAAGGCAGTGGTGCTGGCTGCTGGGGAGGGCAGGCGGCTGCGCCCCCTCACGTTCACCCGCCCGAAGTGCATGATACAGCTTGCAGGCAAGCCCATACTGAGCCATGTGCTTGAGAACCTGAATTCCGTGGGCGTGCGCGAAGCCGCCATAGTGGTGAAGTACAAGAAGGAGACCATCATCGAGCACTTTGCGAAAAACCCGGTGGACGGCATGAAGCTTTCCTTCATAGAGCAGGGGGAGGACTATGGCACGGCTGCTGCATTCGGCTATGCGGAAAGCTTTGCAACCGACAGGTTTTTCGGGGTGGCCGGGGACATCATATCCGAGCCCGAGGCGCTGTCCAGGCTTGCGGATGGCGCAAGCGGGGAAGCGACGGCAGCGCTCCATGCTGTAACGGATGCGCGCGAATATGGCACAGCGGTGGTGAAAGGCGGCAGGATATCCGGCTTTGAGGAAAAGGCCGAAAAGCCCAAGTCAAGCCTGGCAAACTGCTCGCTTTACGTTTTCGAGCCGTCCATTTTCAAGAAAATAAAGAATGTGAGGAAGTCGGCGCGCGGCGAATATGAAATCACAGACCTGCTTCTCGGCGCCACGGCTGTGGAGGTTGGCGGCTTCTGGCTAGACATGGGCATGCCCTGGCAGCTTTTCTCAGCAAACGAGTTCCTCCTGGGGAAGCTCCCTGAGAAAAAGGGCAAGCTTGAGAATTGCACGGTAAAGGGGAAGGTGATAATGGAGAAGGACGCCGTGGTGTACGACTCCTACCTTGAGGGGAACGTATACATCGGCGAAAAGACCGAGGTTGGCCCGCACGCATATATCCGCGGCACCACCTCGATTGGCAGGGACTGCGGCATAGGCGACTCCACAACGCTCAAAAACGCCATCCTGTTCGACCATGTCAATGCCAAGCACCTCACATACATAGGCGATTCCATCGTGGGAAGCGGCTGCAACTTCGGCGCTGCCACGCAGATTGCCAACTACCGCTTTGACGCGGGCCACATCCACGCGGTTGTGAACGACGTGGTGATAGACACCAAGCGGAACAAGCTTGGCGCCATAATAGGCGATAACACCAAGATGGGCGTGCTTTGCGCCGTGATGCCCGGGAAGATGATAGGGGACGGCTGCTGGGTGGATGCAAGCGTGGTTGTGAAGGAGAACATAGAGCGCAACACGCACGTGATGCTGCACCAGGCAATCACGAAAAAAAAGCTCGGCGGAAGCGACGTGGGCGCAGGAAGCGACTGATTTCCGGTGGCTACTTGCCTGAAAAAAGGAACATCATAGTGGGCATTGACCCAGGCGCGACATTCGGCATAGCCGCGGTGGGGCTGGACGGGCAGGGGATTGCGCTGCGCTCCACGATGGGCGGCTTTTCGGATGCCGCGCGCGTGATAGAGGGGATGGGCACGCCTTCCCTCGTGGCATGCGACACCAACCCTGCGCCCGAGGCTGCGCTGCGGCTTGCCTCGTATTTCTCCTGCAGGCTGTTTGTCCCGCGTGCGTCAGTGCGCGAGGAGGAGAAGAGGCAGGTGGCGCGCGGGGCAGGCACGGCTAACTCGCACGAGCGCGACGCGTATTGCGCCGCGGTTTTCGCGTACCGCGCGCATGCCAACAGGCTGCGCCAGATAGATGCGCTGTCCGAGCTGGCTCGCTCCGAGAAGGAAAGGATAAAGCATTTGCTTCTGCGCGGCGTGCGCGTGCAGGATGCGTTCTTGATGCTGCGCGAGCCTGAGAAGGAGGCGCCCAGGCGCGCAAAGGCGCCGGCTGCGATGAAAACCGCGTCCTCCGAGGAGATTCGCGCGCGCCTTGAGTCGCTTGTGCGCGAGAACGCCAACCTCAGGATGTCCGTTGAGAGGCTGGAGGAGGAGAAGGCCGCGCTCCTGCACAGGCTGAGGCTCATGGAGAACGGGGTGAGGCGGTCGGTGCTGCGCGATTCCGAGTTCCGCAAGCTCCGCTTCCAGCTGCAAAACGCGATGGCAAAGCTCCAGAGAGGTTTGCCAGCATCGGAGCCGCGAGGCTCCGATCCAATGAACCGCCTTTCCTGGAAGAGGAGCGGGAAAACCGCGCACTCGCAGCTGCACGGAAAGAAAGGGGAAAAAGAGCAAAAAACGGAAAAGCCAGAGCCGGATGAATCTAGGGAAGGAATAAATAGCTTGGGCGAGCAAGAATTGGACTTGGAAAGGCTGGTGGCGGAATACAGGAAAGGAAGGCGCTAGGCGGGCATGATGTTCGCGGAATGGCAAGAGGTGGGAGCATGGACGATACAATGCCGCAAACCGGGGCGCGGGCCCAGGCAGTGGCAGGCGGCGATGCGCAGCCTGAAAGGACGGACGGGAATGTCATTTACATCGGCAAGAAAAGCGTGATGGGGTATGTGCTTGCGGTAGTGACGCAGTTCAACCATGGCGAGCGGGAGGTCTACATAAAGGCGAGGGGCAAGGCGATTTCCCGGGCAGTGGATGTCGGGGAAATAGTGCGCAACAGATTCCTGCCAGACGTGAAGATTGCGGACATACTCACAAAGACCGAGGAGCTGGACTCCGAGGACGGGACAAAGTCCAAAGTCTCGGCAATAGAGATAAAGCTTGTGAAGTGACCCAACCGCCTGCTCCGCCTTTCCAAATTTGCATGGTGGTTGGATGAAGACACCTGTTTGCGACTCGGACCTGAAATCCGGCGAGCTTTGCCCATCGTGCGAAAAAAAGATCGCCGAGGGCAGGATGACGAGGCTCGACTTCGAGGTCGCCCGCATACTTTACAAGATAAACGACAGGTACAACATCTCAAACGCCTCCTTCTACAAGGCGCTTGACCTGGGCAGGGTGGTGCTCGTTCTCACGCGGGGGGAAGTCGGGCTGCTCATCGGCAGGCAGGGCAAGATAGTTTCCGAGCTTTCCTCCTCGCTTGGCAAGAAGGTGAGGATTGCGGAGGCGTCGGGTGACGTGAAAAAGACGATTGCGGACCTCATACTGCCCGCGCGCCTCCTTGGCATAAACAAGGTATTCCACGAGGGGAAGGAAATCACGAAGATAAGGATTGCGCGCGCAGACATTTCAAAGCTCCCCATAGACATAGGCTCGCTCGAGGCTGTGCTGCGCTCGCTTGTGGAGCAGGACGTGCTGTTGATTTTCGAATGAGCTAGGTCCCCTCGTCAAAGCTTTCCGCGTACTTTTTCTGCTCCGCGGTCGGCTCCTGGAGCCTTATGCCCTTCGACGCGAGAAGCAGCCGCGCGACCTCGTCGTCCACTCCCACAGGCACATCGTGCACGCCCGCTTCCATCCTCTTCCCTTTCGCGCTTTTGGCGAGAAGCTCGCAGCAAAGCGCCTGGAGCGCGAAGCTGCCGTCCATTATCTCGATGGGATGCCCCTGCCCTGACGGCTGGGACAGGTTCACCAGCCTGCCTTCGGAAAGCAGGTAGAGCGTGCGGCCGCCCTTCTGCTCATAGCCTGCCACGTTCTCCTTGACATCAAACACGCGCCTTGAGGACGCGCGAAGGGATGGCTCGTCGATTTCCACGTTGAAATGCCCGGTGTTGCACAGTACCGCCCCGTTTTTCATGAGCGGGAAGTGCTCACTGCCAATCACATTCTTGTTGCCCGTGGCAGTGATGAATATGTCCCCTATCTTCGCGGCTTCAGGCATCGGCATCACGCGGAAGCCGTCGTAATGCGCAAGCAGCGCCCTGTGCAATCCCGACTCATGGGGCCCCAGGGTGCCGTCGATTTCCACCACCACGACATTCGCCCCCATGCCCTTCATGCGCGAGGCGACCCCGCGCCCGCACCAGCCGAAGCCCGCAACCACCACGGTCTTGCCAGCGAATACCAGGTTGGTGGCACGGGAAATGGCATCCACTGTGGACTGCGCAGTGCCGAACTGGTTGTCAAGCAGGAATTTCGAGTGCGCGTTGTTCACTGCGAACACGGGGAAGAGCAGCTTGCCCGCCTTTTGCATGGATGCCAGCCTTGTGATGCCGGTCGTGGTCTCCTCGCACGCCCCGATTATTTTCGGGAGCTCCTTCTTGCGCGACGAGTGGAGCAGGTTTATCAGGTCGCAGCCGTCGTCAATCACGATGTGGGGCTTTGCGTCAAGCACGGAATTCAGGCACCAGTAGTATTCCTCGCCGGTCTGCCCGGCCCACGCAAACGCCTCCATCTTCCCCCCAGCGGCGATTGCCGCCGCGGTTGCGTCGTTGGTGGTGAGGGGGTTGCAGGAGGAGGCAAAAACGCGCGCGCCGCCTGCCGCAAGCGTCTCAAGAAGCACCCCGGTCTTCTTCTCAAGGTGGAGCGCCACCGAGATGGTGAGCCCTGCAAAGGGCTTTTCCTTCCCGAACCGCGCCCTCACCTGCGCAAGCACAGGCATGTTCGCGCGCGCCCAGGAAAGCTCAGACTCGCCTTTTTCCGCCAAGGAAAGGTCTTTTACTTTTGACATGATAAGCACCTGTTGAGTTTTGCGCTTAATCATATATAAACAGTCTGGCTCAGAATAAAGCAAGGCGCAATGCGCTTTCCAGGGGATGGCATGCTGCTTCGCGAGAAGACGGGTGAAGGCAGGAAGGGGCCAGGCACTGCCAGGCATGCCGGGGAGGATGCTTTTGTCATAGGCAAGGGCGCGCAAAAAAAGATGGCCGAAGCCAGGGAGCGCATAGGCGAATTGAGAGCCTGGGCGCCAGGCAGGCCGCTTGACGCATGGCTCGGCGGGCTGGCGGACAAGGCGCTTGGGGAGATAAGCGGCCTTTTGAGGGAGGCGCTGGAAAAAGGCGCTCCTGTGAAAGACGTGGCTGCATTGAAAATCGAGGCATCGGCCGCTTATGCGGATGCGTGCATAAGATGCATGGAAGCAGTTGCCGCGGAAGGCGTTGACCTGCTCACCCTTGGCGATTACAGGGTGGCGGTTGACAGGAATGTGCTGGCAATCGAGGGCATATCGCCCACAAAGCAATATCCTGGCGAAAGCGAGTACCGCCCGGTCGAAAAAGCGCAGGGAAAAATCTTTGACTTGTACAGGGCATGGGGGCTTTGCCTTGTGAACACCTACCTAGACCATGAGCGCAAGGTCCAATCAGGGCGGCCTTTCTCGGACTCGGAGGCATATTGCCAGGCCACAGATGCATTCAACAGCGCGCTGGCGCGTGCTGATTACATGGAAAGGACGCAGGAAACGCTTGACAAGAAAGACAAGCTGATGGGGGAGATTTCCCTCATCATGAGCGGCAACTGGCCCTATCTGAAAAAGGAAAAGAAGTGATTATCGTGCAGAAAATGTCCGGCGCAGACCTGTCATTTGCCGTTTCGGAGCTTGCCCCATTGCAGGGGAAGAGGATAGCCCGCATAAGGAAGACGGCTGAGGGCGTTTTCCTTTTCAAGATTGGCAGCGAGGAGTTATTGTTCCAGCCTGGCGTGCGGCTGCACCTAACTCGCCAGGCGCTGCAGGCAACCGACGCGCCCGACGGATTTGTGGGCTTCCTGAGGAAGGCTCTTGAGGGAAAGACCGCGCAGGAAATAAAGAGGGTGCAAGGCGAGCGGATAGTCGAGGTAACCACGCGCTCGAAAGAAAAGCTGGTATTCGAGCTTTTCAGGAAGGGGAACCTCATCCTGGTCGGGGAGGACGGCGTGATTTACGCCTGCCTTCAGAAGGACGAGGCGGGGGGGAGGATGGTGGCGAGGGGGGAGAGGTACGAATATCCCAAAGCCACGCCTTTTGTGCACAGCAAGCCTGAAAAAATCGCATTCTGCGTGCAGGAGAATGCGCGCGGCGAACCTGTGTCGTTTGCCCTTGATGGGCAAAAGGGGGGAAAGCGGTTTGCCGCGCTCTCAGAAGCCCTTGATTACTATTATGCCAACCAGAGGGAGGAAAGCCCTGCGCAGAAGGCTGCGTCTGAAAAGATGGAAAAGCTTGCGCAAAGGCTTTCCTCGCAGGAAGATGCCCTTGTGGAAATAGAAAGGCAGCTTGAGGCGGCGAAGAAGGAGGCTGGCGAGGTCAGCAGGAATTTCGACAGGCTTGAGGGGCTGCTGGCGCTCGTGAGGAAAATGAAAAAGGGGGGCGCGGGCGAGGGGGAGATAAACGCGGCGCTTGCCGCGCACAGGGCGAGCATGGATGGCTCGGCGCTGGAGGTCGAAATTTAGCTACTCCGCCCTCTTCATGTAGGGGGCAAGCACGCGCTTTGCCTTGGCGGAGTGGTCCACCTTCAGGGCGAACGTGTCAAACCCGTTCTCCTTGGTTATCATGTTCATGGAAACGATGCTGATTTTTTCCTTTGCAAGCCTGGAGGTGAACTGCGCCATCTGCGCAGGCTCGTCCTTTATCCTCACCACGAGCACGTCCGCCTTGAGCACCTGGTAGCCGTTGCTCGTGAGAAGGTCGGCTGCCTTTTTTTCGTCCTTCACGGCCAGGTCGATGAGGCACTTGTTGCCCTGCACCTCTGCGGAAAGCGAGTCGATGTTTATCCTTGCCTTGCCAAGTATGTAGGAAATGTCGGCAAGAAGCCCGACCTTGTCCTCGGCTATCACGGTTATCTGCTTGATAAAACCACCCAAACGCCACTGCCTTGCGCCAGCCTGACGGCACCTTCCATGCATTCGCCATGTGCTCCATAATGCCCATGCAGGGCGCTAGCGCGCCTTCACAAGATACTCGCCAAGCACTGCCTTTGCCTTCTTCGGCTTGTCCACCATGAGGGCGTCAAGCGAATAGCCGTCCCCGCGCGTGAGGAGATAGATGCTCTCGATGTTTATCTTCGCCTTCTGGAGCTTTTTCGAGATGTCCGAAAGCGCGCCCGGAGCATCCTTCACCTTGACAACAAGCATCTCGCCTGCAAGGACGTGGTAGCCGTTTGACTTGAGCACCTGCTCCGCCTTCTTGTCGTCGCTCACCACGAGGTTTATCACGCATTTGCCGCCCTGGACCTCGGCCGATATGGCATCTATGTTCACATGGGCCTTGCCAAGAAGGTAGGACAAGTCGGCAAGCACCCCCACGCGGTCCGCTACCACCACGGTGATCTGCTTCATAACATCTCCCAAGGGGATGGCTTGTGAAAGGCTTATATACCATTCGTTCCCCCTGGCACGAAGCCGCAGGGTACGGCGAACGACGAAGCGGCGCAGTCTTTTTAAAGCCTGCCTCCGCTTGGGAAGCAGGAGGGATGGCATGGGTGTCGAGAATTTGCTTTTGGGGATAGGCATCGCGATTGCGCAGCTCATGATAGGCCTGCTGCTTGCGATGGCGTCGGTATACCTCGGGATAAAGATGTTCGACAAGCTCACCGAGGGGATAGACGAGATGAAGGAGCTCCAGAAGGGCAACGTGGCGGTCGCCATACTGCTTGGCGCAATCATCCTGTCCATCGCAAACGTGGTGGAGGGAGGGGTGTACGGCCTGACGCAGAGCCTGGTGCCCGGCCTTAGCCTGATGGAGATTTCCGCGGCGCTCGTGATAGGCGTGGTGAACCTCGTGGTCGGCATTGTGCTTGCCATACTCTCGATTTACGTGGCAATCAGCGTGCTTGACAAGATAACCGTGGAGATAGACGAATTCCGCGAGCTCAAGCGCGGCAACGTGGCGGTCGCGATAATAATGGCTGCCGTGCTCTTTGCTGTTTCGTTCGTCATCCGGGGCGCTGTGATGAGCATGGCAAGCACGCTTTCGCCGCAGAGCGTGGCGGCGGCGCTTGGCTGGGCGTAAGGCTCGCTTTTCCCTTTTTCTTTGTCTTTTTCCTATTTTTCCAGCCGCGGCTTTTTTTGCCGTTTCTTTTTCCAGACTATTTTTTGCTTTCCAGCAACGGCCTTAGGTTTTTCACCATGTCCTCGCTCATGCGGCGCAGGCCGTATTCATGCTTCCAGCCCCAGTCCTGCCTTGCCTGCGAGTCATCGATGGACTTGGGCCAGCTGTCAGCGATTGCCTGGCGGTGGTCAGGCTTGTAGTCGCACTGGAAGCCCGGGATGAGGCGCGCGACCTCGTCGGCAAGCTCTTTTGCCGAAAAGCTTATCGCGGCAAGGTTGTAGCTTGTGCGCACCGTGATTTTCTCCGCTGGCGCATCCATGAGGGCGATGGTGCCGCGTATGGCGTCAGGCATGTACATCATTGGAAGCACGGTGTGCGCCCCCACGAAGCAGGTGTAGCGCTTGTTCCTTATCGCCTCGTAGAAGATGGCGACGGAATAGTCCGTGGTGCCCCCGCCGGGCTCTGCCTTGTAGGAGATGAGCCCGGGGTACCTGACAGACCGTATGTCCAGCCCGTATTTCCTGCTGTAGTACTGGCAGAGGAGCTCGCCTGACACCTTGGTGACCCCGTACATGGTGGTGGGCTCCAGCACTGTCCTCTGCGGCGTGCCCTCGCGCGGCGTGGTCGGGCCGAATGCCGCAATCGAGGAGGGCCAGAACACCTTCTTCACGCCGCACTCGCGGCAAACGTCCAATGTGTTCTTGAGCCCGATGAGGTTGATCTGGAAGGCAAGGTCCGGGTCCTTCTCGCCTGTTGCGGACAGGAGGGAGGCAAGCTGGTAGATGGTGCCGATGCCGTGCTCCTTTATCACCTTCTTCATCGCCTCCTTGTCGGAAACGTCGAAGAATATGCAGGGCCCGCTTTCCTGCATTTCTTTTGGGAACTGGGTCTTGCGCGTCGCTGCGACCACATTCTGGCCGCCGTGCCTCTTTCGCAGCTCCATGGTAAGCTCGGTGCCTATCTGCCCGACAGCGCCTATCACAAGGATATTTTGCATCAATACCACCTTGCGGAAAAGTGGGCTTCAAACATTATAAACACTCTTCACAAAAGTACGTCATCGGTCGGTGCGGTGGTGCTATGGAAAACTTCCTCCTTGTCGGCAACGGGGCGCGCGAGCATGCCATTGCAGAGGCAGTCTGCAGGAACGCCAATGTGAGGCTGTTCGCATTCATGTCCGCGCTCAACCCAGGCATTGCCTCGCTTGCGAAGAAAAGCGGCGGGGAATATGCAATAGGGGACATACATTCCCCGCAGCAGGCCGCCTCTTTTGCGGAAAAGCGCGGGATTTCACTTGCCTTCCCCTCGCCCGATGCGGTGCTTGCCGCAGGCGTGACCGATGCGCTTCTTGTTGCAGGCGTGCCTTGTGCGGCCCCGACAAAGGAGGCATCGCGCCTTGAATGGGACAAATCCTACTGCAGGGAGCTCCTGCGCGACTTTGGCGTGCCAGGCTCCCCTAAGTTCGGGATATTCGAAAGCTCCCGCGAGGCGCACTCGTTCATCGACTCGTGCGCAGGGCAGGTGGCTGTGAAGCCTTCGGGCCTGACAGGAGGCAAAGGAGTCAAGGTGACGGGCTTCCAGCTCAAGGACGGCGCGGAGGCAAAGCAGTATGCATCCGACCTTCTTTCTACCAAGCTCGGCGGCGGGGCAAGCATCGTGATTGAGGAAAAGCTTGACGGCGAGGAGTTTTCCCTCCAGGCCTTTTCAGACGGCAAGAAAGTGCACGGCATGCCCCTTGTGCAGGACCACAAGAGGGCATATGATGGGGACGTTGGGCCCAACACCGGCGGCATGGGCTCCTATTCCGGCGCCAACCATCTGCTTCCCTTCCTGCGCAGCAGGCACCGGGACGGCGCGCTTGCCATCATGCAAAAGACGATCGAGGCGTTCAGGAAGAAAACAGGCAAGCCGTTTGTCGGCGTGCTTTACGGGGGCTTCATGGCAACGGCAAGCGGGGTGAAGCTCATCGAGTACAACGCGCGCTTCGGCGACCCCGAGGCCATGAACGTGCTTTGCGTCCTCACAAGCGACCTGTACGGAATGTTCGGGCAGATGGCAGCGCACAGGATAGCCAAGGCGCCCGTGTTTGAAAAGAAGGCGACTGTGTGCAAGTACCTGGTGCCTGAGGGCTACCCTGGAAAGTCTATCACCGATCAGCAGCTGAAGGTGGATGCCGCTGCGCTTGAGAAGTCAGGCACGCGCGCCTACTATGCCTCGGTGTATGAGAAGGATGGCGCTATTTACACGCAGTCCAGCCGCTCAATGGGGTTGGTTGGCATTGCAAACAGCATTGAGGAGGCGGAAAAGATAGCTGAGGCGGCGTGCGCGGCGATAACAGGAAAGGTGTGGCACAGGCACGACATTGGCACCCCTGAGCTTTTGCAGAGGCGCACTGCGCATATGAAAGAGATTGGCGCGCTTTGATTTATTCCAGCATTTTGGCGCGGTTGAGATTGGCGCCCCTTAGCGTTTCCTTCCCTTTTTCCAGTCCAGGATGAAGGGGAGCGCTTCCCCGCAATCCGGGCAGCGCGCGCCTTTTGCAAGCCTGTTTGCCACCACCTCAAAGCCAAACCGCTCCACAGCCACGGTTCCGCACTTGGGGCAACCCGTGTTCTCCCCGCCGTCTCCGGGCCTGTTGCCTGTGTAAACATACCTCAGCCCCTCCTCCATTGCGATTTTGCGCGCGCGAAGGAGTGTTTCGCCCGGCGTGGGCGGCAGCGCCATGCGGTTGGCGGGGTAATAGCCCGTGAAGTGGAGCGGAATGTCCTTGCCCAGCTCTGCAACCCATTTGGAAAGCGCGCGGATTTCCCCGTCTGAATCGTTCAGCGTGGGTATGAGAAGAGTTATCAGCTCGATGTGCATCCTGCTTTGCAGCAACTTTATTGACTTGAGCACGGGCTCAAGGTGCGCCCCTCCGCACACTTCCTTGTAGAATTTGTCGGAAAACGCCTTGAGGTCTATCCTCGCCGCGTCAAGCCATTTCGCGCCCTCGATTGCCTCGGGTGTCATGTAGCCGTTGGTCACAAATACATTGTAAAGCCCCTTCTTGCGCGCAAGCGCCGCAGTGGCTGCGGCGTATTCATAGAATATGGTGGGCTCGGTGTATGTATAGGCAATTCCCTCGGAATGATGCGCAAGAGCAAGCCCCACTATTTTTTCAGGGGGGATGTCCTGCCCGAATATCCCTGCTGGTTGGGAGATTTCCCAGTTCTGGCAGTGCTCGCACCGGAAATTGCACCCAGGGGCTGCAAACGAGAAGGCCTGCGAGCCGGGCATGAAGTGGTAGAATGGCTTTTTCTCAATCGGGTCGGCACAATAGGAAACGCACTTGCCGAAGTTCAGCGACTGCAGCTTTCCGGCCATGTTTTTGCGGACATGGCAAAAGCCCGTCTGCCCGTCCAACAGATAGCACCTTCTCTGGCACAGGAAGCACGACACCGCCTGCCCTGGCATCTGCCGATAGAGGCTTGCCTCGCGCATGCCCATGAATGCGAAGAAAGGGGTAATAATATTTCCCCTGCCTAGCTTATGCATGGCACGGAAAAACGGGCTGGTGCATGTCCTCACAGGGGACGGGAACGGCAAGACAACGTCGGCAATAGGCATTGCGCTGCGCGCGGCAAGCAGGGGGATGCAGGTGGCGTTCGTGCAGTTCCTGAAAGGGGGGCTTTCATCCGAGCTGCCTGCGCTTGAAAAGCTCGGAGTGGCAGTAGTGAGCCGCACCAAGCACTGCCCGCGCCAGAAGGAGCACGAGGCGCAGCTGGCGGAAAGCGGGCACGTGATATTTTGCCGGGACTGTTTTGTGATAAACGGCATGGACAGGGTGCTGGTCAGCGCCGCTTTCGAGAAGGCAAAGCGGATGTGCTTTGGAGGCGAGTACAACCTCGTGGTGCTGGATGAGATTTTTTGGGCGATGAAGGAGGGGCTGGTGAGCGAAGAGGCGGTCCTTGCCATCATCAGGGACCGTTCGCCAGGCTGCGAGCTTATACTGACAGGGAGGGGCGCCACGCGCGCAATAGAGGAGGCGTCGGACTATGTCACCTATGTCAGGAAGGAAAAGCACCCGTTCGACAGGGGGGTGCTTTCGCGCTGCGGCATAGACTACTGAGCATCCCGCGCGCATTTTAAACATTGCCCAGCCATTCTGCCTGCTTTTGGAGGGTGCGGGAAAGTGAAGAATGTTTGTTTTTTGGAGTTCAAGGTCAGGCTTCCCAACGGGAGGAGCGAAACGCGCAGGGTGGAGCTTGACAGGCAAGGCCGCCTCCTGGCTTTCTTTGAAAAGGCATTCGCCGTGAAATTCAGGGACCATGAGCTCGGGCCGCAGTTTGAGGAAGTCGAAGGGCAGCGCTCAAGCTACTACCATTTCGCATTTGTCGACAGGAGGACCGGCAGGAGGTATCTGCCATATGCGGAGGCCAAGGGCGGCACCAAGGTATACCTTGACCTCCGCCACATCATCGCCACGAAGGAATTTGCGCAGAACATGGCGGTCGAGGTCTTCCTTGTATTCGACCACCGCGAGCCGGAAGGCACGCTGGCCACGCGCTATGACGGCGTGCACGCGTCTTTCCGGCTGGACGAATTCACCAGCGCGGAGCTGAGGATGGCGGACATAGGCAGGATGATGCGCAAATACTACATTGGAAACGCGGGCGAGGATTACCGCTTCCATTTCCTGCAGCTGCGCGCAAGGATGCTTGGCGAAGAGGGCATGAGGCGATGGATGCCGTCTCCGGTTTTCTCATTCGATGGCATTGCGTTCTCGTTTTCGCTGCCCGGCGCTGCGTGCGAGGAAGTGCCATCGGTCGGGACATGGCACGCTTCAGGAGCGCCCGAGCCTGTGATGGTGCTGGAGAGCCAGCCCGGCCTTGGCGGCTTTTCCAGGGAACTGGAGAAACCTCAAAGTGCGGCTGCCACCCTGGCTCGGATGCCCATACTTGCCGAGAGCCTGCTGGCTGACAGGCAAAAATTGGCTACCCCAAGAGTGGCTGCGGATGCTGCGCCAGGCACCCTCGCTCTTCCTGCGCAAAGGGAAGGGAAACGGATGGCAAAGCGCAGGAAAGAGGGCAATGCGGAAAGCTCGCCCTGGGCAAAACAGCCGGAACTGGAAGCAGGCGGCCGCGGCAGGGCGGGAAGTGAACGCCTGGCAAGGCCAGTCCCATTCGCCGCGCTTTCAAGCTTCAAGGCGGTTATTTTCGACCTGGACGGAGTCATCGTGGATTCCGAGACGGTGCACCCGCGCACCTTCGAGCTGGCGCTTGCAGAATATGGGGTGAAGATTGACAACAGGCTCTGGAAGCGCGCGTATACCGGAATCGGCTCGTACGCGATTTTCGACGACTTGGTGAAAAAATACGGGATAAAGGAGGATGCGCGAGAGCTTGTCAAGAAGAGGAATGAAATCTACCTTGCCGAGATAAAGAGGAACAGGCTTCCGGTAATTGCCGGCTTCCCTGAAGTGCACAGGCTGCTTTCGGATGCCGGCATAAAGGAGGCGGTTGCATCGGGCGGGCACGCCAACCACGTGAAGGAGTCGCTGCGCTCTGCAGGCCTGGAAGGCATGCCGTTTGTGGCAATCGAGCAGGTGAGGCGCGGCAAGCCTGCGCCGGAGATTTTCCTGCTTGCGGCAAAGAGGCTGGGCGTGAAGCCGTCGGAGTGCATTGTGTTCGAGGACTCGCTTTCCGGCGTGGAAGCTGCTGCGCGCGCGGGAATGCCTTGCGTGGCGCTTTCCACCACAATGCCTGCCGGCGAGCTGCGCGCAAGGGCTGCGCTCGTGGCAAGGGATTT
The DNA here is from genome assembly GCA_041662045.1 of Candidatus Micrarchaeia archaeon. Classification (GTDB taxonomy): domain Archaea; phylum Micrarchaeota; class Micrarchaeia; order Anstonellales; family Anstonellaceae; genus UBA10161. The sequence goes on along the minus strand of JBAZTI010000011.1, from coordinate 2,995 downwards.
CAGGTCGAAAAGGCTGAAGAGCCTCCTTGCCGCCCTGCTGGGAAAGGGCGCGCGTGCGAAGGGGAAGGGCGGGCCGCGCACCAGGAAAACGGGGCCGGGGGGAAAGCGGGCGCGCCCCCATTAGGCAGGCGCCCCTAGCCTCCTTTCGGCCTTCTCAAGAAGCATGCGCGCGTTTTCATAAGTTGCCTTTTTCCTTGCAGCCTGGTAGGGCAGCCAGGCAAAGCCTATGTGCTCGTCGGACAGGCGCACAAGCTTTTCGCCGGATTCCGCCAGGAAAAACGCCACGTGCTTTTGCGCCTCCTCACCCGTGCTGTGCCGGAACGAGTAGGATATCTCCTCGCGAAAGCCCGGGATGAACTCAAGGGTGCCTATGCCCGTTTCCTCGCGTATCTCGCGCAGGGCGGTCTGCTTTTCTTCCTCGCCTTGCTCCACGTGCCCCTTGGGGAAGTCCCAGTGCCCGCCGGCATAGTGGAGAAGGAGGTAGAGCCGCTTGCCGCCCTCGCAGCGGAAAATGAGCGCGCCGCATGATTTTTCAAGTGCCACAGTGTGTTCGCGCACAAAAGCTTGATAAACCTTTTTTGAGAATAGCCGAAAGAGGCGGCTGAGAAAACGCAAAACGCTTTCGAAGGGTTTCGCACGCGGTGCGGAACCGGCGGGCGCGGGGTGCGAGGAGGCGATCACATGGAAGGGGTTACACAGCAGGTTACACTAGCGAAGCTTTCTGCGAGGGAAGTGCACGACAGGGTGATGTCCATGGGGGTCTCCGACCTGGACGCGGGGCTGGTCGCAGACTGCATCAACGTTGGGAAATCAACGTCCTGGATGAACAACGACCCTGTGTCGGAGGGCATAAACGAGAAGATGCGCGCGTTCCTTTCCGAGAACGGCTATGGGTTCGAGGTGACGGTGACCCCTGTGCGCTGCGACAAGTATATTTGGGATGTGAAAAAACGACGATAGGGGTTTTTTCACAGAAGTTGCGCAGCAGCGCAACTCTGATGTGAAAAAACGCAGGTAGCGTTTTTTTATAGAATTCAGCATCGCCATCTGGCGATGTCTGATGCGTTTGGCATTTCGATGCAAAATGCACATTGCGCCGCAGGCGCAAATCAGACGTGAAGAAAAGAAGGTAATGGAAAATTTCGCAGAAATTTTTCAGCTATTGTAAATTGCATGGAATTTACAATACAATCAGAAAAGCGCGTCCTTTTCAGCAAGCCTTCGCGGGCCATTGCCCGGCCTGCACACCAGCGTCTTTTTCACGCCAGCTATTCCCGCGAGCATCCGCCCTATCTTTTTCGCGTGCCTCTCACCGGTGTAGACGTGCGCGTTGGGGCCTGCGTCAAACGTGTAGCCTGCGCACACCCCGCCCTGGGACTCGTTGAACGCATGCACCTGCCGCATTATCTCGCGGGAGATGTCGTTGAGGTAGATGATAGGCGGCTGCGAGTCCAGCATCACGGCGTGCATGTTGGATGACTCCCTCATTGCAAGGGAAAGGAAGGACGGGAGGCTGCGCGAGCGTATGGCGCGCTTCATGTCCATTATGAGCTTCGGCATTTTCCTGAGCCTTTCCCTGTAAAGCGCGCTTCCGGAAACCGTGAGCTGCATGCCCATGTCCGAGCCCACAAGCTTCCTTCCGGCGTCGGTGATTGCAATCACGTTGCGCAATGATGGCCAGTGCGAGGCAGGGGCGATTTGGACCGCGTACGAGTCGCTGCCGTCTTGCCTGCTCCCCTTTTTCCATTCGGCAAACCCCCCTATCACCGAGCGGCACGCGCTTCCCGAGCCCATGCGCGCGAAAAGGGAAAGCTGCCTGCCGCCTGCCTGCAGGCCTGCAGCATCTGCTGCGGCGCAGGCAAGCGCGGCAAAGCCGGATGCTGACGAGGCAATGCCGGCCGCCGTGGGAAAGTTGTTTTCCGACGCGATTCTAGCCCGCAGCTTGATGCCTGACGCCTGCCTTACTGCGTCAAGCACGCGCGAGGCGCGCGCAGTCTCGTCAGCGCGTGCCATCTTCCCGTTGAGGGAGAGGACGTCGTGCCGGAGGGATGCGCCAAACTCCACCGTTGTCCTTGTGCTCACCGTCTCGTCCATTGTGACAGACACGCTGCCATTGTAAGGCAGATTCAGCTTCGGGTCGCGCTTGCCCCAGTATTTCACCACCGCGATGTTCGGGGTGGCAAGCCAGGTCGATTTTTGCATGGGAGAGGAAGGGTGAAGGGCTTTTTTATTCGTATCTACACGGCCGGCTCCCGCTGCTGGGGAAATGAAAGAAAAACAAAAAATGAAAAAGCTCAGTCGCCAATGCCCTTTGGCGTGACCTTGAACACGCACTCGCCCTCGGGCATGTTCGGGGAGTCCACGAGGCGCGCGATGCGCTTCTCCTCCTTCCCCTTGCGCAGGTATATCCTGTAGGTCGCGGCGTGCGCGAGCACGTGCCCGCCGATTGGCGTGGTGGGGTCGCCGAACATTATGCCCGGGTTGTCCATCACCTGGTTGGTGATGTAGACCGCGAGGTTGTACTTGTCGGCGAGCTTCTGCAGCGTGTGGATGTGCTTGTTGAGCTTCTGCTGCCTGTCGGAAAGCGCGCCCCGGCCAACATAGTCTGCGCGGAAGTGGGAGGTCAGGGAGTCCACCACTATGAGGCGGATGTTCTTCTCCTTTATTATCTCCTCCATCTTGTCCACAAGCACCATCTGGTGGTCGGAGTTTATCGCCTTTGCCACGGAGATGTTCTTCAGCACATCGTCAGGGTTCATGCCGGCGTTTTCCGAAAGCTGCGCAATCCTCTCCGGCCGGAACGTGGACTCTGTGTCTATGAAAAGCACGTTCCCAGCCAACCCGCCCTGCTCGGGGGGCTTTTGCACGTTTAAGGAAAGCTGGAAGCCTATCTGGCTTTTGCCGCTGCTGAACTTGCCATAGCATTCGGTTATGGCCATGGTCTCCACGCCGCCGCCGATGAGCGCGTCAAGCTCCTCAGAGCCGGTCTTTATCC
>JBAZTI010000010.1:26675-28784 GCA_041662045.1 Candidatus Micrarchaeia archaeon | reverse complement strand
AGATAATCTCGCGGTGCAGCGGCTACGAGGTGGGCGGGAAAACAACCAGGAACAGCGCGCGCCACCCCCGCAAGCTCATGGAAGTGTCGGACAAGTACAGGCGCGACGGCTTCCGCGTGCTTGCGCTTGCCTACAGGCGCTTCCCGCGCAGGAAGCGCGCATACGGCAAGCAGGACGAGCGCGATCTGACCCTCATGGGCTACATGGTGTTCCTCGACCCTCCAAAGCCGTCTGCGAAAATGGCAATCACCTCGCTTGAGGCGATGGGCATACGCCTCAAGGTGCTCACTGGCGACAACGACTTGGTGACCAAGAAGATCTGCAGCGAGGTCGGAATAGACGTCTCCGGCGTTGCGCTGGGGCAGCAGGTGGAAGGCATGGGCGATTCCGAGCTTGCGCAGCTTGTCGAGCGCACCTCCGTGTTTGCGCGCCTCACGCCCATGCAGAAGGAAAGGATAATCATCGCCCTCAAGAAAAACGGGCACACTGTCGGCTACATGGGCGACGGGATAAACGACGCCCCGCCCCTCAAGCAGTCCGACGTCGGCATATCCGTCAACAACGCCGCCGACATTGCAAAGGAAACAGCGGACATCATCCTTCTCAAGAAAAGCCTGATGGTGGTGGTGGACGGCGTGGTGGAGGGAAGGAAGACGCACGCCAACATAGTGAAGTACATAAAGATGGGCTCAAGCTCCAACTTCGGCAACATGTTCTCCGTGCTTGGCGCAAGCGCCGCGCTGCCTTTCCTTCCCATGCAGCCCATACAGATACTGCTGAACAACTTCCTCTACGACGTGTCCCAGATCACCATCCCTACGGACAATGTGGACGCCGAGCTTGTGGCTGCGCCCTCTCCCTGGGACGTGGGGTACATCAAGAAGGTGATGTTCTACCTTGGGCCTGTAAGCTCGCTTTTCGACTTTGCCACATTCGGCATCTGCATCCTGATGGGGCTGCCTGCCGCGGTGTTCCAGACCGTCTGGTTCCTGGAATCACTCATGACGCAGACCCTGGTGATACACGTGGTGCGCACGTCCAGGCTCCCGTTCATCGAAAGCCGCCCAAGCCGCCTCCTTCTCGTTTCCTCGTTCGCAATCGTGCTTCTTGGCTGGGCGATAGTCTATTCCCCGTTCGGGGAGTACTTCGGGTTTGCCGCGCCAGACCTCTCCATCATCCCAATCATATTGGGCATCGTCATCGCCTACCTTGCCTCCATGCAGCTTGCCAAGATGTGGTTTGCGAAGAAATTCGGCTGGAAGTAGCGAACAATGCCAGCCGCCTTTTTAAACTCCCTGCGCATAGGCATGACATGGAAAAATCACCCGTTCTCTCCATTGCATTGCTGCTGATGGCCTGCCTGCTGCTCCTGCTTGCCGGATGCGCCGGCACGGCTGCGGAAAATGGCAATGCCATCTCCGGCATAGGCAACAACGCCAGCATAGGCAACAGCACGCTGCCCGGCATGGGCAAGGCGGTTGTGAAGGTGCAGGAGGTTGTTTTCGGCTGCGGCACAGAGCCGCCGGGCGGCGACACGTCCGCATGCGGCGCGCGCGACGCAGAGCCGAGCATAGGGGAATTCAACATCTCGGTGTATTCCCTCTCATCGGTCCCGCAGGGCGGCTCCGAGGTGATTTCTATTTATACCGCGGAAACCACCAACACGGCAGGCCCCGTGCTTGAAGCCCGCGTGGCCACCGATTCCAACGGCGAGTTTTCGCTTGACATTGCGCCTGGGGACTACGGCTTCATGATTTATGGCAGGCTTGGGGGCCGCGCGTCCGAAAGGTTCACGATTTCATCCGGGAAGATTACGCAGGTTGGCGTGAATTACACCATCGGCGTGCCTGGCGCAGGGAAGTAGCTTCCGGCTTTTTGCGCCTGCGCAAGGCATCCGCAGCCGGCGCGCATGCAAGCGGCGGCTTTTCTTTTTAAATTTGCCCTTCTAAATCCGGCATGGGGTGGATGGATGAAACGGTTCCTGGCACTATTAGTAACAGCGCTGCTCCTGGCAGGCTGCGTGAACATAGAAGGCTCTGCAAAGGCAGCCGGCTTTGGCAAGAACGCAAAGGAGCAGAAGGCGCTTGATTATTACACCCAGAAATACGG
>JBAZTI010000010.1:13037-26665 GCA_041662045.1 Candidatus Micrarchaeia archaeon | reverse complement strand
CGACCCCAGGGGAAGCGGCGCGCCCCGCATCATCGAGCCCATCGTGACCACTTCCATCTCCGACTTCATGCCTGCCGACATCGTGCTCAAGTACGGCGCAAGCTCGCAGGCATTCTACGTATGGTTCTTTTACGACAACTTCGGCACCAGCGACACCATCACGGTAAAATTCACCTACCTTGACGACGGCACAGTGGTGCACATCTTCACCGCGCAGGGCGGCGGCGACTATGGCGCGGCATCATTCACCCTTGAGGCTCCCGACGCAGGATGGCCCACGGGCAATTACCGCGTCGAGGTGTCAGGCAAGGGCGTATCGGAAACAGTGGACTTTGAAGTGATAAACGGGGCCACGGTCTCCCAGCCGCTCCCGTATGAAGCCGGCGGGCAGCTTGTGGGCAATGACCGCGACTCCCACGGATGCATCCCGTCTGCAGGCTACGCGTGGTGCGAGGCAAAGCAGAAATGCCTGAGGAGCTGGGAGGAGGAATGCGCTGCAGCGGCTTCCGAGCCTGCGACCACTGCGGGCATGACGTCCGACAGCATGATACTGGACACCACTGGCGGCTACCTTGGCGCATGCCAGCACACCGACACTGCCTCATGGAGGCTGGACAAGGCGCTCCAGGTGTCCCTTCTGCAGGCATGGTACAACTGGGCATCCGGCGAAAGCAGCATCACCTACACGCTGAAAAAGGACGGCGCTGACTTTGCGTCGGGCACCATGGTGCGCGCGGACTGCGACCCATACCAGGGCAACTGGTGCAACGGCAACTACAAGATAGAGAAGGAATTCCCGCCAGGCAACTACGAGCTTAAGGTTTCATCCGCGAAGATGTGCCTGGAGCCCGGCGGCACTGGGGCAGTGCGCATCTACGGCAAGGAAACGGGCGCATCGGCATCCGGCGCCTGCAGCATCGTGGGCGACTGGCAATGGTTCAATCACGCTCACGTGTATCTCCGCGCAGACGGCACGCTGGACGCATGGGACAACGGGGCAAAGGCGGAATGGGGCTCCTGGAAGAAGAACTCAGACGGCTCCTACACGCTTTCCTGGAACAAGGGCTATGTGGACGAGCTTGTCCTGTCATCCGACTGCTCCTCGCTTTCAGGCAATAACCAGTACGCGGCTGGCGTGAGCGGGACAAAGCTCTCAGGCACGGTTGCGGACGCCGCGGCGCCAGCGCTTCCCTCAGGCGTTCCAGTGCACCTGTCCAACTGCAACTACGCGGGCACATGGAGCACCGATTGGGGAACAATGGCGCTTGCGCAGGACGGGAGCAAGGTGACAGGCACCTACACGCATGACTCGGGCAAGGTGGCAGGCACGCTCGTTGACGGCGTGTATGTTGGCAAGTGGAGCGAATACCCGTCCTATTCCGAGCCCGGCGACGCAGGGGACATGGTGTTCTACTTCACCGATGACTGCGGCTCCTTCAGCGGCACCTGGCACTACGGCGTGCACACGTCCGGGGGCTGGAGCGGCACCTGGGTGGGCACCAAGGCTTCCTGATTTTTTTCCTCTTTTCCTCTTTTCCCCTTTTTTCCCTCTCCAGCTCCAGCACCCAAACAAATAAATTCTTTTTTCCCCAAAAAATGCAACATGTGGGCAGGCATAAGGCTTGTTTTGCTTATCCCGCTTTTCCTTAGAATGGCGAGCGCAGGCAATGCCGCTCTCCCCCCTGCGCCCATCTCAAACACAGTCTACCTAGACTCGTGCGCCGACCTGACGCAGGCAAACACCCCCTATGTGCTGACAGCCGATGTCGTTTCGGACGGCATCTGCTTCCGGGCACTGGCAAAAGACGTCAAGCTGGACTGCAGGGGGCATTCAATCTCCAACAGCAGCTGGCCGGGATATGCCGCCATCCAGTCAAGCCAGCCGCGCACCACGGTGAAGAACTGCCGCATATCGGGATACCTCAACGGGCTGCTACTTGAGGGCGCAACTGGGGCAAAGGCAAGCAACATCTCAATCAATTTCACCTGCGACACAAATCAAACCTCCTACATAAACTCCGGTGCCATCAGGCTCGCTGGCTCCAACTCTTCATCATTCAGTGGCATCTCGATTTACATCTCCGAGGCGTGCTTCATCCAGTCGCTGTTCGTGAAGGACAGCAGCGGCAACAGCTTCGATTCGTTTTCGATAACCTACCTCCCGCAATTCCCGCTCTACCCGGTGCTTTTCCATAACGCAAGCAACAACTCGCTCACAAACAGCTCCCTTGCCCTGCCCTCCCCCAACTATGGCGGCATCCGCCTCCTGGAAAGCAACGGCAACAAAGTGGAGGGCATTTCCTCCAATGCAGGGATTACTCTTGTGATAAGCAGCCAGAACACCCTTGCCAGGAACAACGCAACAGCCATTGTGGCCGGCGCCGGGAGCAACAACAACAAAATCCTCAAAAACAGGCTGAACGGCAACCCGTGGGAAACCACGCTCGCATTCTACTACGAATCGGACAACAACACTATAGAGGGCAACGCCTTGCTTTCAGGCGAGTGCGGCGTGCTCTGTGATTCAAGCACGGCCAACAACACGTTCCACTGGAACAACTTCACCTCGGGGCTGGAAAAATACATAAACGACGGCGGGCACAACGCCTATGGCAGGAACATAAGCGGCAGGCTTGAGGGCAACATATACGCCAAAATATTTTCAGGGGAAGCCGAAGTTTTGGGCAGCGTGCATTCCTCCTATCCGGGCGGGCCCAGATGGCCGGGGCCATTTTTCATCGGCGAGGCTGGCGCGGCATACCCGTACCGCAAGAACACATCTGCAACGATGATACTCGGGAATGCCGTGGATTATGCGCCCCTTACGCCGTTTTACGCGCCTTCATCGGAGGGCAGCGCCATAAGATAGTGGCTTGCCAGATGGAACAAATTAAGGAAAGGGAAAAAAGAAAAATTAAAACAAAAAAGGGTATTTCTTTTTCAGATTGGGGCTTCTGCGGCTCGCCCAAATACGGAAAAAGTTCTCACTTTTTCTTCTTGGTGTCCATTGTGCAGCAGCTGCCTTCGCAGCCGCACACGAACGGCGCCACGCCCACGAGGAGCAGGAACGCGCCCAGTATCAGCCACTGGTTGACCGCAATGTAGCCCATGCTCGCCCCGATGAGGGCCAAGCCTGCCAGTATCTTCAGGACTTTCTTGCACACGCAGCATCCCATAAAATTTCCTCCGGACTGGCCGTCCATAGGCTAATTCTCGCCCTTTCTTTAAATAGGTTCCCTGCCGCGCCATCTTCCAGGCGCCCTTCCCCCCTGCCGGGCATGCGCACGCATCGCCACTGCCGCCCTCTTTCGCCTGCCGCCAGTCCGAAGCGCCATCCGCATCGCCGCTGCCGCAGCTTTCAGTCGTGGACCGGAAGTGTTTTACGCCTTGCCTGCGGATATGCTCCGAGGGACATGGACGCCGAAAGGATCCATCTCCACAGGAATGTGAAGATCATCTGGTTCCTGCCAACCGCGGCAGTGCTCCTATTCGTGCTCATAGCCGGCCTGGTGCTTTTCCAGGTGTTCCCCAGCGCCCTTGTTTTCGGCATAACCTCCTCCAGCTCATTTCTCATCCTTCCCGCCGCGGCGCTTGCGCTGGGCGCCATCGCCTACTTCTGGCTGGACCTGATATACAAGAACTTCACCTATGAGCTTGGCGGGATGGAAATCGTGATACGCCAGGGCGTGGTGACCCGCAAGACGACCGTGATACCCTATGCAACCATACAGGACATCACAAGCGAGCGGAGCATGCTGGAGCGCATGCTCGGGCTTGCCACGCTGGAAATCGAGACCGCAGGCTCCGCGCACCTGGCATCCGAGACCGACCTGCCGGGCATTGCCGACAAGGACGCGGTGATAGGCAACATAATGCAGCGGGTGGCAAAGGTGAAGGGAACGATGGGCGCGGAATCGCGCGAGCAGGGCTGGAGCGCCAACCAGCTGCTTGCGGAAATACTTGGCGAGCTGAAGGGGATTTCCTCGCGCCTTGGCGTGCCGGCAAGGCAGCCCGAGCCGATAAACGGGAAAAAGGGCGAAAACGGCGAAAAGAGGCGCAAGAGCGCATTCGACGAATACGAGAATTTCAGGAAAGGCTGACTCCTTTTGCAAAGCTATATAACCTCTTTTGCCAAATCTGGGACAAAGCGGTGGGAAAAATGCGCATCTTCAACATCAATAAAGCTGGCACGGGCACGCCAGCCCCTGCTTCGCGCCGCACCAGCGCGCCCTTCTTACGCGCAATAGGCATTGGCGCGGCAATCACCCTGTCCATGTTTCTCTTCACCGTAAAATATGCCTATTCCCAATCGGAAAAGGTGACTGCCAACCTTCCGAACAGCCGGCCCGACACCTCGCTTTTCGGGCTGCCTTTCAGGGTGATAGTGGTTGGCGAGGCATTCATAACGAGGGAAGGCGGGCTTGGAAAGCTCGTGGGCGTTTCAGGTGACAGCACGTCCGTCAAGCTGGGGGCCGACGGCAAGATCGACGAGGTCTTCATATACGGCGACACCATTGTCTTCGAGTATGCCAAGAAGCAGGAAGCAGTGCTGCCTGGAAAAAAGAAAGAATGAAAAAAAGCCGTTTTACTGCTTGGAAGCCTTCTTTTTCTCCTTCTCATCGGCCTTTTCCTGGATGTTCTTGTCCCTGCCGACCGTGGTGGTGGGCCACACCTTTTCCATGGCCTCCTTGTCGAATACGCCCTTTGCGCGCAGGGCGCGGTACTGCTTGCGCCTGTCCTGCTCGGTCTCCTCAGGCTCTTCCTTTTCCTTCGCATCCATAAAAAACACCCAAAAGTCCTGCTGAATCAAGGCGGGAAGATAATATAATGGCATCAGGCGCCATAAGTTCCCCGCGCCTTTCTCCGCAAGCGCGCGCCATCACTGTTTTTTCTTCCTGCCCTTCTCAGAAAGCTCGCTTATCTGGTCCAGCACCGCCTTGTCCGGCTTGTGCAGCTGCTCCCCAAGCCTGTAGTATTTGCCGAACGAGTAAAGGAGCGGCTTTTCAGCCTCGTGCGACTCGATCTCCAGCACCTCGCCCACCACCATCGCATGGTCGCCGATCTCCACTATCTCCTTCACGGCGCACTCAGCGTTGAGCGCGGCTCCCGACAGCATGGGCGCGCCTATCCTCTTTGCCTTGTAAAAACGCGCGCCCATCCCCCTTGCCACCGCCATCTTGTCCACGTCGTGCCCCGAGCTTCCGCCCGCAATGCTTGCAAGCACGTGCTGCCCCTCGGATGCGATGTTCACGCCGAATTCGCGGCTTTCGCGGATGTTCTCAAGCGTTGCCTTCCCAGAGCCGCCTGCAGCCTTGCCGATGTGCACGCTGATGAGCGCTGGCGACCAGGACACATAATATGTCCACTCAGCGCCCATGACGTTCTCCCCGTTTTTCCCAATGCTCGTTATCAGCCCGACATTGGTGACGAACTTGCCCGCTTTCGGGTTTCCCCATCCCAAATCCATAATAACACCTGGCCTGGATTGGCGCGCGCCCCTTTATACCCCTGCCTATTCGCGCAAGCGTAGGCATGCGCAAGCGCACGGCGCTACCAGGCGCCGGGCAGCAGCCTGTACCTCACTTTCCCGCAGTACTCCTTGTAGCCCTCAAGCTCGCGCGAAAGCACCTGCTCCTCATTTTTTATCCTCAAAACCATCATGGGGATGACGAGCAGGAAGGGAACGAGCGCGAAATAGGAGCCAAGCGCAATGGGCGTTGACAGGTAAAGCACAATCATTCCAACATACATCGGGTGCCTCACAATGGAATACACACCCGTGGAAACCACCTTCTGCCCCTTTTCCACGCGAATGGTCCTTCCGGCAAAGCTGTTCTGCCGGAAAACAAGGAACACAAGCGCATAGCCCAGTGCCACGGCAATGTCAGCGGCAACCACGAGCTCGAATGGCACCTGCGACCAGCCATGCCTCCTGTCCAAGCCCGGAATCATGAAGCCGATGAGGAAAATGAACGCGCCGAACTTCTGCACAAATTCCTGCGTTTTCTCCTTTTCCTTCATCTGGAACCTTCTCTCAAGGAAATCCGGGTCCTTTGCCAAAAAGTAAGCCAGCACAAACACCATTGGCACCAAAAGCACTGCGAGATATGCCCATGCCTGCCAGTAGTCAAGCGTGCCTGCGGGCACGAAAAGCATGGCTGCGATCGCCAATGCGCCTGCCAAGAAGAACGCCAATGCCTTCAGGGCTGTCCTCGCCGCGCACATGGATGGGAATGCGCGCGCGCAGAATAAAAGCGTTGCTGGCAGCGGAAAGGAAAAGGGGAAAGCGGGCCGCCTGGCGCAGCGCTGCTGGCTGCAGGGGCAGGAAAAAAGGAAAAGGAGGCAGCCTGGCAAAAGCGCTGATGGCTGGCGCAGGAAAAAATGGAAAAAAGCAAAGCGGCTAATTCAATTCCTCCACCAGCTTGTAGCCGTCCCTCGGGTCCGTGCCTACCGAGCAGAAGACCTTGTCCACATAAGACTGGTAGTCGCAGTCATGGGACGTGTAGTGGACCTTTGCCTTGCCGGTGGACTCGGCTATTGCCCTGTAGAAGGCAAGCGCGTGCGCGCCGTCAGCGAAACGGATTTCCAGGTTGCCAAGCTTCTTCATGAAAAAGCTGATGCCGTCCACATTGCCCCACGCATCGCTGTATTCCGGGAAGCCCCACGGGCTGTCAGTGTCCATCTTGGGCTGGGGGTCAAGCGACATCTCCACATAGTAAGGCATTGTCTCGTTGTCCATCCCGTATGCGAACCACAGCATTTCCTTCAGGTGCGCAGTCCCTATCGCCTCGTCCTCCGGGATTTCCACCTCTGTGGCGTTCAGCTGCGTTGCGCTTGGCGCATTGACCTGCTTCTTGGCTGCCGTTGCCGTGCTTGTCATGGTGGAATTGCTGCAAAGATACTGGCTGCCGTACTGCTTGCAGGCAAGCGGGGAGCAGCACACCGCGCCATCGCACGATTCGCCTGCCGCGGCGCAGGTCGCGCCCCCTGTCGGGGCGCACGCGCCGTCCTTGCACGCATATCCCATCTGGCAGCTCGTGTCGGCATGGTAGACATAGCCGTCTTCCCCGCAATAGACCTCCCTCACCTTTGTGCCTATGCACCCGTCCCAGCTCGTGGCGTATTTCTTCGAGATATTGTTCACGCCGGATGCGCTGCCGAGCTTGTTCGGGTTGAACCCGCCGTCCGTCTCGGCGCAGGCATGGCACACGCCGTCATAGCACTTGGAGCCCTTGCTGCAGGAATAGTCGCCGAGCTTCACCAGCCCGTTTTCGCACGACACTTCCTCCGCATAGTCCGGCAATATGCACTTGTCCTCGTAGGTCTTGCATTCCTGCTTCCCGCTTGCGTCCGTATAGCAGCCCCACGCGCTCCCCTTCACGCCGTAGTTGTGCCCGCCGTCCGTGTCGTTGCACGGTTCGGCCGGCAATGCAGCCGCAATGGGCGCGATAATCGTTGTTACGGCGCTGTCGATTGCCGCGCCAGTGCTCGTGTTCCTGCTGGCGCCGCTTGAGCGGCTGTCCAGCCGGAAAGTGCCGGCATAGGCAAGCGCCAATCCGGAAAGCAGAAGCATCACAACAAAAATGGCTGAAAATCGCGTTTTCCCGACCAAAAGACCCACCTCGCATGGGCAACGCGCCCGGAATTTAAAACCCTTTTGCCAAAGCACCGCGCGCGCTTGGGGCAAGGCACGTGGAGAGCGTGTTTTGCGGCTAGGCCGCAGCCACACCGAACCATTCCAGCCTGTTTTATAAACAGCCCGCCCGCATTCCAACCGGTGATACCATGGCAAAAGAATCAGAGCCCCAGCAGATGATGGGTCCGCTTGCGCTTGCGATAATTGTCGCCGCCATCCTCTTTTCGGCGGCATACTATTACTCGCCTGCAAAAGCCGCGGCAGCATCCTCGCTGGAGCTCCAGCCGCGCCTGCTTCACGTGTCATCGGACGCCAGCCAGGAAGTGGCGCCTGACAAGGTGGAAGTCACGCTTGCGGTGGTGAGCCGGGGCATGGACCCTGCCGAAGTGCAATCCGACAACGATGCAAGGCTTCGGCAGATAAAATCCACGCTCATCTCCCTTGGCGTGCCGGAGGCCAACATAAAGACGGTTGGCTACTCGCTTGACAGGTACCAGGAGTACAACAAGTCCCTGGAGGCGTATGTCGACATGGGCTACAGGCTCTCGAACAGTCTCCGCGTGGTGAGCTATGACGTCCTGCTTGCCGGGAAGATTGTGAAGGGCGCGGTGGACAGCGGCGCCAACGAGGTAACCGGCATAAGCTTCGGGCTTTCCGACGCCTCGAAAAAGACGGCATACGGCGCGCTCCTGCGCTCTGCCGCGTCATCCGCAAAGGAGAAGGCGCAGGCAATGGCATCCTCTGCCGGCGTCAGCATATTGGGGCTGTACTCCATGAACGAGGGCTACAACTATGTGGAGCCGATGGCAAACTACAACTACAAGGACGCGGCGTCATCCTCCGGCGCGCCTGCCCCTGAAGTCTCCATCTCGGCAGGGCTTGTCAGGATAACCGCCAGCGTGGGCGCAAGCTACGAGATTGCAGGCTGACCCCTTTTTCATTTTTTTCCTTTTTTTCCTTATGGCCAAATTGAAAAATAGGCAATGGATGGGCGAAAAAAAGGAGAAGGGAAAAAGGCGGTCAGTAATCCCCGCCTTCGTATTCGCCTTTGCCATCCCCGCTTTCGCCATCATAGCCGTCTTCATATCCATCGCCGTCATCGCCATACGATGTTCCGTTCGCCTGGCCGGGCTGCGGTGGAAGGGGCATTGCGGGCTGCCCCAGCAGCCCTATCTCGAAGTTAGGCAGCATGGCGGCAGCGCTTGAGGAATGCGATGAGCCTTTGCCTCCCTTTGTTGCAAATGCATTCGTGGCGTCAGTGCCGCAGAAAGGCACGTACGCCATCCCGCCCGGGTGGCTGGTGAATGAGGAGAGGTCGTAGACGCCCCCGCTTATCACAAGCCAGCAGTCGGTTTCTGAATTGTGCCTTGCAACTTCGCTCAGCGTGAGCACCTGGGCCGCCTGCTGCGAGCCGTTTGCGGACTGGGGCTGGGATGAGTTGGGGGCAGCCTGGGCGCCGGGGGAAGCGTTTGCCGCTGCAAGGCTTCCCTGCAGCTGGGCCGAAGCCTGCACGCCGCCCTGCCGCCCGCTTCCCGCGCAGCCGGAAAGCGCCAGCAATGCAAGTGCCAATATCCCGACGGATGCGAGTTTCAAATCCATTTTCACCACCTTGTCCCTGCAGCTATGGCAATTCCAAAAAACATATATAGCGCCTCTTACCCAAGTTTGGCCCAGGGCAGCCGCAACTGGCTAGCCAGGGCAGTCGATGAGCACAAAATCGGAATCCTGCGCTGCCTTTATCGAAATCTCCCCCTCGCCCTCTATCCTTGCCTGGCAGGCCTCGCCTGCCTTTTTCCCGTTCACGCCCACTTCCCCCTTTGCGACGTAGAGAAGGAGCTTCCTCCCGGGCAGGGCGCGGTGGGAGACCTGTTCCCCCTTCACAAGCGCGCACCTGTATATTGCCGCGTCCGCGCTGATCCTCGCGCCGCCGCCCTTCCCGCTGCCCGACGCCATCATGCACAGCCTGCCTTCCCAATCCTTCTGCCCGAACAGCTTCTGGCTGTATTGCGGCGCAAGCCCCTTTTTCGCAGGCTTTATCCATATCTGGAACGAGTGCAGCGTTGAGCTTCCCCTGTTCGCCTCGGAATGCACCACTCCCGTTCCTGCGGTCATCGCCTGCACCCCGCCGGCGCCCACCACCCTGCGGTTGCCCATCGAATCCTCGTGCGTGATTTCCCCCTCGAGCACCAGCGTGGCGATCTCGTACTCGGCGTGCGGGTGCATGGGGAAGATGCCGCCCGGCAGGATGCGGTCGTCGTTGAAGACCCTAAGCGCGCCCCATCCCATGTTTTTCGGGTCAGAGTAGCCTGCAAACGAGAAAAGGAAGCAGGTCTGCAGCCAGCCATGGCTTTCGCAATGCCTTGCCTGCGGTGGGACGATGCTTATCATGGGAGCGCCTGTTCCATTTTCATTTCATTGCCGCCATCAGCTTCTTCTCGAACTCCTCTGCCGCGCCTTTGGGCATTTCCTTGCCGTCCATCTTCAGGGCATAGAGCCTGTGCGCATAATCATAGGCAACCGATGCCACCCTGTCCATCTCCTTCCCGTTCCTCTTCTCGATCATTGCCTCAAGCTTCCGCTGCATGACCTTCATCCACGCCTTGTCCGCCACCTCCACCATCATGGCGCCAAAGCTCTCATCCTCCTCTTCGCAGCAGCAGCCGCAGCCTTCGTCATTTTCCGTTCCCATGGGATTACCTCCGCTTTGGACATGCGCGCGAGCCATTAAAACCAGGGATTACGCAGGAATAAGTAACCCCTCCTGCATATCCGTATAAACTTCCCCTGCCAAATGCCTCTGGGTGGTGGAATGGCAAGCAACAAGCCTGTTTTCATAGTGGCGCAATGGCAGCACAACAGCAAGGGGCTCTACACCCTTGTCGAGGTTGGCGCCGCCACAAAATACGTCGTGAAAAAAGGCGACCTGCGCTGGACGCTTCGCATCGGCAAGTCCATGTACAGGCTCTACCCCTACAAGGACTGGCAGGCGCACAAGAAGCGGGGGCTTCCACGCGCGAAAATAGTCCCGATGGGCAAGCACAAGATCTGAATTCATTTTTCCCGCTTTGCCGCCATCCTTTCTGCTTTGGCAGCCCTCTTTCCTATCCACTCGTTCATTTCGCGCACTGCTTCTGACAGCTGCTGGACATCCCACTGGCTGATGCGGTCGCTTTTCTGAACCGAAAGTATTTCCTCTGCCTTGCCCAGCCACAAAAGCGCCTGCGCCAAGTTTCCGCCTGAGAAATATTCCACCAAGGCAGAGTAATAGAGGAAAAGGGCATCATCAGGCTGCCTCTCCCTTGCCACTGCCATGTGCTCCCTTGCCAATGCAAGCGCGCCTTCCTCCGAAATTCCAGTGCTTGCGCTGGTCTCATAGTCCTGGTAGATGAAAAGGTATATCCTTGAAAGCATGTAGCGGATGCCTGCCTCTCCCGGGTGGAGCCGCACGGCCTCCTCCAGCTTGTCAACCGCGCACCTGGTCCTTCCAAGCATCATGTATGCCTTTGCCATCTCTGCCATTATCTCCGCGTTGCCCGGCCGAAGCCTGTCCGCCTCGTGGATGCACGCGAGGGCGCGCCTGCCATGGAAAAAAACATTTTTCATTTCGTATGCCTTTCCAAGCCCGAGCCACGCATCCGCATTGAGCGTGTCGGCATGGACTGCCTGGGTGTATGCCTTGATTGCCTTTCCCACTTTCCCCCTGCCGATAAGCGAGTCTGCCGCGGCGACAAGGCTGTCCGAGGCTGGAGCCTCTTCCCGCACGCGCGCTGCGCCCGCCTGCGAAGCCGGAACGATTCCTTCCGATGCGGGCTTCTTCCCGCCGCTTGCTTGCGGCAAGTCCGGAAGCGGCCCGCTGCCTCCTGAAAATTTCGGGAGTTCCGCCATGGGGGCTTGGGAATGGAAATTGCCTGGCTGGGCAAGGATTGTCCTGCCCTGCGGGAATCCATAATGCGCCTTGAACTCCTTGCCTTTTGACGCAAATGCGCCGGTGGCAAGGACTAGCGAAGAAAGCGCAACAATGCCTGCATTCCTGATGGTGTTGGCTGTTTTTTGCCTCATAAAACCACGGATGTTGCAATATATGTAAGTCTATATAAATATATCCCGTGCGCCGCCCACCCGCGCGCTCCGCCGAAGCCCGCAGCCAGTCACTCCTTTTCCGCGCTCACAATCGGCTTCTCCTTGTAAGGCACGTCCGGCGCTTTCGCACCCGCGCTGTCTTTCATTCCCTCAGCTTTCGGCTTGAAGCGGAGATGGAAGCACGCGCTGTCCGGTATTGCGGGAGGCACGCTGTCCTTCACTTTCGTGGTGTCAGCGCGCCGTGCCGTCCAAGCTTCTATGTCGCTCATCTCTTTCTTGCAGCACGGGGAAAAAAGGACGGACAGCGCAACCGCTGCGCCAGTGCCGGCCAAAACAAGCCTCCTGCCCGCGCGCATGCAACCACTTGCGCAGAATCCACATGCAAAATATATAACGCTTGCCCAATGCCGGCGCGCCTCGCAGCAGGTTCGGCAGGCTGCGCACGCATACAATAATAAATGATTCGAGGGGAATTGCTGCATGGGGGAAATGAGCCACGTTCCGAAACAGGTCTTTTTCACGAAGGGTGTGGGCATGCACAAGGACAAGCTCACGTCTTTCGAGCTTGCCCTGCGCGACGCAGGAATCGAGAAGTTCAACCTTGTCACCGTCTCAAGCATCCTGCCTCCCAATTGCGAGATAATCGCAAAGGCAAAGGGGCTGCCCCTCCTCAACGACGGCGAAATAGTCTTTGTCGTGATGTCCAGGAACGAGTCGAACGAGCACAACAGGCTGATTTCGGCATCGGTGGGCGCGGCTGTGCCCACCGATCGCTCGCAATACGGCTACCTGAGCGAATACCACTCGTTCGGCCAGACCGAGGACGATGCCGGCGACTATGCCGAGGACCTGGCGGCATCCATGCTCGCCTCCACGCTTGGGATAGAATTCGACCTGAACCAGGGCTGGGACGAGAAAGAGGCGCTATTCAAGATGAGCGGCAAGATAGTCAAGACGACCGACATCACGCAATCCGCCGTGGTGGACAAGCACGGCGTGTGGACAAGCGTGGTCGCGGCTGCGGTGTTCATACTCTCCGACCACGATAAGAACGGCGCCCATGCGCCGCCAGCAGCCCCCGAGGAGAAAAAGTAATCTGGCATGCACAAAAGCCCATTCCAGGAAATGCCTGCAGGCATCTCAATCCTGTTTCCCCTTTTTCTGCCGGATTGCCTGCCCCGGGCTGGGCAAGGCAGGGGTGATGTCGTTCTTGGCCCAATTATCCATGTCGACCTTCCTTCTCGGGGGCTTGGGCACATCGTTTTCCGCCATTCAAATCGCCTTCCAGCCGTTCCTTTGCCTCGCCGTGATTCCGGCTTGATTGCCCAGTTCAGATCTTTGGCCTGGAATCCGAGCTGTACGCCCCGAGCACCTCGAGCAGGACCAGGAGCACCAGCCCCAGGAGCCCAAAGATGGCCACCACCAATATTGTCACGATGTTTATCGGGATCCTGATTCCAATCATGTTTGCCAGGTAAAGAAGGACAAAACCCACGATCGAATTTATTATTAGCGAGCCGATCAGGCCCACCGAGCCGAATGCAAAGTTGCCCAGCAGGTACATCAGCACCAGCGCCACAATTATGATTCCCAACGCACTTATTCTTGCCATCCAATCACCTATCTATTAGATTGCATATAGGCATATATATACCTTCCTATATGATGTATATATGCCTTCCTGTTGATAGCTTGCCCATGCACGATGGCAGTTCCAGCCAAGCACGCCGTTTCTTGCTGATTCCGCTGCTGGGCATCCTCTTTCTTGCCCAGCTTGGCAATCCGGCATCCACCATCACCTCAAGCGACATCATCATCCTCAAATCATACGCCGACGCATTCAACCAGAGCAGGGACTACCTTACGCCGCACGGGCCCGCCGAGCATTACTGCCTCACAACCGGCACCTTCC
>JBAZTI010000010.1:0-13027 GCA_041662045.1 Candidatus Micrarchaeia archaeon | reverse complement strand
CTGGCCTACAAGCCCTGCCACGACATGCCGACCTGCATGGAAACGGCCAACCTTGTCTGCGTGGTGAGCGGGCAGCAGGGCTGCATGGTGGATTTGCTCGCCGTGCACATTCTCGCCTACAAGAACGGGGTGGACCGCCTGAACGCCGCCTATTCCTCCTTCATGGCGGGGTACAATAGCTTCAGCGCAAGCAATATCGCAGGCTCGCTTGGCCAGATGGAAAGCGCATTCAATGCCATGAAAGCGGCAGCGGACGAGCAAAGCCAAAGCAAGCTGCGCCTGCCCGACCAAATCCCCTGCCCCTGCGGCAGCAATGCCTCCGACTGCTGCCTTGGGCGCTGCCCCGAGGCGCGCTTCAATTATACCGCCATTGCATCCGGAAAGGCGGAAATAGGCAGGATTCTCCTCAAGAGCTGCTCTGACGGGACGCAAGGCGGGCAATGCTCGCAGCAAAAGCCAATGGAATGCCTGCTCGGGTCCCTTGCGGCAAATGCGGCCAAATGCGGCTGCCCAGCAGGCATGAGGGTTGCATCAGGCGGCACAATCTGCGAATACATTCCCTGCATTGACGGCGGCGTGAGCGTGCCCGAGGCAGCCTGCTCTCCAATCACATCCGGCAAGATGTGCGTGAACGGCACCCTCGTTGACAAGGCGTCCTCCTGCCCATGCAAGGCAGGCACCTCCCGGCAGGGCGAGGCATGCATTGCCGTCCTGTGCCACGACGGCACGATTGCGGGCGAGTGCTCTGCAAGCAAGCCGCAAGAATGCGCCATGGCAGGAAACGGCACAGGCGTGCTTGTTGACAACGCCGCAAGGTGCGGCTGCCCGCCAGGGCAGCATGCATCGGGAAATTCCTGCCTCTGCCCGCAGGCAATATCCGAAGTATGCAACATCACGAACGTGACAAGATACCGCGACGTGACATATGTTTTCGACCGCAATTACACAAAAACGGCAAGCACCCCCTACACATTCGAAAAAAAGGCGTGCTATTCCGCGAACAGCACCTACACCGGCGCAGGCTGCACGGTGCTTGTGAATTCAACAATAGGCAGCACGCCGGTCTTTGAATCGCAGGACCCGTGGATGCCAAGCACAATAAAAGTCCCCTGCAGCCGCTGCCCTGGAATATGCAACAGGAGCGCGCCAATCGGCATCCAGTGCGGCGGCTGCAGCTGCCCTGCCAACCTGGGATTCTGCAGCGCAGGGGGGGAGCGCGTGGACATGGCGGACGGAACGCCTGCCTATTGCCAAAACGAGCTTTTCATGCCGCAAAAAGACGACGGCGCAGCCTGCCTCGGCGGCTTTGAGTGCAAGGCAGGCGCATGCAGGAACGCGAAATGCTACAACCGCCAGAACGATGCCGTGCAGCTTCTCATTGACTGGCTGCAGCGCCTGCTCGGGATTGGGGAGTAAAAGCAAAAGAGGCATGCCATGGAAACCAGCATGATTTTCGGCTCTGCGCTGATTGCAGTCATCCTTCTTGCCTGCCCATTCACCGCGCAGCCTGAACCGCCCGCGCCCCTTCCAAGCATTCCCCCGCAGCCAAGCGCATCCCCCGCCGTGCCAATCAACGAATCGCAAGACGAAAAAACCGAGCAGGACTGGGCATTGATAACAAAAGCCAATGTGGAGGATGCCTGCCTGTCGCAGGCCAAGAAAGCCGCGGCTGACAGCGGCTATGATGAAGGCGTGGTTTTCAGCTGCGGCTGCAGCGCGCAGGAATCCGCAGGGGAAAAGTCATACGATTGCATCGTGTCCGCGCTTGACGGCGCGCATGGGCTGGGCGTCGCCTGCACAAAGAGCCTCAAGTCCTGCACGATATCCGCGCAGGGAAGCCAGGCCACATTCACATTTGCGCAGCTTCAGGCCCTCGGGGATTAGGCCTTTCCCCTTCCCGAAGCCAGCATCATGTGCAATGCTGGCGCTCATCGCATTGCTCATGCACGGCGCCTTGCCCTTGCAAATCCCGCCCGCATCGGGGCTATTTCTTCCTGGTAAGGAGTGCGACCGTGACCGCGCCTATTGCCGCGCCGATTCCGGCTGCAAGCAAAAGCGCCTTTTCAGGGCTCTTTTTCACGTGCTCCATTGCCTTCTTCTCGGCGGCGACGTACTTGCCCTTCATCTTCCTTATCTCGTCCTGCGCTTTCCTTACTGCGTTCTTGTCCACTTTCGGCATTTTCATGTTCTCAATCCTCCCCTGTTTCATTTTCCGCCCTCAGCCTCTGCGCCATCAGGTAGTAGGCCCCGAGAAGGGCAACTCCCACGGCGAGGTATGCGGCGGCATTGGTAAGCCTCAGGTATTCCAGCAGGAACGAATGCACGCCAAGCACTATGAAGATGCCCGCAAGCACAAGGGCAAGGAATGAAAAGAGCCTCTCGAGCATGCGCTCCTGTATCTGGTAGCTCTTCCTCTCCACCTTCCCCATTATGAGCCCTATCTCCTCGTTGATTTTCCCGAAGATGCTTTCCGAGACGTATTTCGACGCGGCCGAGACCGCCGCCCTGACCAGGTCGCTGCCCTGCGATTTTTTTGCCATTGCATCCCCCCGCACGGATGCATCATCATGTTAGGAATATAATGCTTCCCACCGTGCCCTGCGCAGGGGCGTTGCAACCTATTTAAAGCCGAAAGGCGATTATCCCGCCATGGCATATGCGCTCGAGGCGGAAGGCATCGGAAAGGTGTACGGGAAGAAAGTGGTGCTCCACAGCTTCTCGCTCCGGGTGAAGAAAGGCAGCATATTCGGGCTCCTGGGGCCAAACGGGGCCGGGAAAAGCACGTTCATACGGATTGTCTGCGGGCTGGAGGGGCAGGACGGCGGGACGCTTCTGCTTCTCGGGAAAAGCGCGGGAAAGGCAAACAGGCGGCAGCTTGGCGTGGCGCCGCAGGAAAACGCAATCTACCCCCTTCTCACTTGCATGGAAAACCTCCTGTATTTCGGCTCGCTTTACGGGGTGGTCGGAAAGGCCGCCAGGGAGAGGGCGGGCCGCCTGCTTTCCGAGCTTGGGCTGCAGGAGAAAAAGGGCGTGATTGCAGGATACCTGAGCGGCGGGATGAAAAGGCGGCTCAGCCTTGCCTGCGCGCTCATGCACCAGCCCAGGATAATCATGCTTGACGAGCCCACCACCGGGCTTGACCCTGCGACGCGGATAAAGATGTGGGAGACGGTCCGCAGGGTGGTGCGGGAAACCCGGGCGACCCTCATACTCACCACGCACTACATGGAGGAGGCCGAGGCCCTGTGCGAAAGGCTCGCGTTCGTGAATGCCGGGAAAGTGGTGGCTGAGGGCACCCCTGACGAATTGAAAAGGCGGGTGGGCGGGGAAATCGCAAAGATAAGCACGGTGCCTGGCAATTCTGAAAGCGTCATGCGCATCATCAGGGGGATAGGGGGCGTGGACAACGTGACTGCCACCGAGCACGGCGTGGTGGTGGAGGCAAAGGGCATTTCCTCAAGGCTTCCGGAAATTGCAAGGGCGCTGGCGCAGAACAAGGAGACCGTGGTGGAGATGTCTGTTTCCCAGCCGTCGCTGGAGGACGTGTTCCTGAAGATGACCGGCCTGAAGCTGAGGGAAGTCGCCAAGGCCGAGGTGGCGAAGCGGAATTGGAGGGGTGAACAGGCTTGAACCTGCTAAGCGAGATAGGGAAGGATGCGCGGCAATTCATGCGCGAGGGGCGGACGCTTCTGCTTCTTGTGGCAGCGCCGCTCCTGGTGCTCCTCATCATGGGCAGCATTTTTTCCGGCGACTCCGCCCTTGTCGGCAAGACCGCGATTGGCGTCTGCGACCTGGACGGCAGCAACGCCTCGCTGTTTTTCGTGGCAGGGATAGCGAACTTGAGCGAAATCATAAATTACGGGGCCGGGCCCGGCTGCCCCTCAAGAATGGAGGCGGACGTGCGCGCGGGCAAGCTTGCAGGGGGCCTGGTCATTCCTGCAGGATTCGGGCATGGGATGGAGAGCGGCAGCACGCAGAACATCTCCATGCTGCTTGACAACTCGCGGTTCCAGGTTTCCCCTTCCATCGAATCGGCTGTGTTTGCAAACATACATGCCACCAACCAGCGCATCGGGTCGCAGTTCATCCATTCTGTCTGGGCGCGCCTGGATGCGGCGAACGAAAAGCTGGGGGGCATATTCTCCGACCTCAACGAAACGCGCGAGCGGGCAGGCCGGATGAAAGCAAACCTCCGGAAAACCGCGGAGTCGCTCAATGCGCTTGACCTGCAAAGCGTGCGGGACGAGGTGCAGCGCGCGAACGGCACTATTGAGCAGACCGCCATTGCTCTTGGCACAGCGGAGAGCAACCTCACCAGGATAGAGGCCGATTTCTCGGATTACCAGTCCACGCTCAACCAGACCGAGGCGGACCTTGTGGGGATAGAAGGCGCCATAACGAACATAAGCGGCTATGTGGCCGCGGCAAAGGGGGGGATGAACTGCACCAACCCCGCGTTTTTCGCCGCCTGCGCGCCGCTTGACTCGCTCAACGCAAGCGTGGAGGCCGCCCGCCTGTCTGTCGCACAGCGGCTGGAAAAGGTAAGGAAGGCGGAAGCCGACCTTGCGGCTGCAAACATCACCATACAGGAATTCAAGGCGAACATCGCAGATGCAAAAATCGCGGCGAACGAATCGGTCAGGAGCATAATCCACATGCAGGAGTTCGTGTCGGCGCTTGAAAGCAACAGGGCGGAATCGCTGCTGACGCTTCTGGAAGTGGACAAGTCCCTCGACGAGCTTGTGGGAAAGACATACGAGCTTGAGGGGATAATTGCGGACAGCAGGGGCCAGATAAGCGGCATAACCTCGCGCTCGCCGCAATTCATCATTTCCCCCATGCTCGCCTCGCCCGACTACCTTTTCGGCAAGCGGCCGTTCTTCGAGTTCATGCTTCCTTCCGTGCTTCCGCTCATACTGATGTTCGTCTCGCTCTTCCTCGCATCCGCCTCGCTTGTGAAGGAAAAGCACACAGGCACGCTTGCGCGCGTCTACACCTCTCAGGTGGACAGGTTCGAGTACGCGGCGGTGAAGGTGCTGAGCCTGTCTGTGGTGCTCATACCCGAGGCCATGCTGCTTGCGCTCATCGCGTCCCTTTTCTACAACATGTTCCCTGTTGCCGACCTTGACACGTGGTTTTACGTGCTGCAGACGCTCCTGCTCCTGATACTGGCGTTTGTTTCCCTGGGCGTGGTGGTTGCCATATACTCGGAATCCGAGGCCACCGCCTTCCTCGCGTCCCTCGTGGTGGGCCTGCCGCTCCTTTTCCTGAGCGGGCTCCTCTTCCCGTTCGAGTTCATGCCGCCCCTTGTCGCATCGTTCGGGCTCGCCTCGCCCCTCACGCAGGCAATAGTGGGCATGCAGGCAACCCTCCTGTATCACTCGCCGCAGCCAGCAAGCGCGGCAGTGCTCCTTCTTTACTCCGCAGTGTTCACCCTTCTCGCAGGGCTTTCGCTGAAAAAATGAAAAAACAGCGCAGGAACTTTTCACCTCTGCAAAACCTGGTTCCTGCTCTTGCCGCAAGTGCACTTCCTTATCTTCGAGCTGTATTTATGCCAGCAGTATCCGCAGCAGTACGCACCCATCGCATCACCTAAAGCCTATCAACACTCGTTGCCCCTGTAATCGCATGGAGAAGATAAACCGCCAGTATTACGCCCCATAGCCGTATTAAGCAGCCTGCCGCTCCGCCTGCGCCGCCCCTCCTCCCGCCTGGGATGGCGCTGATGGAGGCATACCTATATATATGTTTATATCTAATATGTCATTATATTCGTAATAGGAAAGGGGTGGGTTAAATGGGCAACAAAACAAACAGGAATCTTCTGGGAATATTTGCGCTTCTGGCGGCCAGCTTCATTCTTCTCGGCTGCACCAGCCCTCCGCCCGCGCCAGTGGTCTGCGGCACCGACGTCTACTCTTGCCAGGACGGCAGCTATGCCGCCCGCAACCCTGCGGACAATTGCCAATTCACCCCCTGCCCCCAGACGCCTGTCTGCGCACGGGAAGCAACCCTCTGCTCCGACGGCACCTATGTGGGCCGGAACATAAGCAAAGGCTGCGCATTTGACGCCTGCCCCCCCAACCCCGCCTGCCCGCTTGGGGCAAAGCTCTGCATTGACGGCTCCTATGTGGTCAGGAATCCCAGCAAGAACTGCGCATTTGACACCTGCCCCATCGTGATTGCCCCGCCTGCAAACGTTTCCAATCTGGCAGGAGTGGGCGATGACTGCGCCGGAGTGGCTGGGATAAGGTGCCAGCTCGGGCTCCAATGCATAATCTCGGGACAGATCGGCGCCTACGGCACCTGCACTGTGCCTGCGCCGCCCCTGCAGAACATGACGCAATGCCCCAGCGACAGATACACCGGCTGCACCGACCAAATCGACCCGGTCTGCGGAAAGGGCGTTGACGACAAGGCAACCTTCCGCGATTACGAAAATGCCTGCGTGGCATGCTCGGTTGGCACCAACGCAATCGGCTACTACACCGGAACCTGCGAGAACCAGTAGTTTTTTCTTTTTCTTTTCTTTTTCATCGGGTAGCTTTGCCTCATGGCTTTTGATGGGGGCGCAGGCTGCGCCTGAAGGCTTTCTTCATGCCAACCCTGCCGCTACTGAGCTTCCTTTTCCCTTGCGGCCTGCCTTGCCTCAGCGCGCATGCGCGCCTCTATCCTGCCGATGAGCCGCTCAACGTCTTTCCCATCCACGTCCAGGCAGGCGTAGTGGGCATCGGCCTGCGCAAAGGCAAGCGCGCTCTGCGCCCATGAGAGCGCATCCGCCATGTTCCCTTCGCCTTTTGTATTGCATTCAATGAAGGCGGAATAGAAAAGTATGGCCGGCTCGCTTCCTGCAAGCCTTCTTGCCTCGGCAATGTTCACCCTTGCATAACCCAGCGCAACGTCTTTCGGCAAGCCGCCTGTCCCGGCATCCTGCTGCCACATGCAAAGGTATGCCCTTGCAATGGCATACCTTGCCGCCGCATCCTCCTGTGAAAGCGCAAGCCTGCCCTCCAGCTCCTTCATCACCGCGCCAGGGTGCTCCACGCGCATGTACGCCTCTGCAAGGTCGCCGGTTATCGCAATGTCTTTCGGGAGAATCTGGCTTGCCACCTGCAGGCACTCCACCGCGTTCCATCCCCACTCCTCGGCAGGAAGCTTTCCATATGCCCTGCCCAGCCAGTAGTAGGCAACCGGGTCGTCGGGCCATTCTTTCACCGCTTTTTCCAGCGGCGCCACCGCCCCCTTTGCCTTTCCGCGAAGCACGCGCTTCCTGCCTTTTTCAGTAAGGGCATCCCGCCTGCCCTTGATTGGCCCATCCTGCCCGCAAATCCCCGGCGTTCCTGCCGCATAATGGGCGGGGAATTCCCTCGCCTGCCATTTTCCCAAGGCAGGCATTGCCCCTGCTGCATGCGCGCCAAAAAGCATGGCTCCGGCTATGGCTGCTGCCTTGAAAACGAGCCTGCCCATTGTTATTACCGTGTGTCTAAGTATATGGAAGTGTATATAACTCTATTCATAAAAGCGCAATGCCGCAAAAGTTTCCCATTTACTTTATAAACACTTCTTGCCACACCCATCCCATATGCAAAACAAGAAACACCCAGCCAAACCCATGGAGGTGCGCACGCTTTTCGGCAGGCACTATGTGAATCCAGGGGACTATGTCTGGGTCGGGCTCCAGGGCTCATTCGCAAGGAAAAAAGCCTCGCGGCTCCTTCCTGGCGACGAGATACTGGTAAGGAAGGACGGGATTTCCGGCATCACGCTTGAGCAGATAGGCGCGGCGCTTGCGAAAAGCCCGGGCTACCAGGAAAAGGCAAGCGCGCTTTTCGTGAAATTCCAGGGGGTTTCGCTGCCGGTTTTCCAGCACGCCCTTCTTTCCGGGATTTTCGAGCGCAGCGAAATGTGGCCGTCCTCAGTCACTGCCGACGCTTCCTTCAGGGCGCAATTCCAGTCGGGAAAGCCGTTTGAGCTAAGCGCCGAGCAGCTGTCCGAAGCTTCGGAAACCATCCGCTCCAGGCTGGTGTCAGGCGGCGTCTCCGAGCCCGTGTCAATCTTCAATATCCGCTACAACTGGCTGCAGGGCAATGTCGTCTGCCCGAAGAATGCAAGGCAGGTGGCTGCTGCGCTCGAGGGCATTTCACCCGGCATTTCCGTGCTTCTTGGCGAGGGTTTTCAAGCAGCCTACAGGGGCTATCTTGCCGCAAGGATCGGCATCATGAGGGCGGTTTCAGGCATGCTTCGGCAGCAAAAGCAAGGCGCGCCGGGCGAAAAGAGGGGGAAGGGAGGGGCGCGCGCCTCATTCAGGCCTGAAATCGCCGAGATAATCAGGCTTTTTGCAAACGACCTGTCCTCCACCATGCTTTCCAGCCCGGTGATATCCTTAGGCGCCCGGAAAAAGGACGCCCCTGCGGCAGGCAGCGGAGGCAAGGGCAGCGCTGACGGGGGCAAAAGGCATGGCGAAGAGGAAGGCATCCCGCTTTTCAGGGGAATCGTGACCGAATCCATAGACGGCGAGAAGATAGCGAGGCGCAAGCTTCCGGATATTGCCTTCGAGTACAATGCCGCCGAGGGCATTGCGCTTGGCATTATTGGGAACATCATGAAGGACAACGGGCAGCTCATCGGGTTTTCCGGCCCGGGCGAGGCAGGCGGCATGTTCATCAAGGTGAAATTCGAGCTTTCCCGCTTCCTGGGCTACCGCGAATTCCACCTGCCTGCAATGAAGCAGAGGCTTTCGGATGAAGGGCTGCATGATGCCGCAAGGCTGCTTTCATTCCCGTTCCCTGGAGGGAGCGAGAAAGCCGCAGGAATTGCGAATATCATAGGCGAGCTTGTGCTCACCGGCAGGCTTGACGCAAAATACGGGCTTCCCCGCGGGACGCTCAAGTCTTTCTTCGAATACGAATCAAAGCTGCGCACCTTCCTGCCGACAGACCTTCTCCTCTGCCTTGCCGTTGAGGAAATGGCGCGCGCCAGGAAAAACGCAGCAAAAGGCAGCAGGCAGGCGGTCAGCTTCAGGAAGGAGGAGGACCTCATGAGGAAAATCTTCAAGTCGCCTGAGATTGCGATGGCATATGCGGAAATGCGCAAGCGCGCCGGCATCCACGAGGCGCGCGCGCTCCTTTCCAAGGCAGGGCTTGGCTCGCTTGCAGGCATGCCCGCGCCGTTCCTCGGGTATTTTTAGGCAGGCGCCCATTCATTGCAGCAAGGCTTAAATTCCCCCCCTTCCCATGCCTTGCATGCGGCTTTTGATGCTCGCACTCCTTTCCCTGCTTTTGCCCATGCCCATTGCGCTTGCGGAAATGACCTCAAGCTATACTATTCCCCCCAAGCTCACTGCCGCCGAGACGCAGGACGCCCCGGCGCTTTCCGAATCGACCGTCTATCCGATGTGGGGCCAGCCCTGCACCAACTTCACCTACCGCGTGCACTACAGCGATTCCAAGGGGCGCACGCCGGAATACGTGCGCATAAACCTGAACGGGCAATGGCACGACATGAAAAAAGGCAGCGGGAGCTATTCCTCGGGCGTGCTTTACACCTACAACTACATCCCAAAATCCGGCAAGAGCATATTCTACTATTTCGAGGCGAGCAATGGCGTTGGCAAGGCGCGGGCAGGGATAATAGACAGCCCTGACCAGGGGCCTGTGCTGCACGCGGACAAATTCGACAACAACCAGCTGGCGCTCTTTTCCAGGCAGGGCGCAGCGCCCCTGTGGGAATACGGGCTGGGAAAGGAGATGGTGTCCTCAGTTGCGCTTTCATCCGACGGCAAATACGCCGCGGCAGCCACCCCGGCGGCAATCTACCTGCTTTCCGCCGACGACGGGCAGCTCATCTGGCGTTTCTGCAAATCCTGCTCCGAGCCGCTTCTTCCGATGCCCGAATACGCAGGCGCAGCGATTTCAGCCGACGGAAGCTACATAGCCGCCACGCTGAAGGACACGCTATACTATTTCGGCAGGGGGAATGCCACGCCCCTCTGGTCTGCAAGCATCGAGTCGAATGCAATAGGCCTGGCAATGTCGGCAGACGGGCAGAGGGTTGCAGCCGGGGTGGGAAACGCAGGCGCGCGCGGGGACAAGATAATTTTCTTTGACGGCTCTGGGAACAGGCTTTCGGAATACAGGCCCCTCCAGCCAGGCTATGCGCAGCCAGGCAACTTCTACAGGCCTTCCATGACGCCTGACGGCCGCCGCGTGGCAGCCTCGACGGGCTGCCCTGACAGGCGCGCCTACCTCTTTTCAGGGGACGGGGCGCTGGAATTCCAAAGCGGCATGCTCACCTCCGATTCGCCTGTCCACAAGTCATCCATTTCCGACGACGGCTCGCTTGCGGCGTTTTCCGCCGACCACATCTCCGGCAGGGAGATAGTGTTCCTGTTCGACGCAAGCGGAAGGAAGCTTTGGGGCTTTTCCTCGCCCAGCGATGCGACCGCGCGCGCTGTCTCGATATCCGCAAACGGCAATTACGTGGCTGCAGGGACCTCTGCCGGCAACATCTACCTGTTTTCCAAGTCAAGCGCAACCCCCCTCTGGAAGTTCCCCTCCCAGGGCGGCTACAGCCAGATAGGCGAGGTGGCGCTGTCGCCCGACGGAAGCCTGCTTGCGGCAGGCGGGACTGCGAAAAAAGTGCATCTCTTCTCAAAATCAGGCAGCACGCCGCTCTGGTCCGCCCAGATGGACGCCTGGATAAACGCGCTGGACTTCAACGGGGAGCGCATTCTTGCAGGCACCGGCATGCTCGAATACATGTTCGAGGGCAACAGCGCAAGCCAGGATGAGGTTTCATGCCAGCAAGTCATCCAGCCGCCGCCAATCGAGGCAACCGGGCTGCAGCCCGGGCCTGGCAATGATTCAGGGCACGAAGGCTATGCAGTGTGCGGCAACAAAATCTGCGAGCCTGGCGCAGGGGAGGAATGGGCAACCTGCCCAAGTGACTGCATGGAGTTTGACGGCGGCGACGGCACAGGCATTGCGGATGATTTGGAAAATGGCAGCAATTTCCGGATGCCGGGCGATGGCGAGTTCCCGGGCATGGGCAATGAAAGCGGAAGTGGCGATGCGGATGAAAATGCCATAATAAACAGGTACAATTTGCCCGCTTGGCCTCCTGCAAACAGCGCAATCATCCTCAACGGAAGCATGGCGGACGTGCTCAACACAAGCCCGCCCGATGCTCCAGCCGCTGCGGGCGGCCCTGCGCCGCTTCCCACTCCTCAGCAGGCAGGAAAAGGCATCCTCGAGTCCCTGCTGGAATGGCTCTCCAGGCTTTTCGGCGGATGAGCGCGGGCTTCAGCGCTTGAGCGGCTGCAGCATGCTTGCCCTTGTTCCCTCGGAATCCCGGAAGGACACCCATCTTCCCACGCCAGGTATGTCCTCGGGCTTTTCGCTCATTATCTTCCCGCCGGCGGCCTTCACCTTTTTCATTGCCGCGTCCAGATTATCAACCGCAATCACAATGGAGGGCGCGTGCGAGCTTTTGTCTTCCGTCCTTTTGTAAAACCCGCCGTTTATGGTTCCCGGCGTCTTCACCATGTTGTCCTTGCCGGTTTCCGCCGTATGGGCAACGACATAATTGCCCATGTCTGCGCCTAGCTTGTTCATCTTCCATCCGAATGCCTGCTCATAGAACTTTGCAGCCCTTTCCCTGTCCACATAAGGCATCTCGAAATGCACCACGGGATTGTATTTTTTTGCCATGCCATCCCTCCATCATTCTCCCACGACTGCCCGGAATCCGCCGTATGCCATCCTCTTCACGTCAAAAGGCATTTTCATGCTCTTGTTCTTCGGGTCGTTCATGGCAGGGTCTTTCATCACCTTCGCATTCACGCTGTCCCTGTGCGCCCTGGAGCGGTATATTATGAAGGAGAAGAAGACGGTTTCCCCGGGCTTTGCCCTTGCAAGGGAGGGGAACGTGGCGCATTTCATCCCGCCCATATCGGGCTGCAGGTCGTCGCCCATGCACTCGTAATAATGCAGCGCCCCGTGCTTTTTCCAGATCTTGGCTCCGCCACGGGCCATTTTCGCATATGCCTTCATGTTTTTCTTCGGCACCGGAAGCACGAATCCATCGACATAAACCATATCGCCACCTCACTCCTTGTTCTTCTGCGCCTTTCTCATTGCCGCAACATCCATGAAGAAGAACTCCCAGATGTGCCCGTCCAAGTCCCTGATGCTGTTGCCGTACATCCAGCCATGGTCATAGGCTTCCCTTGTCTTCCTGGCGCCTGCTTTGATGGCCCTGCCGGTGAGCGCATCCACTTCCCCCCTGCTTTTCAGCTGCAGCGCAGTGATTGCCTCAATCCCCTTATCCGTATTGCAGATGCCCAGTTTCCTGTTGAATGATTTGAAGAATTTCTCCACAAGGAGCATTGCATGCAGGTTCCTGCCAAGCATGAGGCAGGTCGCATTCTTGCCCGTGAATTCCTTATTGAACCTGAACCCGAGCGCGCGCCAGAACTTCACGCTCCTCTTCAGGCTCTTCACCGGAAGGTTCACGAAAATGCTGCTTGCCTTTGCCATATCACTGCGCCTCCTGCTTCAGGCTCGCGCAACAAATTATAAAAAGCGGGACTGGTCGCAAAAGAGTAGGGCGCGCCTGATTCCACGCCAAGCTAATGCGCTCCTGGCTCAATTTCGCGGACAGGGAAACCAACATCGCCTGCGAGAAGTTCGTGCTTGGCGCAATCAGGAAGGGCAGGTAGCGCGGCAGGGGCGTTCCTTATTCCTCTGAATCCGCCGGCTTCCCAAGCGGGCGCAAAAACCAGCCAGCCTGCAAAAAGGCAGCTTCTTAATCCTTGCGCGCAGGAAACAAATCCGGTGTAATCATGCGCATGCGCTTTGTCATTGCCGCGCTTTTGCTTGCTTTTTCCCTGTTCCTGCCGGGTTGCACGGGCAGCGAGGCTGCAACGCCCGAAGGGAATGCAAGCGCTTCGCAGGCACAGTACGGGCCGCCGCCCGCCCCGCCTCCCCCGCCTGAAGGGCAGCCAGCACCGGTGCCCATTGCCGAGCCT
>JBAZTI010000009.1:0-29090 GCA_041662045.1 Candidatus Micrarchaeia archaeon | reverse complement strand
AAGCTCGGTGCTTGCCTGGTCGGCGCTCCTGCCAGCCATGTGTATTATCTCCACCCCGCCGCCTGGCTTCACCTTCTTCATTATGAACCTGCCGAAGCCGGTCATGTCGGACGTTATCGCAATGTCCTCCTTCACGGCCGCCTCGACAGGCGTGTAGCCGAACGGCTCGTAGCGCGACGGGAACACGCCCACGTCCATGGCGGCTATCACGTCGTAGTAGTTCATGCTCATCAGCCCGTCGTTGGGCTTCATGTACGTTGGGTAGAATATCGCCTTCACGGGGTCCTCCTTGGCGTTCGTCAGGCCCGCCTTGACGCACGCCTGTATTATCGAGTCGTTGGCATAGGTGAGGTCATAGCAGTTTATGTGCGGCCTCTCGCCGTCCTTCACAAACCCCCTTGCCATGTTCTCTATGTCCGCCCTGGTCTCCCCCGACAGGTGCGCAAGCGAGTCCTGCAGGTTGATGTACGGCCTGCGGCGCAGCTCGGGCAGCACCTCCATTATCTCGTTTATCTTGTCCAGGAGCAGGTAGTTCTTTATTATAGAAATCTTGGGCCCGCGGACGGACGAGGGCGCGCATATGAAGCCGAACACCCTCCGCTCGTTCCCCTTCCCCTTCTTGAGCCTGGCGTTGAGCTTGCCAAGCGCGTCCACGAAAATGTCAAAGCCCTTGTTGGTGAACTCGTACCTGCCAGATATGTAGATGAAAAGCGCGTCGTCGTACCTCTGCTGGTAGTAGCTTATGAAGCACGCCTCCAGAAGCTGGCAGAGCTCGCGCCTTGCAATGCCCGACAGGTCATATGCCTCGCGCTCGCCCCTTTCCCCGGAAAACTCGATCCCGTTCACCGTTATGACGTCCGCCTTCCTGCCGAGTATGTAGCCCACTTCCTGCGCCACAGTCTCGCTCACGGTGGTGAAGACGGTGCACTCGCGGGCGGCAGCCGCCTCGAGCTGGTGCTTGCCCTCCACGCGGTTGGCATATGCCACGTTGAGCGAAATCGGCTCGGCCGCCTTCTCGGAAACCGCGAACACGTCCACGCCTGCCGAGGCAAGCGTCCTTCCGAGCACGGTGGCGTGCGTGGTGAAGACGGTTGCAAGGCCCGGGCATTTCACCTTGGCGTACAGAAGCGCAGCGCCGGAAATCCACTCGTGGAACTGCGCCACGGTGGTTTCCATGCCGAACACCCCCTTGGCAAACAGCCTCTCCAGGAGCACGCCCACGCCATAGCACCACACCACGTTCTCGGTGAAGTCCCAGGATTTTTCCAAAAGCGAGTCTATGCCGAAATGCGCCCAGAGCAGGTACTTGAAGTAGTTCGCCTGCTTGTCGTGCTGGGTGCCGTTGCCGTTGGCAAAATCGATGAACTTCTCGCCGGCCGCCTTGGCGTCCACGTATATTATGCGCGAGTTGTCGCCGTACATCCACTCCCCGTACTTGCACACGATGCCTTCGGATGCGAGCTCGGAGAATATCCCTGCAAGCGCGGGCGGGGGCTCGGAAAAGCGGGTGTCCTCCCCGCACTTCTCGTCCAGCATGCTGATGAGCAGGTAGTTGTCGCCGAATTTCCTGTGCAGGTGCTTTGCCTTGCTCCGGATGACGGTGTAGATGCCGCCGATTTTCCTCCCGGCTTCCGAGGAGACCTCAATGAGGGAAACGGGCATCTTTTTTGCCATGCTCGCCATTCTCGCCCGCAATTTATAAAATCTCCGCAGCGCCGCGCCTGCTATCTCTTTTTAATGCATTATTGCAAAATTTGTGCATGGCACGCGCGCATGCAGCATGTTTCCTAGCCATTGTCCTCTTCGCAGGCGCGGCATTCGCCCTCTCGCCAAACTCCACGGAAATCCTCGCATTCGCATCCATCGCAGTGCCGCAAGGGCAGGCCTATGCCATCTACCCGTTCCCGCTCAAGGGCTCGCAGGGGCTTGCGGTGGTGTCCAACGGGGAGGTGTACGGGCTTTTCGCGCCCAGCTTTCCCATCCTTGAGGACCGCCCGCTCACGGCGCCTGATGAAATCGCAGGCGCGCTTGAGGCATATTACCTGTCATTGGGCAATTCCCCCAACCTCACATACGATGACATACACGCCGGCATAGTGTCCGTATCCGGCAACCGCGACAAGGGCGAGGCAAAATGCCGCGTGCTCACTGGCACCGACCGCACCGCCTGCACGAGCTTTGACACCTGCCAGAAGGCATGCTACTCGGTCACAAGCTTCTGCCTTCCGATTGCGCTTGGCGTCGGCAGGAGCTTTGTGGACGAGATATGGGAATTCGAGAACAGCAGCCTCGCGCTCGACTTTGCATACCTGAACGAAAGCATGGCATATGCCGCCACGCAGGACGGCATCACCTACATGGAGGCATGGCGGTACATCGACTCGCTTGCCGCACTCAACAGGGCGGCGACCCGCGCATCGGGCAGCGACCTTTACGACGGCTACTCATACTGCTTCGAGCCCGACTACGCGCTTCCCGTCATCACGAACATGCAGCTCCTGGCGCAGAAGCGCTACCTCTCAGCCGAGCCGTTCTTTGCGCTTGACGAGAGGGCGAAGAAAGTGAGGGAGCGCACCATGGCCGCCCTTGAGCTTGAGGCTCAGCTCACAAAAGACGCGGACTCTGCGCGCGCCGCAAGGGAGAAAGCCGCAGCCGAGGCTGCAGCGGCGCTTGCCCGGGCAAACGCCAGCGCCCCTCCGGGGCAGAACGAAAGCGGGCAGCAGGGCGCACCATCATCCGATGCGGCATCCGCCGTCCTTCCGCTTGCTGCGGCTGCAGGGCTTTTCATCCTCTTCCTTTTTGCAGCAGGCGCGTACTTCTTCTTCATCCGCGGGAAAAGAAAGCCATGAGGGGGCGGCAGGCAAGGCATTTAAATTGTGCAACCGATTGAATGCAGCATGGCCGGCATAGACATGCAAAAGTACATCGACGGCGAGATAACGCGCGACCGCGAGCGCACCAAGAAAAAGATATTCTACGCCCTTGCCCTTCTCGGGGCAATGTACATAGTCGCAATCGAGCTTTACCACTACCTTGAAGGGTGGGACTGGCTGGACGCGATATACTTCACCACCGCCACCATAACCACTGTGGGCTATGGCGACCTGGTGCCAAGGACCGAGATAGGCAAGATGGTCACCATCCCTCTCATGCTCATAGGCATCGGAGTGGGCTTCTACGTGATTTTCGCAATACAGGAATACGGCCGCTCGCGCATGGACATGGTCGCAAAGCACATCGACGGCCAGATAAGCGGAAAGGGCAGGGACGGGAAGGATGATTCAGGGAAAAAAGGGTCGTGACGGCTTTTGCTGCAGGGCGCTGGAAAAGACGAATGGAACTGAGACGGCTGGATTTGAGTGCACGGATTACTTGAACAAAACAACCAAGGGTTTAAAAGTTAGACCGGTGTATTTAAGTATAGATATAAATACACAAATTTAGGCGTGTGGATCATGCCAATCACAGAAATTATCTCTAAAGTTGACCTCCACAACATTAAAGTAAGGTCTTTGAGTGGAGAAAGTTCAGCAATTACTGGCATACTTAGTCAAATTGCTGGCTGGTTAGATGAAAAAGAGCTAAAAGAGCCCATCTTCTCACGTCCAGATCAGTCAATTATTTTTAATAAATTAGTCTTCTTCTCTAGTAAAGAGATTACGAATCAAAATCAAGACATGCAAATAAGTGCAGGCTGGTATAAATATGGGCCATGTTACGAACTAGGAAGATCATTTGAAGAATCGCTACAAAATATGATGCTACCTTCGCTCAGACCAAAAAAGATTATTGAAGAAGTAGAAACGATTTGTGCAAGGGAAGTGCCGCTATTTTTGAAATGTAAACCAACTTTTAAGTACCCCTATGAATACTTGACACATGTTTATCGTGAGCTATGCGATATACCCGAAATTAAACAATTTTATATTGCAAAACATGAATTGGGGCACGCGGCATATTTGATGGCCGATAACAAAACAGAAAATACATCTGATTATGAAAAAAAATCTGTGCAATTTGAAGCAGCGGTTCTTAAGAAAGAATATGATAAGACAGTTAAGCTAGATGAGGATATAGTTGATACGGCTATAGATTACAATATTGTTATGGAACAAGCTCTAATGAATGAAAGACTAGGAAAACAAAAACATTTTGAAATAGTAAATAATTTTATAGATGTACTGCTGCCGGTTTTCGCTTGTAAAAATTATGGGTATACGTTTGAAAGCCCTAGGCCTAAGTTAAAAGAGATGATGCCTAAAAAAATGGAAAAGAATAGTCAACTGTTCCTCCGGCGAGTAAAAGAACTCACTGAAAAATATTATGATCTAGTTTCTTGAGGGAGTTCATTGAAATTTTTAGACACATCTGTACTAGTGTGCGCTACAAATGAAAAGGAGCCCATGCATAGTGCTGCATATGATCTTATTTTTGTAAAGGAGAATTGGATTATATCCGACAGTGTTTTAGCGGAATTAATCAATTTAAAAAAACGAAGATCAACCATGTATAAAAATGTTGCAATTTTAATCGATGGATCCAAAATAAATGCAGCGACAGATTGGGCGCATGTAAAGAAAATGTTATTTGATGGCTTGAACATTTCTAATTCAAATGATGAACGACATCTGGAATATTTATTTGCGCATGTTTTCGATTCCAGACCAGCCCCTACGATTAGATCAAACATCGAAGATGCTTTAATGGAGTTGAGAAAACTCATGCAACGAATAATTGTGTTGCTCAAGAAATTAAATTCCAACATATATAAATTGGAATATAGAAACAAACACTTAATTGAAAAATTTATATCGTTACCATCCGAATTACACAAGTTTCATCGAAAATTGGTTAGATTAAAAGATGCAAATAACCCGGCCAATCGAGGAGATATTGAAATATATTTTGAAGCTTTTTCATATTTTTTTATAAGAAAAGTATTTTTTGAATTTGTTACACTGGATCATTATCTTCTCGCAGATGAAATCAAAAACGAGATTGATAATATATGTATAGCTGAATGCGGTGGCGTTAAACTTAAAATTGAAAGACTAGTTTGAAAGATTCTTTTCCTCTTTCTATTGTAAGGCGACTGAAAGTCGGCTTCTTTTGCCCTGGCGCAGGCAAAATGCTCATGACGGCTTCTTCTTGGCATCGGGCTGCTTTTTCTGCTGCGCGCCCGCGCCCTCTTTCCTGGCATCCGGGGAATCCGGCCGGGGCAGCCCCTTCCCCATCCCCTCGTGCGTCTCGTCTATCGCAATCGCCTCCTCAAGCTCCGACAGGCGCGCGACATAGACCTTCATCCTGTTGTCGTAAATGCTTGTGTCTATCTTTCCCCTGCCAAGGTAGTCCTTCTGCAGCTCCCTCATCAGCTCCTCAATCCTTTCCTTCTCCACCAGCAGCCTCCTCTTCCTGCCGCTGAAATTCAGGTAGTTCTTCTTGTAGGTCTCAAGCTCCACCTTCCTCTGTATTATCTTCCCCAGCCTCTCGTTGTACTGCTGAAGCGAGAGCGTGTACTCCTCGCTTGACATCCTTCCCTCGCCGAAGTACTCCCTCTGCGTCTCGCGCATGAGCCCGAGCACGATGCCCTCCTCGTTGGAAAGCTGGGACAGCTCGTTGCCTATCATCCAGTAGCGCAGGCCCATGAACACCGCCCCGCAAAGGAGCGCCAGCGCGAAAAGCGCCCCCAGGAGGTGCACCCAGTATTTCGATGCAAAAGCCTCTAAGGAAAAGCCCTGCACGGTCTCAAGCTGGTAGGTGAGGTCTGCGTCCTCGGACAGCTTTATGGCATTGGCATAGTCGCCCCTCTCGAACGCAAGCGTGGCGAGCCTGTACAGCCTGTCAGTCTGCGCGGTCTTAATGTTGCTCGCCTGCGCGTCGTCCAGCTTCCTCCTCAGGTCGGCAAGCCTTTTTCCAGCCTCGATGTCCGCATTGTAGATGCCGTACAG
This sequence comes from Candidatus Micrarchaeia archaeon, assembly GCA_041662045.1. Lineage (GTDB taxonomy): Archaea > Micrarchaeota > Micrarchaeia > Anstonellales > Anstonellaceae > UBA10161. Next base: position 23,142 of record JBAZTI010000009.1, on the reverse strand, counting down.
GAGGCTTACGGCGTCCTTGAGCTGGCCGAACCTGTCGGCGGCATATGACGAATTCGCCCTCAGGAACTGCTCCACGGCAGCCCCCTGGAACGTGCCCCTCTCCGACATGTCCTTCCTTATTGCATATGCCTGCGAAAGGAGCCTGAATGCCGACTCCCTGTCCATCTCAAGCACCTTGAGCTCCACCGTCCTCTTCTCCTCAAGCCTCGTGGTGATTATGCTCTCCTCGGTTTCCTCCACCGAAGTGCCGGCAATCACGAAGTAAAGCGTGAAGGCGCCCTCGGTGAAATACGTGGGCGCGCTTATCCCGACCTGCACTTCCCTGCTCCCGCGGGGCCCTATGCTTTCAATGTAATCCGGCTCGATGCTGATGTACTGGTAAAGGTAGCCTGAGACGTTCACCGTTATGTTCTCAAGCCTTGCGTCCAGCGGATTGGTGACATTGAAGCCAAACGCGGTGTCCTTGCCCCTCACAAGCTCGTATGACGCCAGGGTGGCAAACACGTCCTGCTTTTCCTCGCGGGTGAGGTTCTTCGCCACCTTTTTCTGCGTCACATTGGCAGGCCTTGTGGCGTTGGACGAGCCCCCTCCGCCGCCCCCTCCCCCTCCGCCCCCTGGCGACGGCGAAGGGCTGCTTCCGCAGCTTGCCTGGCAGGTGCCGTCCGCGCAGAGCGTGGTGCCTGCCTGGCAAGTCACGTAGGAGCTTGTGGATGCGCTCCCTCCCCTTCCCTCGCTGCAGTTTGCCGAGATGTTCAGGTATTGCGTGCCAAGCGCGGCAGACGCCGAGAGCGACACCGTGATGTTCGAGGAAAGCGAGCCGCCTGCCGCAATGTCCGTTGCAGAGCTGTTCCCGCTTCCGGCGGTTATGCTCCACGCCGCAGGGAGCAGCCACTCAAGCACGGCGGCGGTTGCGGTCTCATTTCCGATGTTCTTCGCCCTGCCGGCAAGCGCCACGCTTGCGTTCCCGCGCGCCACGGTGGAGGGCACGGTGATGAACTCAAGCGAGAGGTACGGGCCCCCCGAGTAGGAGATGAAGGTGCCGCTCGAGGCATTGCTTGCAGGGCTTGCGGACGCGTTGAGCGAGTATGCCGTAATCGTCACATTGTCCTCGCCTGCCGTCGCCTTTGCGGTGGCGACCACCACGAAAGTGGCATTTTCGCCTGGCGCAAGGAAAGCCGCGGGCAGCGCCGAGTCCTCGGGCACGCCGTTCCAGTAAATCCGCGTCCTGTCATAGTAGTTCGAGGACAGGTTGAATGCAAGCGCCCTGTCGCCGGTGTTGTTTATCGTCACGTTCGCAAGCGTGGCGTTCTCCCCGTAAAGCGCGGCAACCGAGAAAGTGGAGGGCGTCAGCTCCCATGTCCACTCGTATGCCACCTGCAGGTAGGTGTTTGCGCTGGTGTTCCCATTGCCCGCGGTGTCGTTCGCGTATATCCTCACGGTGTAGTTCGCCTCTGCTGCGGGCGTGAGGTTCGCCTCGTAATAGTGCCAGTGGCTTCCGCTTGAGGCAAGCGACATGGTGGTGTTCTCAAACGTTGCGTTGTCAGTGGAATGCTGCAGGAGCGCAGCGCCCATGCCCGTGTACTCGGTGAAATTCACAAAGAATGCGATGGTGACGTTGGGGTCCAGCCCGGCAGTCGTGTTCGGCGCGTAGCTTATCGCAGGCACAGGCGGCTTCCTGTCCGCGGCAGTGAAGTTTATGGTGGTGCTGTTCTGCTGCGAGAACGCGTCGTACACCGTGATTGCGCAGGATGCATTGCCTGCCTGGAGCACGGACGAGTTCACGGTGAAATTCGCCCAGCCTGCCGAGGCGTTGAATGTGTAGTTCTCAACCGCGCTGTAGCCGCTGGAGTTGAACGTGAGGGTGGCGGAGGACAGGTCTATGCCAGACTCCCAGTATGAGAAGCAGGTCACGTTTCCGGTGTCGTTCGGGGCAGGGTAGGGCGTGTAGTTCGCCTGCGTGAAGGACGGCGCAGGGGTGTCAGCATGCGAATAGTTGCCAAGGGTGATTTGCATGGGGTTGGCAAGCGCAAGGTAAACCTGCTGCATGGTTCCGTTGTCAGTGGAGTCGAATACCGCATACGCCGACCTGGAGTGGAAGGAAGACGAGTTCGTAACGCTTCCGCTGTAGGCGCGGCGCGCTGCCTGGTAGTACCTGTCCGCAGCAGAGTCCAGGAAGGTGGACTGGGGCGCGTAGCCGCTGCTTGCGTTCAGGTGCGCAATGCCAAAGCCCATCTTGGAAAACGGGGAGGAAAGCGCAAGCCAGCTTATGTTGCCCATGCCTGTGATATTCGCGGAGAGCGAGGAGACGTTGTAGATGCCTGACGCGTTCTGGTAGGACAGGTTGGTGAAGTGCTCCTCTGCGATGTACACAAGCGAGTCGTAGTAGGACGACCAGCTGAAGAAAGTGGCAGGGCTGGAGGCGTTTGTTTCCACGATGAAGTAGGGCGCACGCGAGTACGACGTGTAGGTGATGTTGTAGCTGAATATGGGCAGGCCAGACGCATTCACGCTCCCTGCAAAGGAATGCGTTGCGAAAAGCGAGCCGTTCGTGAAGGACGAATTCGGGGCTGACTGGTTCTGCGCTGACGCCAGCAGGCCCGATATGTCTACCTCGGGGGATTCCATGGGGCCTGTCTTGCCTGCTATGCTTCTTGACAGGTATGCTGCCTGGAGCGCGGAGAGGGTGCCGCCCAGGAGCGGGGAAACAGACGCGCTGTACTGCAGGCTGGAGAACCGCGTGGCATTTGCCGAATAGTCCCCGCCGTATGCGCTGGGCGTCCTGTTGGCAAAGTCATAGTAGGCGTAGTATGTCTTGTTCTGCGAAAGCGCAAACGAGTCCACGAATGCCACGCGCCCCGAGACCGCCTTTCCCGCGCTCCCAGAATAGTTGAGCGAGTGGAACTGCGAGGGGATTTCAAGCAGCTGCCCGCCCTGGGAAAGCACCAGGCGGAGCGAAGTGTCGTTAACGCCGAAGGGGAAAGTTATCGCAGCATCCATGGGCTGCCAGTCGCGCACCGTGGCGGAAGGCTCGGACACGTTCATGGGCGTCCTGCCTGAGAAGTTCTGCCCGGAGTAATCCGTGAAATTCTGCCAGAGCGGGGCGCCGTAGAAGAGCTGGGGCGTGGTGTAGGCAAGGTCGTTCGAGGCATTCATCACTGTCGCATTGTACCATCCCAGCGTGCCGTTTATTGCGTATTCATAATAGTATGCGCCATCTGCGCCGAGCATGGTCGCATTGGCAACCTGCACCGCGCCTGCGGAGTCTGCGATGGTGAGCTTGGGCGCCGAGGCGAACGCGAAGGGCGCGGAGATGTTCGCAGTGGAGCCGTTGGCAAAGTAAGTGGCAAGTGTGCCGTTCCAGTATGCCTTTGCAGGGTAGGTGATTGTCCTGCTCACGCCCACCCAGGGGCCGTAGTCCGCCCCGCTCCCAATCCACGCGCCAGGGGCATTGGTGGAGTTGAGGGGATATGCGGAGCCGAAATCCGCCCAGCCGTCCACATTGGAGTCGGACAGGTTATACGCGGAGATATTGTAATAGTGGTTGCCCTGCGCGCGCCCGTCCACCGTGGTGTTGAAATGGTTCGATGCGTTCGAGCTGTTCACCCATGGGAGGGAGGTGAAGTTGTTCCAGTAGAGCAGGTTGTTGTAGGCGCTTGCGTTGAGATGGACCATGGTGGTTCCGTTGAGGATGGTGTTGTTCGAAAGCGTGTTGCCTGCCCCGAAAATGTTCACAACCGCATTGCCTGACGAGCCTCCCAGCCCGTTTATGGTCGAGTTCGCCACCGTGTTGTTCTGGGAGGTGCCGGAAATGGTGAGCCCGCCGTTGGTGGCTGCATTGCCGCGGCCAAGGATGGTGGAATTCAGCACGGTATTGTTGGAGCTTGCCGAGATGTCCACCCCTGCAAGTGATGCGGAATTCAGCCTTGAGTGGAGCACCGTGTTGTGGTTGGAGCCTGATTCGAAGCCCAGCGCAATGCCGTTGCTGGCGGTTGCGTTGATGCCGGAGAGCGTATTGTATGAGCTTGCGGAAAGGCCGGCCCCGTAGGTGCCGCCTGCCAGGGTGATGTTGATGAGCTGGTTGAAGTTGCATGACGTTATGATGTACATGACATAGGTGTTGGCGGTTGCGCTGATGTTGGCAAGGGTGTTGTAGCTGGAGCTTGAAGCCAGGCGGATGGCCTGGGCGGCCTTTGCGCTTGCGTTGATGCCTGAGAGGGTGTTGCTGGAGCTTGAGGAGAGCAGGATGCCATAGCCGCTTGACTGCGTGGTTGACGAATTCGTGTTCGTTATGCTCCCGTTGCTCGCCCCGTTGAAATAGATGCCGTGCTGGAAGTTGCTTATGTTGCAGTTCCTGATGGTGGTGTTCGGCTGCGTGCTGGTGATGCCGTATGTCGACGAGGTGTTGCTCCCCCTTATCGAAAAGCCGTTGCAGTCTATGGTCACGTTTGCCGCAGCCACGGTGAAGCAGGTGGAGCCGCTTCTGGAGATGCTTGCCTCAAGCGTGGTGGTGCCGCCCGCTTCGGAAAGGGTTCCGCATGTGTCGTAGCTGGGCGTGAGCGGGGCTGCGTCCCCGCAGCCTGAAAAGCTGCAGTTGAACTTGCCCTGCGAGGTGGAATTGTTGTATGGCACGCCAGCGCCTGCAAAGCCTATGTAAAGCCCGGGAAGCGAGGAGGCGTTGGCGCCTGAAACAGCGACCGAGCCGTTCTCCACGTTCCCGTACAGGTTGCCCTGGTTCTTCCCGTCAACTGTCGCGTTGTAGAAGTTCGAGCCGTTGAGGTCCTGGACGAAGTGGAGCGGCGCGTTGGTGGAATTGTTCCCGATGTTCGTGAAATTGTTCAGGTAGAAGTAGTTGCCGCCGTGGCTCGCAGCCGTGCCCACGGCAAGGAGGACGGTGGAGTTCATCACCGTATTGTTGATGAGCCTGTTCCCTGTGTTTGCCGTCGTGGAGAGGTATATCGCCCGCGTCCCCCGCATGCCGTTTATGGTGGAGTTCGCAACCGTGTTGTTGTGCGAGCCGGAGTAGATAAGGACGGTGCCGAAGCTGCCGCCATTTGCCCGGAATAGGCATTCTGTGAACGTGTTGCTGCTGCTCGTGTCTAAGTAAAGACCGTAGTCTGTGGAGGAGAAGCCCCCGCAGCGGATGAATCGGTTGTTTGCGGACGTACCTATGAATATGCCCGAGTCCCCCACTCCAGTCGCGTTCGATTCGGCCACCACGTTGTCATAGGCGTTAGACAGGGTTAGCGCGTGCCCGTTGCCGGACGAAATGCTCGTGTTAATCAACGATAGCGAATTGTTGCTGCTGTAGCCGAGGGTGAACGGGGAATAGCCGGAGCCGCTTGCGGTCAGGTTGGAAAGGTTGTTCAGGCTAGAATAGTATACCTGGAAGCCGCCCTTGAGCGCGGTGGTGTTCGCAACTGTGGAGCCGTTGGAGTCGCAAAGCACTACGGCCGCGGCTACAGTGTTCGAGAACGAGGCAGGCGCAGGGGAGCCCCACTGGTAAAGGACAGGCAGTCCGCCCGTCCCGTTCACTTCAACCAGGGTATTGTTGCAGCTTCCCGCGCCTGTGGCAGAAAAATAAAAGTCCATCCCGCTTGCGCTTGTGGCGCTCACGTTGGAAAATGTGTTGTTCGCGCCGTAGGAAAGGGCGAGGCCCCTGCCGCCGTTCGCGGTTGCGGTCAGGTTGGCAAACGTGTTGTTGTTTGCGCCTGATAGCAGGTAGATTGCAGCGCTGCCGGCGTTGCTGCTGCTTACCGATGCCGAAATGTTGTAGAAAACATTGTGCGAGCTCCCTGAAACGTAGATGCCGCTTGAGCCGCTGCTGCCTGTCTCGGTCACGTTCAAGGCATAAAAGACGTTGTAATTCGCCGAAGTAAGGACGATGCCAGAGCCGCTCGAGCTCGACGAGCTGGAATTCAGGTCGTGGAGGATGTTGTATGAGCTTGACGCCATTGAAAAAGCATTGGAAGCCAGGCTCTTCACCGAAAGATAGGAAAACTCGTTCGAATTTGAGTTGGTTTGCATCTGGATGCCGGTGCTGCTTCCGGTGACGTTCATCCCCGAGAGGTTGTTGTTGGAGCTTGCGCTTAGGAACATGCCAGTGCTGCCCGAGCCGGTGCCAGTGGCATTGGAGCCGATGAAAGTGTTGTTGTGGCTCGAGGAAAGGTAAAAGCCATAGCCGGAAACCGTAAGCGCAGTGAGGTTGGAGAAGGTGTTGGACCTGCTCGAATCGAGATAGACTGCTCGGCCCGAATCCGATGCCGCGGTTGAATTGCTGATGCTGTTGTTGTGCCCGCCTTCTAGGAAGAAGCCCCTGCCCGTGCCTGTAGAGTTAGCATTGGAGGCGGTTATGGAGTTGTTCGGGCTGGCAAGGTAAATCGCATAGCCGTTTGTGGAGGTTGCCCTCGCATTGGAAACATTGTTGAAGCGCGAATCGAATTGAATTGCCAATCCCTGCCCGCTTTGCGTAATTGCCGTTACGAAATCAAGGACGTTGTAGTCGGAGCCGGAATAAAGGTATATTGCGTAGCCGGACGAAACCGCCCCGCTGGCATTGTAAAGGAAGTTGCTGGAGCTGGAATTCAGGTAAATTCCGTATCCAATCGATGAAGTGGCGTTCACAGATGTGATGTTGTTGAAGTTCGATCCGTTGTTGAGGAATATGGCGTAACCGTCAAGGCCGGAAGACGCGCGGGTGGTGCTGGCGTTGACGCTCTGTATTGTGCCGCTGCTTGCATTCCCGAAGTATATGTCTGTAGCGAAGTTGCTTATGTTGCAGTTCTTGATTGTCGTGTTCCACTGGTTTGAGTAGATGCCAAATGTCCCGGTTGCGTTGTTGCCTGTCATTGAGAAGCCGTTGCAGTTGAGAGTTATGTTGGCGGCAGTAATATTGAAGCATGTTGCGCCCGAGACGCTCACCGACTGGTTCAGCGTGTAATTTTCCCCTGCCACTGAAAGGTTCGCGCACGCCGAGACGTTGTTCACGTCGTTGTATGCGAACTGCTGCTGCCCGCCGAAGCCGAAGAGGAGCACGTGCGGCTTTGCGGTGAGCACCTTGCTTGTGAGCGCGCCAGTGCCTTCGCAGGTGTAATTTTCCGCAAGTACACTGCATTCGCTTTGTTCGCAGTTCTCCCCCATCCACTGCGTGGGTATTGTGGCGCCATTGCAACTCAGTTCCATAAAGCGCAGGTCGAAAAGCCCAGCATCCTCGCTTTCGTTGCTCCAGCGGGTGGGCGAGGGATAGTATGAGGGGTCGAGCGAGGCCGTTATGTTCAGCGCGGCTGTGCCTGTGGTGGCGAAGTCCACTGTCCAGTTGCCTCCCAGCGTTGGATGCGAGTAAATGGTGAGTATGTTGAGTGACAGAACGTATGTTTGATTGGAAAGAGAGGGCACCATCCACTCCACCGTGTCCAAAAGGCCGTTTGCGTCAGTGTCGAACGCTTCGAAGGCAACAGGCTCGAATATCGGCATTTCTTCGTCGGAAATGTGCAAAAGGGAAATGCCTTCCTTCGTGGCTGCCTCATAGGGGAGAGCTGCGCGCGCAAGTATGTTCTCATAGTGGGTTTCCGATGAAATGGTGATCTCCTTTGAGTTTCCAGACAGCGCGGTTTCCCGAATCTCGGGCGCAGGCGTTTGGTATGTGACCTCTATCTTCTGCCCGTCAGGCGCGCCTTGCGGCAAATCAAGGCTGATTTCCATCCGCAGCCCCGCCCTCTCGGCAATCACGATGGGCGCTTCTTCGCTGCCAATCACATCTGCATCCGCCCCGCTCACCTCCACGTTTTGCGAGCCTTGGGGCAGCATTATCGCGATGCCTTGCGCCTCTTGCGGCAGGGCAATCCTGGCTTCACCGGCGATGGCATCCGCCTCAATGCTCCAGGCGACCCTCTCGCCAACCACCGCGTCCCCCTGCTCTGCGCCGTTGTCAGCACTGAATGATGTTTCAATAACCAAGGTGGCGGAAGTATCATTTTCCGCAGCCACTGTCTCATTGCCTCCAACCGCAGTCTGATTGAGCGGAGGCGCGGCTGTTTCATTTATCGATGTTTCATTAAGCGGGGGCATTGCGGTTTCATTCTCAAAAACAGATGTTTCATTGCCAAGGGCCACGGTTTCGTTGAGCGGCAGCATGCCGGTTTCGTTTCCCAATCCAGTTTGGTTGGTTTCATTCATGAAAGGCATGATGGTTTCGTTTTCCGGCATTGCCAGGCCGCCTGTTCCATTGGGCAACGCCCCAATGCTCTCCGGCGCACCCAAGCCTGCGAATCCCTGCCCGATTGCCGCTTGCGCGCATCCTTGGGCGCCGCATTCCATGCCTTCCGCGCTGAAAATAATGCTGAAGAAAAGCATGAAGGCTAGCAAATGCAATCTTTGTACCCGTCCCACGGGCAACTAAATCCCGATGAATGTTTAAAAAGGTTTACAGGCGCTGCAACGGGGCTGGAATCACGTAAGCGTGCAGTTTTTCGGCACGCGCCTGTCAGGGTACACGGTTATCCCTTTCGCGCCCAATGTCATTTCCACTATCTTCCGGTCTATCTGCGTGCCCCTCATTTTCAGTATTTCTATCCCGGCCCCCCTGTCCCCGCTCGGGTAAAGCACGTTGTATATCACTATTATCCCGTCCGACAGGAAGCTTACCGCCTCCCCTGCCTCCAGGTGCGACTGCCCTGTGTGCGACGGGTTGGCGACCTCGCGGATGAGGAACGAGCTGATGTTCTCCTTCTCAAGGTACCTGAAAAGCTGCTCCATGTATATGCGGAACCTGCTCTCCTCGCCTGAGAACGCGGACGATATGCTGGTGAGCGAGTCCACAAGCACAAGGTCCGGCTTGAAGTCGCTTGGGAAAAAGACAGGGTCCACCTCTATCAGGAGCTCCTTTTTAGCCTGGGAGAGCAGCGCCTCCACGCTCCGCGCCACGTCGAGGGCGTTGAACCTCTGCATCCGCAGCTGGCCGTTCTGGGTGTATCTTGCCGCGCCCTTGTCCAGCACCTCCAGGTGCTGGATGAGCCTCTTTTCCGGCTCCTCAAAGCTCATGTACAGGACCTTTTTTCCCATCCTGCAGTAGTGCAATGCAATGGCCAGGCAGAACATGGTCTTCCCGGAGCCCGGGCCGCCCTCCACAAGCACGGATGCGCCTGTCGGTATCCCCTTTCCCAGCATGGAGTCCAGCCCGGCAATGCCAGTGAATATGTACTCGCCGTTCCCTGCGCCTGCCTCCGCCTTCTTCTTTGCCATGTCAAATCCTCTTGAGCTCCTCCTTAAGCAATGGGAGTTGCCTGTTTATATTCCTTATCACGTCCCCATACTGCTTGCTCTTGACGTGGTAGGTGAGGTCGTTCACGCTTTTCTTCCCGAAATAGTCCTTCTGAAGCGCCTTGAGCATGGACTGCACCACCTCGCGCTCGCGCAGCAGGGCCTTCAGCCTCGAGCCCGCCAGGAACCTGCGTATCTGCTTCTGGAACAGGAAGAACAGCACAAGCAGGCCTGCCGCGGCCGCCAATATCGTTTTCCAATTCTCGGCCATGAAAGACTCGATGTTTTTCCTCGCGGACTCAAGCATCGTCCGCGAATGCACAGCCTGCGCCTCTGCGCCGGTCAGCTCCTCATAGGCGCTGTTTATCAGCGCCTTTGCCTCGTCCAGCCTTCCGTCGCGGAACTCCTGCCTCGCCTCATCCACGAGCGCCCTTGTGGCAGACAGGTTGGCATCAGAGTCCGCGCTCCCTATCCTTCCGGCAAGCACCTCCAGGTCGTCGCTTACCGCAAAAGAGCCGCGCTCTATCCCCTTTATCTCATCTGCTTTCTGCTGCGCAAACGCATATTCCGGCTTGCCGCCTGAGAGCTCTACTGCAGTCTGCCCGTCAAACCACTGCCAGCCTATGTCCAGCAGGTCGCCCGCCCTGCTCGTGGGCAGCCCTGCCGCCCGCATTCTCCCTACGGATTCATTCGCCTCCATCAGGCCTGCAAGCGTGCTGTTGTGCTGCGCGCCAAGCGTGATGTTCAGCGGCACGATGATTGCCGCCGATTCGTTTGCGCCCTCCGCCCCTGTGCCGTTCTGCCCCAGCCCCAGGAGGGCTTGGCAAAACACGCGAAGGCCCGGCGCCCCAAAATCGTCAGCCGCGCAAAGCGGCGCTGCAAGAAGCGCCAACGCAAGGATGGCAAATGCCGGATGCCTGTTTTCCATGTGCCTCACTTTGGCGCCTATCATTATATTAGTTGCCATTCAGCCAGCCAAGGAAAAACGAGCCGATGCGCGCCAGGAAATCCACGCCGCCTCCCTGCATGCTTGACAGCAGGCCTGGCTCTTCCGCATCTTCCTCCAATGCCATTGCGCTCCTGTTCGCCTTTATTTCCTCGGCTTTGGGCGCCTGGAAGCGCGCCTGCCTTTCCATTGCCTGGGCGGTCCTTGCCCCGATATCCGCCGCGGTTGTCGGTATCCTGTAGAACACGGACGCGTTCCTGTACTGCTTTTCCGCCTTTCCCTCAAGCGCGTAAATCCCGTATGCTGGGTAATCCGGGGCAAAGCAGAACGAGTAATCGTAGAAAAGCGGGCTGTACGACGCAGTTTCCGCAGCCTCCCTTGCCGCCCTCACGGCATCCAGGTAGGCAAGCGCGCTTCCCTCGCTTTCGTTCTCCGCAAATGCGGCGTATGCCTCCCCCTCATCCGCATATGCCCTGCCAAGCGCGCGGCTGCCGTTTTCAAACTCCCACATGGCATTCACAAAAGCCCTTCCTGCTCCAAGCGCAATGGGCTGGCAGAACGAGGTCACGGAATAGCACGCCTTCAGGCAGCTCTCGAAAGAGGAGCACTCGTGCCTGTCCGTGCCAAGAAGCACCCTGCAGGCAGCCTCCCCCTTCGCGTGCCTGCCCTGCATGCCTGCAATCTCCGCATGGATGCCGGCAAAACCTTGCGCCAGGCTTTCGGAATGCCCTCCTGCGGCATAATGGCAGTATAGCGCCTCCTCAATCCCCCCCTTTTCCGTGATGGGGCTTGCACCCGCGCCTCCGTTGGTAAGGAACGCGACCGGCTCGCCTCCGGAAACTATGGCATATACTTCCTGCCCTCCTCCGCACTGCAGGCTCTCAATGGAAAAGCCGCTGCCAGAAGGCACTGCCTGGTAGCCGAAAAGCCGCGCCTCATCAGGGTAATCCGCCGCGTGCGCGGCCGAAATGAGGAATGCCGCAAGCACCAGCGCGCGCACTGCCCCTGTTTTTTGCATGCGCAGATTCCCCTGCTGGAAATTATAAACGTTCGCGCCCTTCGGGCGCGGCAGGCGGCTGCGCCGCGCTGCAAAGCCAATGCGCTGCAGGCTGCCGGGCAGGGGCGCGCACCGCACCAGCCTTGCATGCCGCGCGGCGTGCCTTGCATTTTTATTCCTTTGTTGCGCTTATCCCTGGGGGGTGGGATGTCCAGGCTATTGATTGCGCTTTTCTTAATCCTTGCGCCAGCCGCGCTCCTGCAGGCAGCAGTGGTGTCAAACTGCACCAACCTCTCAGCGGCAAACACTGTTTTCACCCTCAACCAGTCGGTGAACATGACCGGCGCCACCTGCTTCAACGTGACCGCGCAGAACGTCACGCTTGACTGCGCAGGCGCATCTGTGAGGGGCAGCAATGCCAGCAACACGTTCGGCATCTACTCGAACCAGCCAAACACCACGGTGCAAAACTGCAACATAAGCAACTTCCAGCACGGCATCTACTTCAGCGGGTCTTCAGGCGGCGCAATTGAGGGCACCAACTCCAGCACCACCCGCGCATCAGGCTATGGCATCTACCTCTTCACCGGGTCGAACCGCAACCGGCTAGCCGGCGTCAACGCAACCTCAAGCGCATCAAACGGCCGCGCAATCTACGCCATCTCCAGCTCCAACAACACCCTTGCCAACCTTTCAGCATCCGGCACGGCATATGCCATCCTCCTCTACTCAATCTCAGACAACAACACCCTTGCCAACATCACCGTATCCTCGTCCGCCTCAAGCGGCGCAGGCGTCTACCTTTACACAAGCTCCAAAAACGCCCTCTCCAACATCACCGCATCCATCACTGGCGCCAACAGCGTTGCCATCTGGCTCTACAACAGCTCCAACAACAATACCCTTGCCGACCTGTCAGCTGTGTCGTCCACTTCCGTGGGCGGGGATACGGGCATCGGCATCTCCACCAACTCAAACTACAACACGGTTTCCAATGCCGAGGCGGCCACGGTAGTCGGCACGGCGGTTTCCTCATCCGGCATCTACAACTCATTTTCAGGCATCAACGCAACCGCGTCCAACCTGACCGACGAATTCGGAGACCCGGTGGCAGGCACAGCGGTTTCCACCAGCTGCAGCCACTGCTCGTTTTCAGGCATAAACGCATCTGCCACGGTCGGCGGGGCATTCTCTCTCCATGACGCCTCCAACTGCACAGTCTCCGGGCTCACCGCAACTTCCACGGGCAACTATACTGGCACCATCTCCCTTGATTCAAGCTCCAACAACACCTTTTCCAACCTCGCCGCAACCAACGACGGGGAAAACAGCTGGTCCCTCTACCTGACCGGCAGCTCCAACAACGCCTTTTCCAACCTGACTGCAACCGCAAACGGGCCTGCCAGCTACGCGCTTCGGATCGTCTTCGGCTCAAACAACACCACGATAGCCAACTCATCCGCAGCCTCAAACCTGAGCACAGTGGCCTTCATTGCCTCCGACAGCAATTCAAATACGCTGATAAACACCACGCTGTCCTCGCCCGGAGGCGCAGGCACACTGCTTAGCATCAGCGCAGATTCGGACAGCAACATCTTCTGCCTGGACAACTTCAGCAGCACCGGCAGCTACTACGCCTCTGATGCCAGCGGCGCCAACTTCTACAACTGCACCTACGGCGGCAAGAACCAGGGGAACATCTGGCACAATGTCATGAACGGAAGCGTGGCAATCACGGGCACGGAAAACTCCTCGATTCCCGGCCTTTATCTCGGCACCACTGGCAGCGGCTATCCGTACAACAGCACCAATGCGCAGGGCAAGCTTTCAGGCACCATCGTGGACCATGCCCCACTCACGCCCTTCCTGACGCTGTACGCAAACCTCACCGTGCTTTACGGAGCGGGCGGCAATGCAACTGGGAACGCATCCGACTTCGTTGTGCCTGCAAACAGGACCATAAATGCCACTCCCTCTGAAGGATATACCTTTGGCAACTGGTCTGAATCAGGCAACTGCACGGCTGCAAACGCAAGCAATGCAAACACCACCATAGAGGTGAGAAGCGGCTGGTGCAATGCCACCGCCTCCTTTGCCGCAGTGCCAACCGCCACCCAGGCAACAGGGGGGTCAAGCTACATCTCCCCCTCGCTTTCCCAGTCCTTCAACTGCTCAAGCGGCATGCTTTCCATCCGCGCCTCTTCAGGAGGGGAGCCTGTGCAGGGCATGGAAATCCGCCTCTTCTTCACTTCAGAGACAGGCTACACGCCCGCATACACGGATTCTGACGGCATTGCCTCCTTCAATATAACAAGGAGCGGCAGGTACTCTGCAGAAAACAGGCAGATGGGCGGCTATTTCACCTCCTTCCTCAGCCCGTTTGCCCTTGCGCCATGCGCCTTGCCGCAGCAGCCTTTGCCAGCAAACGCCTCGGAACCGCAGCCGCCCCTGCCTGAAAACGCCACGCAGCCGCCGCAGCCATCCTCTCCCTCTCCGCAGGTGCCTGCCTCTCCTGGGCAAGGCCAGGTGCAGCCTCCTTCCCCCTCCTCGCAGGAAACCGGCAAGCCAGGCCAGGCTCCAGGCTCGCAATCGCCAGGCCCAGGAGCCCCTGGCGCTTCATCCGAACTGCCTGGCGGCAGCGGGCAGGGCAACGGGCAGCCGCCGCTCCTGCTTTTCGCTGCCCTCATCCTCGTGCTCCTGGCAGCCTCGCTGGCCGCGTTTTTCTTCCTGGCGAAAAAAAAGGCATAGTTCATTCCCATTTCCCTGCTTTCGCATTTTATAAACATTTCATAAGCAAAAGGGGCGTGGAGAACATGGAAAGGAAAATCCCCTACAGCGCCATCCAGACCTCGCTTGCGGTCAGGCTCGAAAGCAAGGAAGACCTTGCGGAAGCATACACGCCCGGCGTGGCAGGGCTTTGCAGGCAGATAGCCGCGGACAAGGATAAGGCATACTCGCTTACCCTCAAGAAAAATGCGGTTGCCGTGCTCTCGGACGGCTCGCGCGTGCTTGGGCTTGGAAACATAGGGCCGCTTGCAGGCCTTCCTGTGATGGAGGGCAAGGCTGCGCTTTTCAAGCGGTTCGCAGGCGTGGACGCATTCCCGCTTTCCGTTGACGCCAAAAGCGCGGACGAGCTTGTTGCGCTTGCAAAGGCAATCGCGCCCACTTTCGGCGGCATAAACCTGGAGGACATATCGGCGCCCAAGTGCTTCGAGGTGGAGCGCAGGCTCATCGAAGAGCTTGACATCCCTGTGATGCACGACGACCAGCACGGCACCGCGGTGGTGGCGCTTGCAGGTGCGCTTTCCGCGCTGCCCCTTGCAGGGAAAAAGCTTTCAGGGGCAAAAGTGATTGTGAACGGCGCAGGCGCGGCAGGCTCGGCAATAGCAAAGCTTGTCGCAGCCGCAGGCGCAAAGGACGTCATATCGTTTGACAGGCAGGGCGCGCTCCATTCAGGCAGGGAGGGGCTGGACAGGCACAAGCTGGAACTTGCAGAAATTACGAACAAGGCGAAGTTCACCGGCAGCCTGCAGGAATGCTGCGAGGGCGCAGACCTCCTCATCGGCGCCTCCTCGCCAGGCGCATTCGCCCGCGCCCACATTTCCGCCATGGCTTCCAAGCCGATTGTGTTCGCGCTTTCCAACCCTGACCCTGAAATTTCCGCGCAGGAAGCTGCCTTGGCAGGCGCCTTCATATACGCATCCGCGCGCTCAGACTTTCCCAATCAGATAAACAACGCGGTCGCCTTCCCGGGCATTTTCCGCGGCGCGCTTGACGTGCGCGCAAGCAGGATAACCGAGGGCATGAAAATGGCTGCCGCGCAGGCGCTTGCCGCGCGCGTTTCCGAAGTTGGCGCCACGCCAGGATACATCATTCCCAGCCCCTTTGACCCCGAGGCGCACTTCAAGGTGGCGTTCGCAGTAGCCTCGCAGGCAATGCGCGAGGGCGTGGCTAGGGTAAAGCTGTCCGAAGCCGAGCTTGCATCCGCAATCAGGAGCAGAATCCCTAAAGCAGAAAGCTAATCCATTCTTGCGTCCACCACGACCTGTTCCGTATTTTTCGAGTAGGGGCGCACCACTCTCCTGAATGCGATGCGCGCCTTCCTTCCCTGCCTCTTCGCAGCCTCCAGCACATCCCTCTCCGCATCCACAAAAGGCGCCTCCATTTTCCCGAACGAGTAGTAATGCAGCATGCCTCCCCTCCGAAGCGCGCGGATGGCATCTGGCAAAAAGTGCGACGCATCCTTTGGCAAGGGCATTGCCACCCTGTCCGCCCAGCCAGCGTATTTTTCGCGCATTATTTTTCCCGCATCGCCCAGCACAGCTTCGCAGTTTGCGAGTTTATTGCGCGCGATGTTCTTCACGAAGTATCCATGCGCGTCTGGGTTGAGTTCAATCCCCGCCACTTTCGCGGACTGCTCCTTTTTCGCAATCCTTATCGCAAACGGCCCCACGCCCGCAAACGGCACCAGCACTCTCTCGCCAGGTCTCACAAGGGCAGCCAGCCTTCCCCTTTCCGTGCCAAGCCTGGGCGAAAAGTATGTTTTGTTGAGGTCCAGCTCAAACTCGCAGCCGCCCTCGCGGTAAATCGTGTGCGTTCTTTTCTCGCCAGCAATCACTTTCACAGGCCGTATGCGGTACTCGCCCGCAGTCCCTCCTGTTTTTTTCGCAACCACCCTCACATTGTGGTGCGCGGACTGCAGCGCGGCAGCAATGAGCCTTTCCTTCCCCTCCACGGCAGGCGGCACTTCCACCACGGCAATGTCTCCCACCAGGTCAAAGGAAGTTACCAATTCCTCCATTTCCTGCGCGCTCAGCTTTCCCGCAAGCGCCTCGCGCAGCGTCTTTGGGCGCTCGCTTCTCTTCTCAAGCTTTTTCTGCACCAATTCCAAGCCCGCAGGCTTTCCAACCACGGGAAAGTAAACATAGCCCCTTCCGCGCGCAGGGATATGCAAATTGTCAAGCGCGCCTGCCTGCACTAGCTTTATCCTTTCCTTCTCGGCTCCCTCCCTCTTTACTTTGGCGCACAACACCATGGCTTTGCTTTCAGGCAAAATCCCTTTTAAACTCATATCAACATAATCCCTGCCATGGCTGGCCAGCTGGCAGAAAAAACAAGATATTCGAGCACAAGCCAGGCCAAGCAAGGGCTGGACCTGGAAAACATTGTCCCGCGGCACAGGGCCAACCTGCATTCAATACCCAGAAAATCACAGGGGCAGGGCGAGGAGAAAAAGCCCGACGGCAGGACAGCCCCCCGGAACAACGAGAAATTCCTGCAGTTCGATGTCTTTTCCGAGCAAACCGCAAACTCCGTCCGTTTCCGCTACAGCATAGTTGCGCCGGAAAAGGACTACAAGACCTGGCGCTACCATGCCAACACCCCCAAATCAGAGCACATCCTTTCCATCTACCTGTACGTGGATGGCGAGCTTCTATATAGCGGAACGGCAAAGCAGCCTGCAAACCCGAAAGAATACAAGGTGCACTTTGAAGGCATGATTGGCCCATTCCCAAGGCTTGAAGGCGAGCACACCTACCGCTTCGAGGCAATGGTGACGGAAGACGTGGTGGGCAACTACCTTTTCCGCACAGCCCCCAGCGTGAAGGCGCTTCGGGAAGGCCTTGCGGATTTCGGGATAACCCCTGGCCTGGATGAATCCTCAGCCAAGAAAGTCCAGCGGCTGCTTGACACTAAGGACACTGATGTGAATTCAGCCAGAAAAAAAA
Source organism: Candidatus Micrarchaeia archaeon (assembly GCA_041662045.1). Lineage (GTDB taxonomy): Archaea > Micrarchaeota > Micrarchaeia > Anstonellales > Anstonellaceae > UBA10161. Next base: position 6,215 of record JBAZTI010000009.1, on the reverse strand, counting down.
TCACGATTGGCGGAAAAGAGTATGAAATCCGCATTACAAACGAGCACGGATACCGCCTTGAGGTTTTCCTGCCTGAGAACAGCAAGGACAAGGAGGCAGCGAAGCTTGCTTCGAAGCTGGCAAGCCAGACCAAGACCGTGATTGACTGCTGGGAGGCAAAGGAGTTCGCAATAGGCCCGGATGCAAAAGTGGACGAAGCCGCGCCGCTGGCAACGCAGGCGGTGGAAACGGAAAAGCCTGCCGCCACGCTGGAAGAAAAGGGCACTGCTTCTGCGGGGGCAGGAACCACAATAATTGCCCCGCCCCTGCACGCCCAGCATACAGATGCAGCCAGCTGGAAAGTAGTTTCCAGCAGGTATTTCTTTTCAAAAGACCCAGCGCACAGGCGCCTCCTTGTGCTGCAAAAAGGAAGCGAGGTAAAGGAATACTACCTGAACACCGCATTGCTCGGGCAGCTTACGGCAGACAAGAAAAACATCATCTTCCGCTTCACGCCGGGGGCTCGGATAAGCGAGGACGAGCTCCAGGGCATCCTGAAGCTTTTTGCACCCGGCAAGCCAGGCGTCCCGCTTCTTGAGCCTTTCGTGCCCAAGGGGAATGAAAAGCATAAGTGATTCTTATGGTGGAAAAATCCGTCCTGCTGAAAAAGCCTGAGAAAGTCGAAATTGACATTTCCAACATTGTCCCTAGGCGCAGGGTAGACGAATTCAATGCCGCGAACGGCCCGCAGGACGAGAAAAGCAAGGCTGCCTCGAAAAATGCGGTGGCATTGTACAGGGGCAACGAACGCGGGCCTGGCGGCATGATACTGTATTGCGGTGAAATCCCTGTTGCAAGGGTGAAAGTATGGTTCAGAGGGGGTTCTTCAGAGTGGCACGAAGGCAAGAAAGAAATGGATCTGGTTTTTGACAGGGCAATCGACCCGCCGCAGCAGAACTATTGCGGAGCCATTCGGTCAATATCCCTTCCAGGCAAACCGTTCCTGAGCTATTTTCTGGTGCAGCTGCTTGACGCCTCGGGAAACGTGCTTTTCGATTCCGGAGACACGCTGATTGTAAGTGACAGGATTTTTAAGATGCCTCTGGTGGATGGGAAAAGGCCCGCGGAAGGCTATAAGAAGTTCGACAAATTCGACTTGGAATACGAGGTCTCACCAGACAGCAAATTCATCACCTTCAAATACGACCTTGACATGGGCAGGATATACCCCGAGCTATCCGTAAGGGTGATGAAATTGTATATTGACGGGGACTCCATGATTTATTACAGCTCCGGGGATTGCCTGTTCAATTCCGGCCGTGGGGAAGGGACCGCAAAGGAAAAGGGAGAATTCACAGTCCCATTTTTCAAAGGCAAGCACACTTACGAGCTTGAGGTCTTCACCCCGATATTGACAACACTCCATTCAGGATTTCCAGGCAACCATGAAATACAGGGAAAGGAATCGCGCTATTTCACAATATCAAACGGCGACGAGCCCTCCTCATACATGAGGGCGATGCAAATCGACTTGGCGTTTCCTGCGCCAGGTGCGCAGCAAACAGCAGCAGGCTCCACAGGCGGCGACAATCAGGGGGAAGCTGGGAATCTCCAAACGCCAAGCCAGGCGGCGGCAAGCCAGCCCTCTGAAATCGCCACAACAGCCAGCTACAAGGTGGTCTCAAACAATTTTTTTTCTCTGGACGAGGCCAAGCCAATCCTAATTGTCCTTGAAAGGATTGGCGGGCAGGAGGATGGCAAAGACACAGTTTCCTATTTCCTGCATATCGACCAGCTTACGCGTGTGGGGCGCACAGGAGATGGGAAGCTTTCCCCGGACACCTATGACTATGACCTTAGGCTGGGAAAAACCATAACCGATGACCAGCTGCAGATGCTCCTTAATACCGAGGTGCCGGGCAAGCCAGGGGTGAAATACCTGTCGCCTGCCCAATTGAATGGAAACAAGGAGTGATGTTGTGGTGGAAAAATCCGTCCATCTGAAAAAGGCAGCGCAATTCGATTCCGAGAACACCGTGCCAGCGCGCAAATCCAACGGGTCCGCGGGCAGGCCTGCCAATGCGGAATTCCTGCCGGAAAGGCGCAATCCGGTTCTTTCCTATGTGCCGCAAAAAACCGCAAAGCCCGACGACGTGAAGCAGGCGATTGCGCAGAAGTTTGGCGGGGTGGAGTGGCTGGAGATAGAGGGGCACCCCAACAGGGAGGAAATCATCAGGAAATACTCGGCGCTTGTGCAGTCCCTGGTTGAAATTGTGGAAAAAGAGCTCAAGGGAATGAAGCTCACCTCTGCAAAGGCCCAGGAGCGGTTCATGGAATGCATGCTTGACGCAATGAAGGATATGGGGCTCAATATGGGGAGCAACTTTGGCTTGGTCGAGGAGCTCATGGGGGCAACTGGGGAGCCTCCGGAGGCTTCCCTCTTTTCCTATGCAGTGGAGAACAACACATGGAAATGCGACACCATCGCAATCCTGGTGCTCGATGTTGCAAGGCAGGCGGGGCTGAAAGCCGACATTGCAGCAGGGAACTGGGCATCGACTGATGCTCCGCATGTATTTGTGGTGCTTGCCGACTTTGGCTTTGACCCTCTGTTCAGCACGCATTTCCCGCTAAGCGAGATTGGCGAAAAATACCCCCAACAGCCAACCGTGCTGTCCGGGCCAGGGGACCTGAACCTGCTGGCATACTCTGCAATGGCAAACTACAGCTTCGGCATGCAGGATTATGAAAAGTCCGCGGAATACTGCACCAAGGCGCTGGAAATCGTGCCGGACAACGCGGCGATGCATGTGCTTCGCGCCATGGCAAGGCTCAACATGAAAGACTATGCAGGCGCAAAGATGGATGTGGGCATGGGCATTGTGACCGGCAGCGAAATCATGGACGTACTATCCCTTGCCATAGGCGGGGTGGTGAAATCAGCGGAAGGCAACCATAAGGATGCAATCGACATACTTGAGGTGTGCGTGGAAAAAGCCAGGCTCGCCGTTTTGGCAAGCGGAAAAGAAGGGGAGTTCAGAGACGAGGAGGACGCAATCAAAAGGCTCACCCCCCTTATGGTGCTCAATTACCTATACCCCCTGCTTGGCATGGTAAAGCTGAATGCTGGAGACAGCAAGGGCGCGCTGGAAGCTTATGGCATGGCGATAAAGCTCGGCTATGCCGCTCCGAATGTTTACCTTGAGCGCGGCATGGCAAGGGCGAAATTGGGGGACAACCAGGGCGCGATTGCAGACTTCGACGAGGCAATTGAAAGAGGCGTGCAGGAGCCGTCCGCATTCGTTTCAAGAGGAATTGCGCGCTTCGATGTGCAGGACTATCCCGGGGCATTTGATGACTTTGACATGGCAATCGCCCTTGGGCTGAAAGACAAGGACACATATTTCCTTCGGGGCAGGGCAAGGTACGAGATGGATTTCTATGCCGATGCAATTTTGGACTTTGACATGGCAATCGGGCTTGGGGCCGACACCAAGGAGATATTCTCTGCCCGGGGCATATTGAGGCTGATGAAAGGGGATTACAGCGGCGCATTGGAAGACATCGACAGGTCAATCGCGCTCGGGGAGGGCAAGCCTGAGATTTTCAGGGCAAGGGGGACTGCACTGGCCAAGCTCGAGAGGCACTCCGAAGCGATACCTGAATTTTCCAGCGCAATCGAACTTGGCGACCAAAGCGTGGACATCTACTTCATGCGGGGCGCCTCCAGATTCAACACAGAAGACTACTTAGGGGCAATCGAAGACCTCTCCAAGGTGACTGGCAGGGAAGCAGAGGCAACTGACGTGGCAATAGAGAAGAAGAACTTATACTACTTTATCGGGATAGCAAGGTTCAGCACAGGTCAATATCAGGGCGCGCTTGAGGACTTTGACATTGCAGTAAAAAACGGGCAGAATGACGCAAACATTTACTTCAAGATGGGCGTGGCAAGGGTCGAGACTGGCGACAGGGCAGGGGCAATCAGGGACTTTGGCAATGCAATCGGGCTGGACGGCAGCAGCTTTGAGGCGCATTACAACAGGGGCGGGCTCCTCTATGACGCAGGCGATTACAAAGGCGCCGTTGAGGATTTGTCTGCCGCAGCCCGGATAAATCCGAACAGCCCCGGGGCGTTTTACCACCTTGCCACGGCATATATCCGCCTGGGGGACTTCGAAGCCGCAGAGGGCGCGCTTGGCAAAGTGGTCGAGATGGACCCGTCCGCGCACTCTTTCCACCTGCGCGCACTGTGCAGAAGCGCGCTGGGGGATGCAGAAGGCGCGCAGGAAGACATAGAGGCGGCAAAAAAGCTGGACCCTGCAAACGCGGAAGAGTATCACCTTAAGTACAAGCTCAATTGACGAGGGCAATATGCCTTATAAAACCGTCTATTAATATATATTGCAACGGTGGCCAGATGGTCGAGAAATCGCTCTGCTTGGAAGAACACGGCTCGGCCTTCGCATATCATTGCCAAAGCGCGCAAAGCAAAGGGGGTAGGTGGCATGGTCGGTAAGCTCGAAGAGAGGGTGCGCCGGGGCGAGAAGACATTCAAGCCCGGCAAGGAAGCCGATGCTTACCTGAAGATGGTCCCGTCAATCACGGAAAAGGCAAAAACCGATCCTTTCAAGATCGAGGTCAGAAAGTCTGGCGCCGCGGGCGCTGTGCCGAAATTCACCATAAGCCTAAAGGACAGGCAGGGCAAGGGGGAGGAAGAGGCCAAAACAGGGCCGGTGATAAACAAGTTCGAAAGCAAAAGAACGAAGAAGATAACTGATTTCGTGGCATTGCAACTAGACGTAAGGAGTGACAAGGGCATCAAAATTTTGGCAATATATATTGACGACCCTACAAAATCCGAGAATGTCGTATGGCTCACCTCCCGCACCCCCTCTGCAACCGGTGGCGAGAAAGTCAAGTCAACCAGATGGATTTCCGATGAGAAAACACAGGGGACGCACACCTATTACCTGAAGGTGATGGACCGTGAAGGCAATGAAACCATTGCAGGGCCGACCGAGCCTGTGACCTGCATGGATCTTGTGCCCAAATACAACCCCGCAAACAAGGAGATAACCCTCAGCTTCCAGTCAACAGAGAAAATTCCCAGGGTAGAGGTGCACCCGTCCTCATCAAAACGAATTCGGAACGAATTTATTGGCACAATATATTACAGCGGCATGGATGAAAACCTCGTGGGGGCAATCAATTACAATAAGAAAAATCATACCTACTCAATCTATACGAAGCCGATTTCCGAGCCGGGCGCATATAGGATAGACCTTTTCGCAATTGACTATCATTATTATTGGAAATCAATCGAGTTCGTAGTCACCCCTGCCATGTTCAACGGCGAGGTGCAGACGCTCCCCCAATCAAAGACTGCAGGCCTGCCATCCATGGCGGATTTCGCATCAGAGAGGGATGGCGCAAACGTGGTATTCAGCTTTACTGCCAAAAATGCAAAAAGCGTCTCACTGCTTGTGGAGGGGGGCAAAACATACCAATATGAATGCAAAAGCAATTCAGAGGAAGCAGGGGAAATCATCGTGCCATTCTCAGAAGTGGAAGGCGAGATAGTAAGGCTGGAGGCAGCCAATGGGAACGACATGAAGACAGGCAGGCCCTACAGGGTAGTGGATGGCGAGCTAACTGAGGTCAGGAAGTAGGGGGCGAATATATGGCGGGTGCAGCATTAAAGGCAATGAAAGAAGGCGAACGTGGCGTTTTGGGCATTATCCCTGTCGCCAGGGAGAGCGAATTTTTGGAAGGCAATGCCCACACGCAGGATAAGCCAAGGAAGAAATTGCAGGTGAGCGCAAACTACAGCCAGGAGGACAACAGGATACATGTGGCACTAACCAACGGAAACGCCAAGGCGGGTCGTTTACATCACAGTGGAAAAAAAATTGTTGGGTTGGCTTATCGTGAGAGCAGCAGAAAGGATTATGGCACATGGTCATGCTATTTATTGCTTCAGCAGGACGGCACCATTGCAAGCGAACCTTTGGAAGTGCATGGCGAATATACGCTAAAATTTCATACGACAGATGATAAGGAGCACAGGGTAAAGATTGAGATTGAACAGACGCCTTGGCTGAATGGGCTTTACAGCCAGCCGGTGCCAATCCAGCTTGGCTTAGATGCTGAAAAAAACAGGCTCGCAGTTACCTACACTTGCCAATTCCCGATCAAATCCTTGGAGATTTTTGGGCCGGATGGCTTAATTATCA
>JBAZTI010000008.1:0-29162 GCA_041662045.1 Candidatus Micrarchaeia archaeon | reverse complement strand
GACGGAAGGAAGGCCTGTGTACTGCAGGGACTGCTTCCCCAAGCACAAGAAATTCTAATCTGCCGGATTAGACTTTACGCTTGAAGAGTTTTTGCTTTTTCTTTTTTCCCTTTTTTCCCAGCGAACATACTGCTTTTTATTCGGGATTGGCGAAAATGGCACCATGAGAGCGCTTGCATTTGCCCTTTTTGCCGCAGCAATCCTTTGCGCACCCCACGCCTACCAGATAGAGCAGGGCAGGGACGAGCTTTTGGCAAAGTACTATGCGTACGTGGACGCCAAGGTGCCCAAAACCGCGCGCATGATAATCGGCGACGAGAAGGTGAACGCCTACATCGGGCAGAGCGTGATAGGCATGGAGACGAGGCGGGGCGAGCTTTACTCGTTCGAGTACGAGCCTGTGAAAAACCCGAACATCATAATAATAGTCACGGACGAGGCTGCTGAGAGGATGGAGAACAGGACAATGGGCGTGCTTGAGGCGATTGACAGCGGGGGCATAAGGATAAAGACGAACAACTGGCTCTCGGCCATAAAGATGGCTGCGCTCAAGAACGCATACGCCCTTTCCGGCATTGACAGGAGGCTGACCGACAGGAGCGTGCCGGAGGAGGACATCTACAGCACCAACTCGCTTTTCATGAGGCGCCAGCGCGTGCTTGTCTGGAATTGAATCAGGCGTGTTTTGCATGGGGGAAAAACCGATTATCGGCCAAAAGGACGCCCTTGCGCTTGCGGGCGCCGCCCTGATAAGCGTGCTTGCCATCTTCCTCTTTTCGCGCGTGCAGGGCATGTCTGACCTAGGGTATGCGGGAGTGTTTGCGATTTCCCTTGTCTCCTCGGCCACCATATTCGCCCCCATGCCCGGCTTTGCAATCGTCTTTGCAATGGGCGCTTTCCTGAACCCTGCGCTGGTGGGGATTGCCGCAGGGATAGGCTCGGGCATTGGCGAGCTGTCGGGCTACCTTGCCGGCTATGCAGGGCACGGTGCGGTGATGAGGACGAAGCTTTTCCGCCAGCACAAGGAGGGAGTGGTGAAATACGGCCCGCTGGGCATTTTCGCGCTTGCCTTTGTCCCCAACCCGATTTTCGACATTGCCGGGATTGCGTCCGGCGCCATTAAAATGCCGGTCTGGCAGTTCCTTGCCGCAACCATATGCGGAAAGGCATTGCGCTACGTCCTGCTTGCGTTTGCAGGCGACGCGGCATACGGCTTCTGGCAGTGGGGCTGACTTGCCAGCAGTTCTCCGCGCGCATTAAGAGTCCGGCACGTGCGCAAGCCGGCATTACATTATCTATTTAATCGTTGGGTTCGGATTTTTGCTTATGAAACCTTTCAGGGGGCACGGCAGGGCGTGCACGAAACCTGATTCTCGCTTTCCGCAGGGGCGCGGCCAGCATGCAGGGGGCGCGCAGCCGCAGCGGCGCACCTCAGCGCAGGAGGGAGAGCAGCGCTTCGGGAGGGAGAGGCAGCGCCCCAATCGATCACAGGCGCAGGGGGAGAAACACCCTCGTTTTGGGCAACCACAGCAGCGCCCTGCACGCCAGATTGAGCAGAAGAACCCTCATCCGCACGCCTGGCAGCCCCAGCGGCGCCCAACCCGCGGGCATGCGCGCGAAGCCCAGCCTTCCTTTTCCCAAAAATCCTTTGCGCACCAGCCAGAGGCAATCGACCTCCACAGGATTGCGCGCAAGGCAATGGAAAAATACGGCTTTGATGCGGTTTTCCCGCCGCAGGTTGAGCGCGAGGTGAATGCGCTTTCAGACAGGGTAAGCGCCAGGGAGGGCAAAGGCATGCGGGACATGAGGCACCTCCTCTGGTCCTCCATTGACAACTACGACACAGAGGACTTGGACCAGATAGAATACTGCGAGGCTGGCGCGAACGGGGAGATACATGTCAAGGTGGGCATTGCGGACGTGGACGCGTACGTGCCAAAGGGCTCTGCCGCCGACGGGCATGCCAAGAGGAACACCACCTCTGTTTACACCGGCATACAGACCTTTCCCATGCTTCCCGACAGGCTCTCCAAGGGGCTTTCCTCGCTTCCCATGGGGCAGGACAGGCTTGCAGTGATTTCCGAGTTTGCGGTTCTCCCAAACGGCGTGGTGCGCCAGGGGGGGATATACCGCGCGCTGGTCCGGAACAAGGGAAAGCTGGTTTACGAGCAGGTGGCAGAATGGCTGGAAGGCACGGGCCCCATGCCCAAGGGCATTGCGGGCGTCGAGGGGCTTGAGGAGCAGGTGTGGCTCCAGGACAAGGCTGCGCAAAGGCTGGAAAATTACAGGATGGGGCAGGGCGCGCTTGAGCTTGAGTCGCTTGAGGCGCGCGCGGTGATAAAGGACGACCGTGTGCTCGGGCTTGCAGTTGTCCAGGAGAACAGGGCAATGCACATAATCGAGAACTTCATGATTGCGGCAAACGGCGTGATGTCAGGCTTCCTTGAAAAGAGGAACATCCCGTCCATACACAGGGTGGTGCGCGAGCCCAAGGACTGGGCAGGCATAAGGATGCTGGCAAAGGGCAAGGGATATGCGCTGCCATCCACGCCCTCTGCAAAGGCGCTTTCGCTTTTCCTTGCAGGCAGGAAAGAGGCGGACCCGCAAAGCTTCCCTGACCTGTCGCTGGCGATTGTGAAGATGATTGGCGCTGGGGAGTATGTGCTCCACGACAGGGAGAGGCCAATCGGGCACTTCTGCCTTGCAGTCACGCACTACACGCACGGCACTGCGCCCAACAGGAGATATGTTGATTTGATAATCCAGCGGCTCATCAAGGCCGCGCTTGAGGGCGCGCCCACGCCTTACGGGAAAAGCGAGCTTTCCGAGGATGCCGGCTGGTGCACCGACAGGGAAATGGCTGCAAAGAGGGTGGAGAGGTTCATGGTGAAGGCGGAGGCGGCCACGCTGCTTGAGGGCAAGATTGGCGAGGAGTTCGACGCCATAGTGACGGGCGCTTCTGAAAAAGGCAACTACGCGCGGTTGCTGGAGCCGCCGGTCGAGGGAAGGATCGTGAGGATAGCGCGCCATGCGAAAGGGATACGCGTGGGGCAGAAGGTGCGGGTGCGCCTTGTCAACCTCGACCCGAGGGAAGGTTACGTCGACTTTGAGATGATAGGGTAAAGAAAAAACAGGAATGGACCGGAAGACCGACGCGGCAAACGTCTTTTCTTTGGGGGTGAAACCCTCAGCCCCTTTCTTTTTCTAAAAGAAAGGGGATATGGGCCGGAAGAGATTTGAACTCTCGACCTTTCGATTGCTAAATCTCCCAAAAGCCGCAAAAGCTCGGGGAAGTTTATCAGTCGAACGCTCCAACCAGGCTAAGCTACCGGCCCAAAGAGCACGAGATTATAATGCGAGAGGGATTAAAAATGTGGCTGGCGCGCGCCCCTATTCCGCCTTCTTTTCCGCGGCAGGCGCCTCCTTTGGCGCGCTTTCCACCGCGCTGCCGCCGCACGCTTTGAGCTTTTCCTTTGCCTTTTCGGAGAAGCTGATTGCGCGCACCACCACCGGCACTGTTATGGAGCCGGTGCCAAGCACCTTGCCCTCAAAGTCAAACGTGAGCTTGCCCTCGCGCGCCTCAACCTTGCCGTTCCTGGCGAGCTGGTCTATTTCGTAGAGGTTTATCACGGGGAGCTCCTCGCGTGCGTTCTGGTTGGAGAAGCCCATCCTGCCGCCGTGGCGCATGAAGTGCCGCTCATAGCGCGTGACATAGGTGAAGCGGTGCTTGCTCATGCCTGCGCGGCCCCAGCCTCCCTTGCCTCCCTTGCCTCGGCGGTTCTTGGCATTGCCCTTGCCGTGGTTGCGCGTGCCGTTGAATTTCCTGTTCCTCTTTCCCTTGCGGTTTGCCATGTGAAACACCATTTACCGTTAAGCCATGCTTGCGAGAAGCGCGCCGATGTTTGGGTTCCTGCCAAGCGGCCCGAAAGGCGCGTATGCCTTCTTGCTGCCGCCGTCAAACCCTCCGCGGGGGGGCGCGAGGCAGAAGAACGGCAGTATCGCGTGGGCCGAAAGCGGCTTGTCCGACGCGGCTATCTCCTTTGCCAGCTTTGCCATCTCCTCGGGCTTCCTGCTTGCGGAAAGCTTCTTGCCGTCGCGGGCCATGCCGCGCCTTGAAAGCAGGAGCAGTATGGTCTGCTCGTCCACCGGCCCGTAGGAGACCGAGTCCTTGCAGGACTGTATCATCCCGCGGAAACCCTCCGTGTCAGGAAGCAGCGTGCAGTTGTACAGGCGGTTGAGGTTCAATGAAACATAGGTTGCCTTGACCGTGGGCGTTATGCCGCGCTTTCCCTTGAGGCGGATCACTGCTATTCTCATGACGACACCTTCGTCCGCCCTGTGGGCGAATTGTCTGCATCAGCAGACATTTTTTCATCCTGCTTTGCAGCAGGGGGCTTTGCCTCGCTTTCCCAGCCGCGGGAAAGCTTCATCGTGTTCAGCTGCTCAAGCGCGTTTGCCGTTGCCATCGCCGTGTTGTAAATGGAGCGCGTGTGGCCGCGGGAAAAGCTCCAGATGTCCTTCACCCCTGCGGCGGAAAGCACCTTTTTCACCACGTCGTTTGCCGCAAGGCCCACGCCGCGCGGGGCTGGCTTGAGGAGCACGCGCACGCTTCCCGACCTGCCGTTCACGGCTATCGGGATGGAGTTCTTGAAGCCTGCGCCGGATTCCCATGAGCCGCAGCCCAGGGGCACGGATATGATGTTGAGCTTGGCGTTCTTCACGGCGGACTCGATTGCGGGTTTCACTTCCTCGCTCTTGCCTGCGCCGATGCCGACATGCCCTTTCTTGTCGCCCACGAGCACGATTGCGCGGAACTGCATCTTCCTGCCGTTGCCGGTCATGCGCTGCGTGCTTTTCACCTCAAGCGTGTCCTCCGCCATGTCCGGGTAGAGGTGGTCGACTATGCCGTGCTCAAGCACGGGCTTGCCCATGGAGAAGATCTCCTCGACGGAGGTTATCTGGCCCGATTTCACCAGCCTGCCAACGTCGCTTTTCGGGATCCATTCCGGCTTGGGCTCGTCGTTGCGCCTTGAGCGCCTGTTCCTGTCAAATCTTGCCATTTAGTCACCGTCAGTTGTCCGCTTCTATCTTTGCCTTGGCGGCCTTGAATAGGGCAACCATGTTCTCAGGGGCAAAGCCCTGCTTCACGTAGGACGAGAACAGCCTGCTGTAGCCTGCTGAGTCGCCGCTCTTGAGCTTCTTGGCGTACGCCTCTATTGCGGCGCCGGTCAGCCTGTCCTCGGGAATCATCTCGTTTCCATAGTTTGTGGAGAGCCCTGCGTCCTGCGCGCCGCGAAGCGCCGCGAAGATGGTGGAGCCCTTGGAGGGCGTCTGCATGCCCACGTCGAGTATGAAGCCAGTCACGCCTTTCTTGCCGGCCATCCTGCCAGCGGCAAGCCCGCAGAGGTAGGCCGTCGGGGCGTTGCAGCGCGGCGCCCAGCCGTATTTTGCAAGCGAGCGCGAGTGCGCAGATGAAAGCACGGTGTCGCCCTTGGCGCTGAAGCCCACGAACTGGACGAGCACGCCTGTGGAGGACCTGCGCACCACCAGGCGGGGGGTGTCGCCCTTCACGAGCGCGAGGCGCTTTGCGTAGTTCGTCAGGTTCTTGCGCCTGCGGCGGAATGCCACCTTGTATACCGGACCTGTTGCTTTGCCCACAATATCACATCACAAATGTTTGTTCACTTCGCCAAGAGCTTGTTGTCGCGGAGGTAAACCTCCAGGATTTTCACGCTCTTGAACGCGTTGCCCTTCACCATGAGGTAAATCTTCCGGCACGCCTTGGGGTCTGTCATCTTTTTCGAGGAGATGAGCCCGGAGAGGAAGCGCCTCTGGGCCCTCACCTTTGCTATCCAGGCGTCCTTGCTGTCAAGGCGCGCCGACGGCGTGCCCCTGCGGCTGCCCATCCCGCCGCGCCTGCCCTTCTTGGTCTGGGAGCGCTTCGCCATCCCCCGCGCGCGCGAAACGCCGCGCGGGTGCAGCTTGTAGATGGTCCCGTCCTTTATGAGCGTGCGGATGTCCTCGCGCGTGAGCGCCTCCTCGATTTTCTTTATCGAGTCGGTCTTGAAGCGGACCTTGGACTCGCCCACCCTGAGGATTTCGGACGCTATCCTTCGAACCGTGTTTGTTGCCATGAGTATCACATCAAATCTGCTTGTCGTGCCGCTTCTGCTGGCTCTGCTGCGCCTGCGCGACCGCCTGGGAGGACATCTTCTGGGAGGACTGCACCGTGGGCGAGCCCTGGGACTCTTTCTTGTCATCTGCGGCTATCGCAGGCTGGTTTTTATTTTCAGCTGCTTTTTTATCAGGCTCTGCCTTCTTTTCGGGCGCCCTCTTCGCCTGCTCGGCGGCTTTCTTCCGGTCTTTCTTTTCAATGCGCTTCACCATGGTGGGGTATTTCTTGACATAGAGCACGTGGAGGCCCATCGATGATGCGAGCTTCTCTATTGCCGCGCGCTTGAGCCTGCCCACGCTTCCCGCTATGCGGATGACCACGTTTTTGAGGCCTGCCAGGTCGGCAGGCGTCTGCACCAGCGCCTCCGGGAGCCCCCTGGGGTGGAAGTACCTGATTGCATTTGGCTGGCGGTAGCCGATTGACGGCGAGGCGCCCATGTACTTTATCTTGAGGCGCTTCTTGTTGTCAATGCCGCGCGGGCGGCGCCAGGCGAGCTTTATCCTGCTCCTGCTTGAGCGCCCGTAGTTGGGGCGGAGGAACTTGGGGTGCTTTCTCTTTTTGATAGACATCATAATCACTCATTCCAATACTTCGTAGAACCCGTCCTGGAACACGCGCGAGTCGCGGTTGCGGATTTTTGTCGCGGACTTTATGTTGGCGAACGTCTGCCCGACATCGTCTTTCGAGATGCCGCTTATCGTGACTTCCTGGCCCTTGGACTCCACCTTCACGTCGCCCATTATCCTCACCCGGCGGGGCTGTTTCTCCCCGAGGAAGTTCTTGATGAGCATTTCCCTGCCCTTTATCTCAACCGCTATGGGGAAGTGGGAGAAGAGTATCTTGATTTTCTTGGAGTATCCCTTGGCCGTGCCCTCGGCCATGTTCTGCACGTGCGCCTCTATGGTGTTGACCATCACAAGGGGGCCTGACACGGCCAGCTCGCCGCCCTTCATGGCGATTGCCACGTCCGGGTGGGCGAAGTCGCGCGTCAGCGTGCCCTTGGCGCCGCTCACCGTGACCGTATTCCCCGCCACGGATATTTTCGTCCCTTCTGGTGCTTTCATGCAATCAACCTTAATACACAAACGCGATGAGCCTTCCGCCCAGCCCGTTTTCCTTCGCCTCCTCGTTCGTCATCAGCCCGTTGGGCGTGGAGACTATGAACATCCCGAACCCTGCCCCGGGCAGGTACTTCTGCTCCCATTCGTTCCATTCGGCGTTCTTCACGGCGAAGCGGGGCTTGACCGCGCCGCACTGGTTCACGCGGCCCAGGAGCTTGACCGAGAAATACCCGTTCTTGCCGTCGTCCACGAACTCGAAGTCGCCGATGAAGCCCTTGCGCTGGAGTATCTTGAGGGTCTCGCGCACGAGCTTGCTGGGCTTGACTTCGCAGGACGGCTTTGAGAACATCTCATGCGTCTTGATGGAATTGAGCGCGTCTGCGAGTGGGTCGTTGGCCATAAAATCCCTCAGTATTTCCGGAAGCCGACCTCTTCGCCGACTTCGCGGAAGCAGCGCCTGCATATGCGCAGGCCGTAGGAGCGTATGAGGCCGCGCGCGGTGCCGCAGAAGCGGCATTTGCGCATGCCCTTGCCCTGGAACTTGTGCTCGAGGGGCACGCCCTTCTTCTTGTTCTTGTCTTTTTCTGCCAATTCATTACCTCTTTACCACGAATTTTTTCATTCCACCTTTATCGAAAGCGCCTCTTTTGCGAATGCGATGCCGTCCTCCTTGGAGAGGCGGTGGCTCCCGCCAAGCTTGCCCTTTGCCCTGCGGCGCCTTGCCACGCGGAAGCCGCGGCGGCGCAGCGTCACGCACACGTCGAAGCCGAGCATGCCTATCTGCGGGTCGTATTTCGCGCCCGGGAACTCGATGTACTCCGGGACGCCGAACGAGAAATTGCCCTCCTTGTCGAACGAGCGGCTGGGCAGGGTGAAAGCCTTGACCTTGAGCGCCTTCTTCAGGAATTCCACCGCGGGCGCGCGGCGCAGCGTGGACTTGGTGCCGATGATGTCCCCCTTCTTGATGCGGAAGACCGGGTTCCTCACCTTTGCGTGGGTGGGCACTGCCTTTGCGCCGGAGAGGCGCTGGAGCAGCGACTTGGCGTTCTCGAGCTCCTGGCCCGCCTTGCCGACCCCTATGTTGAGCGTGACCTTGTCGATCACGACTTCCTTCATTTTGTTCCCTTCCATCGCTTTTCACCTATTGAACATGATGCCTGCAATTCAGTAATTCCCGTCCACGGCGAACAGGTACTTGAGCACCGTGGTGAACTCCCCGCCCGCGCCAGTCAGGCGCGCCTCGGTGTCGTGCGACCCCGGCCTCTCTATTATCTTGTCAAGCTTGGCGACCTCGCCCATGTGCTTCCCCTTCATCACCACGCATGGCACCCCGGGCGCGAGCTTGATGTGCGAGAGCAGCTTGAAGCCCGGCACGGAAAACACGCAGGTGTCGCCGGTGCTTATGTGCCTGTCCCCGAACTGGTTCCTGCCGTCGTGGTATGCAATCGAGATTTTCCCGCCGGGCGCCGTGTTCTTGCCCGTCGCCTTGAGGTACTTCCTGCCTGCCGCGTCGCCCTTCACTTCCTTGGGGACCAGCCTGGCGCCCTCAAGCGACATGCGGTACGTCTTTTTCTCCGCAGGCTCTGAAATGATGTCCATGAGCCCCACCGAGAACCTCGGCTCGCTGATTTTCTTGCCGTCTATCAGCAGCCCCCCGGCGTTCATTATCCGCTTCACCTCGTGCATGGTGCTTGCCCTGCCGAGCACGTCGCGCAGCAGGACGCCTGCAGATATGCTTTCCGCCTTCCTGTGCGTGCCAGGCTCGGGCGCGAGCAGCCACTTCACCTTCTTGCGGCTGGTCACCCCGATGCTTTTGCTTGCGCGCATGCGGACGAAATGGTTTGAGCCTCCTTTTTTGGACATGGTATCAACTCATATCATTGCTTCCTGGGCGCGGTTGCGCCTTTTGGCGAGCGGTTCACCGCCGCCAGCCTGCCTTTCACGAACTCGCCCTCGAGAATCACGAGGTTGGACGGGTCGAGCGCCACGAGCTTTTCCACGCCCTTTGCAGTGCGCGAGTTCGCTCCCTCGACGTATATCTTGAGGGTGGCGAGGTCCACCTCGAAAATCTTGCCGACGTGCCCCTTGTGGTCGCCGCGCAGCACCTTCACCTTGTCGCCCCTGTGCGCCTGGATGCTCCGGCGCGCAGTGGAAAGCTTGGCGCGAAGCTCCTTGCCCAAGTGCACCGCCACCATTTTCCTGCGCAGGTGGTTGGGGGCAGTGTAGCGGTACTTGCGCTGGCGCCTTCCCTGCACGGAGTTGTTGCTTGCCGTTGTCATAAACACCACATCAAACTACTGCTGCCGCGATTGCCGCCACCTTGGGGAAGCGGGTTGCCACCTCGCGGGCTATCACTCCTTTTATCTCTGTCCCGACCGGCAGGCCCGCGTCGTCTATTATGACGCAGGCGTTGTCCTCGAAGCTTATGCGCACGCCGTTAGGGCGGCGGAAGAAATGCCTCTGGCGGACCACCACGGCCTTGAGCACTTTTTTCTTCATTGCCGCGGTCCCCTTCTTCACGGCTACCGTGACGATGTCGGACACGCCCACCTTGGGGTTCATGGCGCGCTTTGCCTTCGCGCCTTTCACCCCGATTATCTGCACTATCTTTGCGCCCGAGTTGTCGTTGCACACCAGGCGCGAGCCTGTCTGCAACCCTTTTGTTATGCTGCTGCCGAGTCCTTTCATGGTATCAACTTCAATGCTCCCGTTTGCTTAGCTCCCCTTCTCCTCCTTCGCAGGCGTGGGCGGGGGAAGCTCAGCGCGCTTCACTTCCGCCTTCTTGAGGCGCTCCGCCTCCACATCAAGCGCGCGCCCTCCCTTTGCCTGGAGCACCGCGCCCTTCGCCTTTGTGATTATCCTCGTGACCATCCATGCCTTTGTCTTCGATATCTTGCGGCATTCCGCCGCCTCCACCAGGTCGCCGAGCTTCGCCCCGACCGAGTCCGGGTTGTGCGCGTGCAGGCGGGACTTGCTTCGCGCCGAGCGGCGGTACTTGGGGAAGTAGTCGAGCGTGTCCGACTCTATCACCACGGTCTTTCGCGAGCGGTCGGAGACCACTGTGCCCACGCGGATGTGCCCGCGGGTGGACAGCCCGCCTTTCCTTCCTGTTTCGATAGCCATAAACATTACCTCAGCTTCTTCGGCCGGTCATAGGGGCGGTAGGCAATCCTGCCGCCCTCCAGCCTCACTTTTTCCCCGCCGGGAAGCGTGAAGAGGAAAACGCTCCCTTTCTTGGGCACGGTTTTCTCCACTTTTCCCACGCGGATGACAAGCGTGTTTTTTGTCTCGTCGACCACGAGCCCCGATAGCCCCTTGTGGGGGCGCGAGGCGCTTTCTGCCACCCTGGCGCGGAGCCCGATGAGCTCGTGGAGCGCCAGGTTCTGGGCGGTCATCATGCAACCGCCTACTGGATGCTGTCCAGCACGGTGATGCTTTCAAGGGGATAGCCCCCGTCGGAGAGAAGCTTCTTCATCTTCCTCCTGTGGTCCCCCTGCAGGATTATCACGCCCTCCTTCACCGTCCCGCCGCAGGCAAGCTTCTGCTTCAGCTCGCGGCCGGTTTCCTCAAGCTTGCCCTTGTCGATCCCCTCGACAACGGTCATCAGCTTGCGGAATTTTTTCTTGGTGGCGAAGACGCGTATGCGCTGCGTTTCCTCCTTTTCAAGGATGTCGCACGCGCACAGTTCCTTCATCAGCCCGCATTTTTGGCATATATCGACCAACAATTTTCACCTCACTTTGGTTCCGCTGGTTTCTTCGCATTTGCCTCCGCCTTTGCGGATGGCTTGGCAGCCCGGATGGAAAGCTTCCTTTCCTGCATTATGGTGAGCACGCGCGCAACCGAGCGGCGAAGCTCGCTTATTTTCCCGGGGTTGGACGTCCTGCCTCCTGATGCCAGCATGCCGCGCTCTGAGTTGAGCTCCTTTTGGAACTCGAAGAGCTTGGCCGACAGCTCGGAGTCGGACATTTCCCTTATCTTGCCTTTCTTTATGATTGCCATGGGATTACCTTCTGTGCCTCTGCATGGGCTTGCGCTTCTTCATGGGCTCGAACGTCTTTTTCGGCACCGCCTCCATGGGCGTTGCAGCCGATACGTCGTCAGCCGCCATGATGACCTTGGCAAGCTCGGGCTTGGAGCCTGCCACCTTGTCTGGGAACACCGTTCCCGGAAGAACAATCCTTACGAGCACGCCGATTGCGCCCGACTTGGGGTATGCTGTCACGTGGCTCACTGCCACGAGGCGCGCGGGCTCGCCCGCTTTCGGGATGTAGCCTGCCATGAGGCGGAAGCGCTTGCTCCTGCCCCCCTTTGCCGCGACCTTGCCAGATGCCACTATCTCTGCGCCAAGCGCGCCTGCGGACATGATGTCGCGCAACGAGGCGTGGAGGATTGCGCGGATCTTCTTGCCCATCTCTATGAAGCGGCATATCTTCTTCGCCACGAGGCGGGGCTCCAGGTTCTGGTTCGCCGATTCCACGACGGATATCTGCGGGTTGTCTATCTTGAATTCGCGGGTGATGGCATCGGTGAGGTCCTGTATGCTCTTGCCGCGCTTGCCGATGACGCGCCCCGGGTTGGTGACTTCCACCGCAATCCTCGTTACCATTGGCGTGCGCTGTATCTCCACGCGCGAAAAGCCCGCGCGGTCAAGCTCGGTCTCGAGGAACCGCGACACGCGGTAGCGCGTTATCGCGTCCTCGATGAATTTTCCCTCAACCTTGTTTTTGTCCGCCATTTATTCACGCTCATCAGTGTTACTTCTTCTCCTCTGCCTTCGCGGGAGCCGCAACGGCTGCCTTCGCTTCGGCCTTCGCGGCAGCCTTTGGAACGTCGGTTTTCTTTTCCGCCGCTTTCCTCGCCGCCTCGATTTTCTGCTGCTTCTCCTCAAGCACCACTTCGATGAATGCAACCTCGTAGTCGTGGCGGATGCGCCTTCCCTTGGGGGACATGCGCGGGTAGGTGGCGTGCTTGTTCGCCATTATGTGCGCAATCCTCGTTGCGCCGAGCCCGAGCTTGTTCGCGTTCGCGTATGCGCCCTCCACGACCCCGAGCACCGCGCGCGCCGACTTCACCGGGAAGCCGCCCTTCTTGCCGCCAAGCTCGCGGCGGTGGCCCTTTTTCTTGCAGTGGCGGGCGAAGTAAATCGCCTGCTTGCCTTCCGCAGCCCTGCCAAGAAGGTCCAGGGCTGCCTCCGTGTCCTTGCCCCGCACGTTCCTGCAGACCTCGCTCAGGTCCTTCCACGAGCAATTCACGCGCGATATCCTTGCGCGCGCAATGCGCCCGGCCGGCAATTTGTTGTACGCATACTCCATGAAAACCACTTACTTGAGCGGGATGAACTTTGATCCCCTTGTCGCGCCCACTCCGGGCCCGCTGTGGAGCACCCTTCCCGTCGTGTGCGAGAAGTCGCCGAGGCGGTAGCCCAGCTTGTCGACGCTTATGTGAACGCTTTTCCATTCCTTGCCGTTGTGCACCGCGAACGTCCTGCCGAGCCACTCCGGCACGATGACTGCCTCGCGCACCTGGGTGCGGATGACTTTTGCCGCGTCCGCCATGGCTGCGACTTTCTTCATGAGCTTCTTGACCTGCAGCGACTTGTTCCTCGACGCGCGCGAAAGCGTGCGGCGGGCGCGGGAGGTGAGCATGGGAAGCACGTCGCTGGTTGTGAGCCTGGAGAGCTCGTCTGCGGCCTTTCCGCGGTACTTGTCAATCTTTGGCATGGCATGACCTCAATCGTTATCTCTTGTTCGCTGCGTTGATCTTAGCCTCTTCGACGTGGGCTTTCTTCCTTCCCACCGAGCGGGCGGCGATGTGCCCGACCTTCCTGCCCGGGGGCGCGTTGCGGCTCGTCATGCTGCCGCGGCCCTTGTGGTGCTGCTTGCCTCCGAACGGGTGGGTGTAGGCGGACATGTGGACGCCGCGGTTGACGGGCCACTTCCTGTTCTGCGCGTGCTTCTTGTAGAAGTTCGCGCCTGCCTTCAGGAGGGGCTTCTCAAGCCTGCCCCCGCCGCACACCACTCCCATCTGCGCGCGGCAGGTGGAGAAGAGTATGAGCTGGTGCTTGCTTGGAAGCTCGATGTATGCCTTGTCCTTTTCGCGGCTGACCAGCGTTGCGGACGAGCCTGGGGTGCGGACAAGCTTGCCGCCGTCGCCCGGCGCGAGCTCGATGTTGAAGATGGACGCCCCCTCCGGGATGCTGCCGAGCGGGAGGCAGTTGCCGAGCCCGAGCTGCGCAAGCGCGCCGGACTGTATTTCCCCGCCTATGCGCGCGCCTTCGGGCGCAAGCAGCGCCGTGGTGGAGCCGTCTGTGAACTTGACCTCCATCAGAAGGGCGCCGCGCGCCGGGTCGTCTATGAAGCGGACTATCTGGCCGCGCAGGGAGCCGTTCCTCTCGATGCCCTCGTACTTGCGGAACGCAATCTCGTACTTGTAGCGGTGGGATGGCGCACGGTACGCCATGGACCCCTTCCCGCGCCTCTGTTGCTTGAGCAGTTTTCCCATTTTCGCACCTTAAACAATCTTGAGCTTCGCGGCAACGTCGTCAGCCTTGAAGCCGTCCTTCAGCTTGACAAACGCGCGCTTCTTGCCTGTCGGGGTGATAAGCGTGTTCACGGACGCCACCTTGACCTCGAAGAGCGCCTCGACCTCCTTCTTTATCTCGGGCTTTGTCGCCGACGGGGCGACCACGAATATGAGGGTGTTCTTAAGCTCGATTAAGCCTACGGCCTTCTCGTTCGTCACGGGGTATTGTAGCACTGCCATGTCATCACGAAAGTTTCGCTATTTCCGCAAGCGCAGCCTGCGTATAGACCGCCAGCCTCCCTGCCTTCGCGCCGGGGGCGAGCATCTCCACCGTCAGGTCGGACACCTTCACCACGTCCACGCCGGCGATGTTCCTTGCCGCGCGCAATATGGGCGCGTCCTTTGAAACTGCGATTATTGCGGACTTTGGGTATGTTTTCCCGCCCTTGCGCTTGCGCACGCCCGTCCGGAGCTTGGGGCTGCGGCAGCGCGCCAGGTCGCTGCCTATGATGGGCGAGAGCGCACCTTCCACCTGGGAGGTCTTCGAGAGCGCCTCGAATGAATTGTCAAGCACTATCGGGAGGGAGACCGACACCTTGTGGCCGCGCGCCTCGACCGAGGGCTTGTGCGCGGTTGCGGCGATTGCCGAGATGAGCGCCACGCGGTATTCCTTCCTGTTCATCCGCTCTATTATTATCTTGTTGACGTGCGGCGGGTGGGCGCGCCTTCCCTTCACGGATGAGGGGATCCTTTTCACCTTCCCCAGGCGCCCCTTTGGGAGGATTTCGCGCGGGCGGATGGCGGTTCCCTTGTTCTTGCCCGAGCCGAAGTCCTCCTTCCTGCCCTTGTAGCGCGCCGACGTTTCCATTCCTGCGCGGGGGTCGTTGCCCTTGGGCTGGTAGTGCCTGGTCTGGTCCGAGATTGCCGCGCGGGCAATCAGGTCTGGGCGGACAGCTGCTGAGAACTGCTGGGGCAGCTCCACTTCGGATGCCGCCTTCCCGGCGATTGAGTACATTTGTGCCTTCATGAAAACCACTTACTGCTTGGACTCAAGCGATACGTATTTTATTTCGGGCGCCTTTATTGCGGATGTTATGCGCGAGGCGCGCCTGAGGCGGATGAGCCTCTTCTGCGGGCCTGCCACCGAGCCCTTGACCAGGAGATATTCGTTCTTGAGCACTCCGAAGTGCGTGAAGCCGCCGTTCGGGTTGATTTCCGAAGGCGCCCCGATCTTCATTATCCTCTTGTTCACTTCGGTCCTCTTGTGATAGCCCATCTGCCCGGGGCGCGGGACCGTGTAGTGCACGTAGCCCGGGTGCCAGGCGCCAAGCGAGCCTATGTGCCTGCGCTTGCCTGTTGCCTTCCTCCTCTGCTGTGCCGTGCCGAACTTCTTCACCGTGCCCTGCCAGCCCTTGCCTTTCGTGATTGCGATGGAGTCTATGAACTCGCCCTGCTTGAAGACTTCGGACGCCTTCACTTCCTTTCCGAGCAGCGAGAGCGCGTACTCCAGCTTTTCTGAAACGTCCTTGCCGCCCACGGCGATTTCCATCCTCTCGGGGGTTTTCTTCCCCATGCCGGTCATGTCCGGGCGGGAGTATGCAAGCACAAAAACATCGGATACGTCAGAAGCAGAGAATTTCGCGTCTTTCTTTTTCGAGGTCCCCAGGAATTTCAGTATTTTTTCGTCGGGCGCCATCATGTCGGCGACGACCTGCCCGGACTTGTAGCCGCGCACGCCGTATATCGTCATGGGCGGGCACTCGAGCACGGTTGCGGATGCGAACACCTCGCTCCCCTTTGAGGGCGACTCGGTGTCATCTATATATGTAATGTGGGTCATGCCAGCCTTGTAGCCCGCGAAGCCGCACAGCTTCTTCTCCGTGGTGGACGGCCAGTAGCGGACGGTGGGCACCTGGGAGAGCGCGCGCTTGCGCGGGCGGAACGCCATCGAGCCTCGCTTGTGTCCTGATCTTTTTCCCATGGGAACCACTGAATGTGATTTTGCTGCAACCCTTCCAGCAAATGATTCACTACGCGCCGGCACGCCGGGGCAGTGAGTGTCATCTTACCCTCAAAGGCGTAAGAAGTGGGCTCTATTAATGAGACAAGGGTTTATAAGCGTTGCTTCGTGCCCTCGTGCCCGGCAAAACAAGCCGGCAGTTGCGCCAGGGAGCGGAACGACTTCCTGCCTTAAGCCCACTGCCAATCGCCTCGACGATAGCTTTATAAACATATATTTTAATAATTAACCACAGGTGATATTCATGTTCGGCAGCAAGAAAAGAGAGCTTACGCGCAAGGTAAATGACCTTACCAGCCAGCTTGCAGCCAAGGCGGGAGTGGAGGAAAAGCTCACCACCGCGCTTCTTGAGAAAAACAAGCTCGCAGACCAGCTCGAGGCGCACAAAACCGCAGTCAGGATATTGCCGCTCATCTCGATGTCCGACAGGAAAAGCCAGGAGGCGCTTGCCAGCGCGATTGCAGACACCCTCAATGATGCGCCGCAGAAAACCGTGTACCTTGGCGACAGGGACGCGCTGAACAAGGCTTTCTGGGAGGCGGTCGACCCGCTTGCCAAGGCAGGCGTGCTCAAGACGCACACCGTCGACAATCAGCAGTACGGAGCCGATGTGGACCTGGGGATCTTTTCCAAGCCGCTAAAGACGAGCGAGGCTGCGCTTGCCGTGCTGCGCGGGATTTCCGAGGAGCTTGCCCAGGCAAAGCCTGGCATTGTCTCCATAAAGATTGAGCTGAAAGATGGCGGCGTGTCGCTGCAATTCACAAGCGAGAGCGGAAGCCGCGTGGGCACGGAGCGCATGCGCGCGCTTGTGGAAGCCGCGCAGATGCTTGGCATGGAATCTGGCGTGAATGGCAGCTCCGTTTTCCTGGTCGCCCCGAAGCTGGCCTGAGGCGGGGAATCAGCTTCTTCCGCTCCTGCGCCGCGCATCATCCTCGATTTCGCGCCACCTTTTCTCGTATTTCTCGGCCTTTTCAATGCTCGCCTTCGCGCCCTTCAGGTCTTGGTTGAACGACTGCAGGCCTGCAAGGTAGGAGTAGGACTGGTACATCTTGAGGTTGAAAGAGCTGTCGTTCGTGCTGTCCAGGTTCGCGGTGCTTTCCATTATGCGTATGGCCTCGGCCATTGGCGCGACTGCTCGGCTTTCCATGCCTTCTGTCTGGTAGGCCCGTGCAATGCGCTCGTAGAGGCGGGAGCTCGAGGGATTTTTCCTTGCGCCTTCCTCCAGCATGTCGAAGATGTAATCCCCAACCCCTTTGTTTGGGGGAATGGAGTGGATAACCTGGGAAACTTCGGCAGGCAGGGGCCCGATATTGTTTATGGAGATTTCGTAAACGCGATTGAGGAAGACTGAGAACCAGTAATATGCCTCCACATTGTTCGGCCCGGCCTTTATCGCCTTGGCATACATGTCGAATATCTTCTTTGCCGGGTAGTCGGCATTTGTGCTGTATCCAAGGTTTTCAAGAATGCGCGCAGCCTCGAAGTAGTTGGCTGATGTTGGCGCAAGCCGCAATGCTTCGTCCAGGAGTTCAACCGCCTTCTGCTTCGGGCTTTTGCCGCCGAGCGCCCCCTCGCCGGGATGCCTTTCCCGCACCCACTGCGCATACGCAATCCGTATCCTTGCGTTTGGCGGGTCTGCGGCAAGCGCGCCCTCCCACATCGCAACGACTGCCTTTTCTGCGGCTGCCTCGATTTCAAGCGATGCCTGCGTGCGCGAGTTGCCATAGCCGCCTGAAGCCTCGATTTCGTGGTAGGCCTTGCCATCATAATTCTTTGCAAGCGTTTCATAGGTCCCGGCGTGCCAGGGCTCAAGCCCAGCGGCCTTTTCAAGGTCGAGTATCGCCTCTGCGTAAAGGGCGGCTCTTGCCTTGTGAATCCCGGCTTTGGCACCGCTGGCATTTGCGGCAAGGGCTGCCTCTTTTCCGCCGCCCTCTTCCTTGATGCCCCAGAATCCCTTGTCCTCGAAAGCCTTTGCCCTTGCCCGGTAAAGCCCGGCGGTCGGCGCAAGCCCGATTGCGCGCGAGTAGGCCTCGATTTTTGCGTCGTAATCTTCCAGCAGGTTGCCAAGCTTCTCGTAAAGCGCTGCGCTTTTCCCGTTTTTCTTTATCCCAGCCTTAAGAACATCAGTGGCGTCATCCTTGCTTTTCATGTAATTCTTGCCCTTGTATTTTCCGTGCTTATCCGTGTTTAGAATGGCTTGGGCAAGCCACATGTAGGCATCAGGCATGCGGGGGGCGAGTGAAACCGCCTTGGAAAAATCGCCGGCCGCCAGCTCTGCGTTGCCGCGCGCCAGGCTTACGCAGCCCCTTATCACATAGTTCCAGTAGTTCGCTGCGCTGTTCGGGGATTTCTCGATTTCCCTTTTCAGCTCCTCATCAAAAGCGCTCCTCAAGTGCGCCCTACTCCGCCAGTGGTCTGACTCGCCAGCATCTGCAAAGCCAATTTCGCCGTATATCACAGGATAGCTTTCCGCAACCTTGGCAAGCGAGGAGTAGGTGCCGAAGGTAAGCTCCATTCCCCCGTAATAGCCAGGATATTCCGCCCTTGTTTCGACGAAAACGGACTCGGGGTTGATTGCAAGCTGGCACCGGAGTATGACATGCCCTGATTCCGGAAGCCCGGTGGTGACGAACAGCTGCGTGGACTGCACGCCGAACTGCGCCATGATGTCCGCGGCAGGGTAGCAGCTGGTGTCGCAGTTGAGAATTCCGGAAATCATGCTTTGGGCAAGGCTGGACTGCTGGTTGTTCAGGTGCTCTGCCTGCGAGAAGTTGCTCCAGATTATTGACGAAACTTCCTTCCAAAGCTCCACGATTTCGCCTGTCGATGCAGGATTTTTGTACCCCATTGCGCGGAGCACATCCACCTCATCATTCACAAACTTGGAATATTTTTCGGACAGTGCCTTGACTGCCGCCTCGCCAAGGTGGCTGCCGTCTATTTCAATCCTTACTGCGCCCGCCATCTTTTCAGCGCTGCCCATTGCCTCGGACGGCTGGTAGAGCCTGGCATATGCCTGTGAAATGGTGCCGGGCTGCGGCTTTTCCCTTGCGAGGGCGTGCCTGATTCTTTCCACCACAATGTGCCCGCCGCCTGCCGCAATTGCTATTTTCTCTATTGCCTTTGCGTGCTTCCTGCTTATTTTCGTGCCTTCCTCTTTGGAGGCATAAAGAAGCGCGTAAAGCCTTCCTACAAGCTCGTCTTCGGAAAAATCGACTGCTTCCGCAAGCGGAGGGAGGTACATGCCTGAGAATTCGGCTATCTGCTGCCTGTGCTCAGGCGTAAGCTGAAGCTTTGGCATGGGGGCGGACGGCTTTGGCTGAGATATCCTTTCATCCTCGTCCATAGGGGGAGATTATGCCCAAACCGCTAATAAACGTTGTCAATGACCTCGGGCTGAAGCCCGCCCGCTTTTTGCTTGAGGCAAAAAGAGGCCCATTTGCGTTGGGCGCAAATAGGGAGGCTTGCGGACCTATGGCTTCAGGCGGAGAGCCGCAAGCCATCACGGGTGCGCTCCTCCGCCAGCTAAAGCAGGCGGCTTCCGCGCACCCGAGGTCATTGGTGGGTTTTTGTGCGTACACGAATAAGCGGGGGTTTGGGCGCGCGCATTCAGAATTCGTCCGGCATCCTTTTCCTGTACACCTTCGCCGTCTCGTCAAGCTCCACGCCCTTAACAAGCGCTGCGCGCCTGTTGCGCGCGGCCAGGTAGTCGGACTGCAGCTTTTCGAGGTAGACCGTTTCCTCCTCGGTAAACGCGCGCGCCTGCTTCTCGGCGTTTTTCGCCTGCATTTTCGCAAGAAGAAGCGCGATTTCCTTTTCGTTGGCGTCGAACTCGAACGCCTTTGCCGCATCCACCCAGACCTGCCTTCCGTTCCCTAGCGTGCGCGCCACCTCGTCGGACGGCTTCAGCTCTGAAGTGTCAATTTTTTTTTTATCAAGCGAGAAGCTGCCTGCAAAGACGCAGCACTGCCTGCCGAGGCGCGAAGACAGGTTCAGAAGCTCCTGCTGCTTTTCCTTGGGCAAAAACGAGACGTCCGCGTCCCCGCCAGCGCCTTCCTCTATGAGCCCGCGCAGCGCCTCCGAGTCCTTGCGCGGCATGTTGTTCAGCATGATGGTGAGCCTTGCGATGTCCTCGCGCTTCTCGTAGTTCGCCTTCACAAGCAGTGCGCGCCTGCGCATGAGGTCGTATGCCGCCCCTCCCTTGCTTTTCACAGCCGCATCAAGCTCTGGGCGGGAGAACTTGTTTATTTCGGATGTGTACTCGCCGATTTCGCGCCTGTGCGGCACCACGGTGACCATGTCAAGCTCGGATAGCTTGCCCTGAAGCGGGGAGAGCTTGCCTTCCACGAGCGCAAGCTCGGAGTCTATTGCGTGCAGGTGCAAGTCGCCCTCCTTTGCGCCTGTGCGCAGGAGGAAGTCGCGCTTGAAGGCAAGCTCGTTTTTCTTGCGAGTGAGCACGGTGTGGTCCACCAGCTCCTGGCTTGAGATTATCACTGTGCGCTCTTCCATGCAAGAAGTTCGCGGGCAAGGTTTATATTTGCATATTTGCCCCGCCAGCTAAAGGAAAAAGATTTTGGAGAACGGGGGCGCAAAAAAGTAGGGTGTGGGAGGTGAATAACGCGCCCCCATGAGTTCTCCAAAAATATGAAAGCGGCGCACCCCGGCGCTTGCGCGCCCGAAAACGCCGCCACTCATTTTTTGTCCGGATTTGCAAGAATCCGGAACATGGTCGCCTTGCTTCGATTTTAGCAAGCGTGATTTGTGAATTCCCTATGATTTCGCGCAGTACAGCACTGCGCGGCCCACCTGCTTTTTCTCAAGCAGGCCGAGCTCGAACATGCGCGAGAGGCGCGCGGATGCCGCGTTCTTGCCCTTGTATCCGAATTTCCTGCGCACTTCCTCCGCCGAAACATGCCTCTTCTCTTTTACGAACCTCAGTATTTCCTCGTCCACCGACGGGAGGAGGACTTCGTCCTGCCCGGGCGATGATGGGGCGGAAGGCCGCTCGATTTTCGCCAGCCTCTCGTCCACCTCGGCAAACTTCGCATCCAGTTTCTCTATGAGCGTGCGGAGCAGCCGATTCGTGTTTTCCCGCTCGGACGCCGCGGTGTGCATTATTGCCGCGAGCACGAGCGGGTCGCGCAGCTTCTGTATGTCGCTTTCAAGCGGGGAGAGCACCTCGTTTCTTAGCTCTTCTATTGCCTGTTTCCCGGAACCCTCTCCAATAGCTTTATAATTTTCCCCGCGCGACATGTTCCCATCCGCCTGGAACGAATTGTTCCTTTCCATCACTTTCCGTTGTGATGGGCTCATGACAATGCTTTGCTGTTGTCATGACGTTATCATGATAATCTATATAAAGCCCTATGTTCCTTCGGCGTGGGAAATGGGCATAAAAATGACACAAATTATCTTTTTTTAAAACGTGATAACATGGCAATGGCACTTTCGGAAACCGCGGTGATGATAGGCTCGGCGCTTCGCAACCATGATGTGCGCGCAATGAGGAAGATAAACGACAGGTGCGTGGACGAGACCGCGCTGCGCTTCCAGCAGCCCACGTACAACTTTGCGCTCATCACATACGTGCTTGCAAAGGTGCTTTCCAAGCCCCGCTACTTCAAGCAGGGCAGGGGAAAGGGGGTATTGTCCTCGGTGGACCAGCTCCTGCGCGCCTGCGAGGGGCTGGCAAAGGGCGCGCAGTACGAAGAGCTGGCATTGGCGCAGGGAAAGATACTTTCCACCATAGAGAAGCTTGACGACGAGGACCGGCGCTTCGTGAAGGGGATTTTGCAGAAGGCGAAGCTGAAAATCGCGTCCACGCTCTATGCGCAGGGGATATCGCTCGGGAATGCGTCTGAGATTGCGGGCGCGGACAAGCGCGAGCTCCTCCTTTACGCAGGGCAGACCATGATGTTCGACAGGCTGCATGAGAAGAAGGGGATGGATCAGAGGATGAAGGAGCTGCGCGAGATATTCGCCTGAAGGCGGCAGGCAGTGATCGCGATGTTGGCGGGATGATATGGCGAAAATGTCAGGGCAGTCGATAGTGTGCGATTCCTCCTCCCTTATCTCGCTCACGGACTCGTGCTTTGTCCACATACTGTATTTCCTGAAGAAGAAGTACAGGGGCAGCTTCATCATCCCGCCCTCGGTGGAGAAGGAGTGCGTGGAGCAGCCTATGCACCTGAAGAACTACGCGCTCCACGCGATACGCCTCAAGCGCGCGATTGCCGAGGGCACGATAGATGTCGTCGCTGCAGCGCCAGGCAAGCGCGCCGAGGAGGTCAGCTTCGCGGCAAACGGCATTTTCCATGTGGAAGGCACGCCTTTGCGCCTGCTGCACGCGGGAGAGGCAGACGTCATCTCCCTTGCGCTTGAGCTCGGAGTGGAGAACATATTGATGGACGAGAGGACCACGCGCATGCTCGTCGAGGACCCGGAGTCGCTGCGGGGGCACCTTGAGCACGAGCTTGGCAGGCAGATAGGCATAAACGACGGGAACCTGTCCGCCTTTTCGCGCGCCACGCGCAAGCTGCGCTTTTTCCGCTCCACCGAGCTTCTCCTGCTTGCATATGAAAAGGGGTATTTTGCGGATTACAGGGAGCTTGAGCGCGACGCTGTGGAGGCATCGCTTTACAAGCTGAAGTACTCGGGCTGCGCAATCGGGTTTGGCGAGATAGGCGAGTATGCGAGAAAGCACTTGAGGGAGTAGGTGGGAACGTGCCGGATGCCAAAAAGCCAAGGATAGTTGCGGACAGCCGCGAGCCCGATTCTGTGTGCGACTGCCTTGAGGCGCTTGGCGCGGAAATCGAGGTGCGCCAGCTGGAGGTCGGGGACTACATTCTATCCGACAGGCTGGTGGCTGAAAGGAAGACCCGCGCCGACTTCGAGTCCTCCATTGTGGACGGCAGGCTGTTTTCCCAAGCCGCAAGCCTGTGCGAGGCATGCCCGAGGGTGGCAATCGTTGTGGAGGGGGATGCGCCGGATGAGGGCAGGCTGGGCCGTTCCGCGCTTCTTGGCGCCTATGCCGCGCTCATGGCGGATTTTGGCTGCGCGCTTTTCTTCACCCGCTCGCCGTCCGCGACCGCGGAGATGCTCTATGCGCTTGCGCACCACGAGCAGGTTGCAAAGTCGCGCCCAACGCCTGTTTACGCAAAAAGGAAGGCGCGAAGCGACTCGGAGCGCAAGCGCGCTGTGGTGGAGGCGCTGCCCAATGTGGGCCCCACGCTTGCAGAGGCGCTCCTGAAATACTTTGACACCGTGGAGAACGTGATGAGCGCGCCCGAGAGCGAGCTTGAGCAGGTGGGAAAGATAGGGAAGAAGAAGGCGTCAGGCATCCGAAAGCTCCTGTCCACCCGCTACATGCCTGAAAGGGGCGGGAAAACGGACGAAAACAGTGCATAATATAAACATTGGACGCATGAAAGGGGGGCATTCCTCATTTATGATTCCTGAAAAGGTGGTAAAATGGACGAAAAAATAATCAAAATAGTGGCAGCGAAGCTGCGCCGCATCGGCGAAGCCCCCATAAACGCGGAAAAGCTCACCGAGATACGCGAGGAGGTCTACAAGGCGACGCGCAGCAACAAGTTCGCGTCGTTTGCAAACGTGAAGAAGTGGGTGAAGGCGGCAAGGGGCCACATGAAAGCCGCTGAAAAGAAGGCAAAGCCTGCCCACAAGGCAAAGCCCGCCAAGGCCAAGCATGCAAAGGCGCCTGCAAGGCACGAGAAGCGCGAGGCTGAATTCGTGCCCCCGGTTGTCTCCAGGAAGGTGGAGGACAGCGTGAACTTCATAAAGGAGGAGACCGCGCCGGCGCTTCCCGCGCAGGAAGTAGTGCTTCCCAAGCCCACCATAGTGTTTGACAAGGTGTACCTGCAGTCCATCAAGTTCGAGATTGCAGGCATCCGCCAGACCATGGAGCGCGTGAGCCGCCAGCTTGACAAGCTTGAGAAGGAGCTTTCCAGCCACGGCGAGGATTGAAGCCGCCTTGATCTTCTTTTCCTGTTTTTTTATGCTTGCCAGGCCAGGGGCAATACATTTATAAAGAGTTATATTTAGTAAATAAAGGTGGTGAGATTTATGCTGCAAACCTATATACCCGGGACCGAGAAGGCCATTCCATCGAAGGAGGCGGCGCTTGCGGGCAAGGCAAGGGCGCAGTACGCCCTTTCTGAATCCAAGCCGCACAAGAAATTCTTGCTGTGGCTGCGCCACCCCATCCGCGGCTCAAAGACGGCAGGAGCCCTGGTGGAGGGCATAAGGAAGGAAGAAAAAAAGAACGAAAAGCTTGCAGATGAAAACACCTCCCTGAAAATCGACCTCTCCATGAAGGATTTCATCCTCAAGTTCAACGGGGACGCCAAGTGCGAGATGGATCTGCTTTATGAGATGGTAACCGGAAAGAAGTACAGCGGGCAGCCATCATCCCTTGGAATAGATAAGGGGAGCTTTTATGGGGCAGAGGCTGTGGAAAACGTAATCTTGCGCGAGATAGGGACATTTGAAAGGTTCAGCGGCGCAAAGGCGGACTACACTCAACTTAAGATAATCCCAAAAACCCTTGTGCCCATAAGCATCCTTCCGCTTGAGAAGCTAGTGGTGTGCGCGCTTGCCGCATCCAGGAAGGCATACCCTGATGAGGCGCCATTTGTGCGGCTGGCTGCCAATGCAAACACCGGCGGGCTCACCCTTTCCATAGGCCCGCTCAATGACGACGCATTCCCCCTGCTTTCCGCAGCCGCCATGAAGGCAAATGAGCACGCGCAGGCAGGCCTGGAGAGCGGCACGCTGAAGGTGGAACTGCGCCCAGCGCGCCCAAGATTCAGCATATAAGTCTGCCAGAAAGCACCATGGGTTAAAAGTTTTCGCGCAATAGCGCATGCCATGGCAAATCTTCGCATGGTTTTCGCCGCGCTTTGCGCGATTTCGCTTCTTGCGCTTTTCGGGTGCGCGCTCCCGTGGGAAACGCCTGCCGCGCCAGTGCCGCAGCCGGCGCAGAATGCCACGCCTTCAGAGCCAGCCACGCCGCAGCCGGCTGTGATAGCCAATGAAACGCCCCTTCCGGAGGAGCCTGAGGCGAACGCCACGCAAAACGGAAGCAATGCGACCGGCGGGGAGGAGGAAGCGCCGGGGGTGCCCAGGAACATCTCTGACAGGATAGGGGACGGCGTGTTCCCCATAAAAAAGACGCCTTTCGAGCCGCTTTACATCTACGTGATAAACGACTCGCATGCGGACGCCATACTTGTGAGGAAGGGCACATTCACCATGCTCATAGACGCGGGCAATTTCCTCCCTGTAAGGGCATTGCTGGACGAGCTTTATATCGCAAGGATAAACGTGCTTGTGGCAACGCACGACAGCCCCGGCGCCATAGGCGGAATGGAGGACATGGTATATGGCTATGCCGTGGACGAGCTTTGGGACAACAATGTCGCGCCATCGTCGGATGCCTACAAGGCGGCGCTTGCCGCGGCCGCGGAGAAGGGCATCACCGTGAAGCACCCGCAGGAGGGGGACAACCTCACAGTCAACGGGCTTGACATCAGGATACTCAACCCGCAGAAGCAAAGGATGAAGGGCAGCCCTGAATCGGACGCAATCGTGATGCGGCTGGGGTCAGGCAAGTTCTGCGCCATGCTCCTGAACCCGACTGTGCAGGAGATGGAAACCGCGCTCATAGGCAGGGGCGTGATGACGTCCTGCCCTGTCGCCACCTTCTTCAACCACGGGGAGGGAAGGCCCGTCTCCTCGCTGCTCATAGAGGGCAACGCGGCGCTTGAGGACGTGATAATTTCAGTGGGCAGCAACAACGACGGCCTGCCTTCGTCCACCACGCTTGCGCGCCTGGGGCTCAAGGGCTACAATGTGTGGAGGACGGACAGGAACGGCACGGCGGAGATATACGCCGACTGGGTAGGCAACTACCAAATCTCGGAATACGTGCCCTGAAGCAATAGGATGGGCAATCAGGCTTTTTTCGCGCGCGCGACCGACGCCATCGCAGTGAGCTGCACGCCGACTATCTTGCTGCCGTCCTCGGTGCGCGTCACGCCAAGCGCGATGTCCGCGTTGGAAAGCACCGTGTCGTTGTGCGTGACCACGATGAACTGCGTCTTTCCCGCAAGCTGCTTTATGAGGTCGGCAAGCTTCTTGCTGTTCTCCTTGTCAAGCGCCGCGTCGGCCTCGTCGAGTATGTAGAAAGGGGCAGCCTTGTGCATCTGTATGGCGAATATGAACATAAGCGCCACGAGGGACTTTTCCCCGCCCGACATGGAGTCCAGGTACTTGTCGCGGTTCTCCTCGCGCACCTTGACGTGCAGGCCCCCTTCGAAGGGCGAGGACGGCTTCTCGAGCAGCAACGTCGCCTCGCCGCCCTTGAAGGCAAAGCCGAAGAGCTTCCTGAAGTTGTCGTTCACGGACGTGAATGTGGAGAGGAATATTGCGCGCTTCCTTGCGTCTATCTCGTCCATCATGAGAAGCACGGCGTTCTTTTCGCCGGAAAGCGAATCCACGCGCACCTTCACGTCGTCAATCTCCTTCTTCTTCTGCTCGTAAAGCTCGGGCGCGCGCAGATTCACGCTGCCAAGCGCGTCCATCTTCGCCTGGCTGGACCGCGACAGCTCGTCAAGCTCCTGCCTGCTTGCGTCTATGGTGGGGACCCCCGAGTACAGGTCAAGCTCTGCCTTCAGGTCAGAGAGCCTCTGCTCGATTATCTGGCGGTTGGCGTCAAGCGTTATCATCTCGCGGCTCTTCTTCTCCTCCTCGGCCCTCACCTTGCCAAGCTGCGCCGCCACGTCCTTCACCTGCGCCTCAAGCTCGGACAGCCTTGCCATCAGCTTTTGGCTTGCCTTGCTTATCTCGGAGAGATGCTCCTCCTTTTCACGAAGCGCATGCTCCGACCTGGCAATCTTTTCCGCAAGCCCGGACGCCTCCTTTTTGCATGCATCAAGAGTTTTTGCAGCCTCGGCAGCCTCTGACTTTTTCGCCCCAAGCTCGCCGGAGAGCCTTTCCGCCTCCTCGCGCCTTGCTGAAAGCTGCGCCTCGAGCGAGGAGCGCTGGGAGAGGAGGGACTGGAGCTTTTTCTGGGCTTCGGAATCCGCCTTTCTCGCGCTTTCCTGCGCCGCCGACTGCAGTTCCTTCTCGCGCGTGTGCCCGGCCATCGCCTCGTCGAGCCTGGAGGCTATTTCAGATGCGCGCTTTTTCATGCCTGCGATTTCCTTCTCCGAGGATGATATGGCCTCGCCGATCTCGGCCATCGCCTCTGCTGCCTTTTTCGCGCCCTCGCGCCGCGCCTTGCTGCTTTCCATCTCGATTTCAATGCCTCGCAGCTTCACCTCGGCATCGGCCTTTTCCTTGCGCTTCTGGGACATTTCCTCGCGCAGCGAGTATAGGGTGGAATAGACCTCCTTGCGCTCGGCCTCTATGGACGCCGCCTCCGCCTCAAGCTTGTCAAGCGCGCCCTTGGAGAGGAGCGAGCCCTTCTGCGCGCCGCCTGAGATGATGCCCGAGCGCTCAAGGAGCTCGCCCTCGAGGCTGACCATGCGCGCCTTGCCAACGCCCGCCTTCTTGGCATTCTGCACGGTGTCGAAAAGCAATGTCTCGGAAAACGCGTACTCCATTGCCTTCTTGTAGGCTGCGTCGTATTTCACGAACCCGATAAGGGGGCCCAGGCAGCCCGATGCCTTCTGCGCGCCAGCCGCCCCGGCGTCCTCCCTGCGGGGAGGCATGTCCAGGGGGATGAATGTGCACCTGCCAGATTTCTGCGACTTGAGGCGCCCGATTGCCGCAATGGCGGTGTCCATGCAGTCCACCACCACGTAGTTGAGCCGCTGGCCTGCCGCAGCCTCGATGGCGGTGGAGTGCTTGGGGTCGCAGGAGACAAGCGAGGAGACCGTGCCGAATATGCCGCGCATGCCGCCAGCCTTCATTTCCTCCACTGCGCGAAGCGCAATGCTTCCGGCGGATGGGGAGATGTTTGCGCGCAGCGTCGCGGCCCTCTCCTTGGTGGACAGCAGCCTCTTGTCAAGGTCCGGAAGCTGCCTGTTCAGCTGCTTTTCCTGCTCGAAGAGCGCGTCAAGCGCCTTCTGGTGCGAGAGCGCCTCCTTTTCAAGCACGCCGCGCTCGCCTTCCTGCCGCGCGCCCTTGTCCTCGCCAAGCACGGACGCGAGCCTTTCCAGCTCGTTGCGCCTTCCCTCCAGCGACTTTTCCTTTTCCGACATCGCGGCCTCGAGCGAGGCGCGCTGCTCCTTGAGGGACATTATCTCGGAAGTGAGGAAATCGAGCCTCTCCGAGATTTTCCGGGCGGCTGAATCGGACTGCACGCCGGACTTCTTCTCAAGCTCTGCAACCTGGGAGGACAGCTGCGAAAGCTGCGATGAAAGCCCGGCGGCCTTTGCCTCGCAGCCCTGCTGTTCCTTTTTTATGGATGCCATCTGCGTGTCGAAGGCCTTCTGCCCGCCCTCGAGCTTCCCTGCCTCGCGCTTCCTCTCGGAAAGCGTGGCCCCGTCGCTCCCTATGGACACCTTCAGCTCCTGTATCTCGGCAAGCGCCGCCTCGCGGCTCGCGGACGAGCCAATCTTGTCCATTATGGGCTTTTTCGCGGCCTCAAGCTCGTTTATCCTGCCAGTCAGCACGGAGGACTGCTTGGCTATCTCCTCAAGCGCCTCCTTGGCGGCTGCGTGCTTTGAAACGGCATCTGTGAAATTCCTGCTCAGCTTGGCATGCTCTGCGTTTGCCACTGACGCCTTTGCCCGCTTGAAGCTCGTCTGCGCATCCGCGTATGCAAGCGCGTCGTTCTTCTCCCGCTCAAGCATGGACAGGTTTGCCTCGCGCTCGCCAAGCACGATTTGGGCCTCGGTGATTTTCTGCTCCACCACGGAAAGCTCGGAAAGCGCCTCCGCTTTTTTCTGGTCGAACTCGGCAATGCCCGCGGTGCCGTCTATTATCTGGCGGCGCTCCTTTGCGTTCATCTCCACGATTTTCTGGACCTGGCCCTGCGCGATTATGTTGTGGCTCCCCGCCTCCATGCCGTACTGGCGCAGCTCCTCCATCACAAGCGTCCTGGTGGAGCGCTTGCCGTTTATCCGGTAAAGAGTCTTGCCCTCGGAGTTTATCGCGCGCCTTATCTCGAACTGGCGCTCGCCGTCTATGAAAAGCGTGACCTCGGCGAACTTGCAGGAGGTGTTGACAAGCTCGGCCACCTTTTTCGCGCGAAGCGCCTTGAGGCTGCCCTCGCCAAGCGCAAAGCGTATGCCGTCTGTGACGTTGGACTTGCCGCTCCCGTTGGGGCCTGCGAGGCATACGTAGCCGTTGGTAAAAGCCGCCTCTGCGCGCCTGAATGACTTGAAGCCGCGGAATTTCAAGCCCTTTATGTAAA